>WRBL01000038.1 GCA_009784565.1 Streptosporangiales bacterium | reverse complement strand
GACGCCGTCGAGGACAGCGTCGTCCCGTTCGCGGAGTCCTTCCTCACCGGCGAGCCCCAGGACTACATGTCCCGCTTCCTCAACCGCCGCACTCGGAAAGCCAGCGGCTGAGCGTCACGTAGTCCGTGTCGCGGAGCCCCACGACGGAGTTGACCCGGTGCAGCAGCGCGTCTTCGGGATAGTTGTCGGCCACCCAGTCCTGGTCGGCCTCGGTCAGCTCGTCATCGATCCAGGCGAACGGCCGTCCTTCCGCCCAGCGGACCAGCGCCCGGGTCTTCCAGTGCAGCCCGAGGTCCTCGTCGTAGACGGCTTCCACGATGGATGGCTCCGGCCAGGTCACCACGTCCAGCTCCGGGAGGCCCAGGATCGGCCCGACATAGGAGTTCGCGTGATGCTCCCAGGCCGTCGCCCAGACCAGTTCGCAGCCGAGCTTCTGAAGCCGGGGCCCGTGCGCCGGGTTCACCCTGGCCAGGAGCGGGTTCCCGGCGGCCGGCTCCTGGTAGGCGGGATACCAGTCCGGCGGCCCCCCGAAGGGAATCAACGGCCCGTCAACGTCGAGGAAAAGCAGCGGCCGGCCCACGACGCAACGGTACTCCGCCCGAAAAGCATTTGACGCCGATGTGACGATGACGGTGTGCGTATCACTGAATACGACGTCGGGGCGGGAGCCTACGGGGTCGCGATCGCTCGCGACGGGGCCGTCTGGACGACTCTCGTCGAACGCGGGGAACTGGCCCGGGTGGCCCCGGACGGTACGGTCAGCCATGTCCGGCTGGACGCCGGGGACTGCCGCCCCATGGTCCTGGCCCACGGTCCGGACGCAGCCCTGTGGTTCAGCCGCGGCGACGGTCTCCTTGGCCGCGTCGCCCCGGACGGAGACGTTTCGTCCCGGCCGACGCTGACGGCGGAGGGCGCGCCCTACGGCCTGTGCGCTGGCCCCGGCCGGGCCCTGTGGTACACGCTGCTGGGCGGTGCCGACCGGATCGGGCGGATAGCCGAAGACGGGCGGCACGACGAGTTCGGTGTTCCGCCCGGCAGCATGCCGTCGATCATCTGCCCTGGGCCTGCGGACACCCTGTGGGTCACGCTCAACCAAGCCAACGCGATTGCCCGGGTCACCGCCGACGGAACCATCACGACCCGCGGGCTGCCTACCGCCGACGCGGGCCCCGTCGGTATCGACGCGAACCGGGACGCCGCCTGGTTCGCCGAGATCAACGCCGGCCAGGTCGGTCGTATCGCCGCCGACGGAACCATCGCCGAGTTCCCGCTGCCGGACCGGACCAGCCGCCCGCACGCGGTGGCGGTGACCGCCGACGGCGGCTGCTGGGTCACCCTGTGGGCCGCCAGCTCGGCAGTCCGCCTCAGCCCTGAGGGCGAAGTCACCGCCGAAGCCCGCTTCCGCCCCGGCGCCGAACCCCACGGACTGGCGATCGCCGCCGACGCCTCCCTGTGGGTGGCCCTGGAAACCGGAATCCTGGCGCACATCGAGGACCTGCCTGTACCGGCCGCTCGCCCCTGACCATCCCAGCCCGGGAAAGGGACCCGAGACCAAAGGGACCCGAGACCAGCGGCCCCCGGCCGACCGCCCGCGCCATGTACCCGCACCCCGGGCCGCTTGTAAAGGTTTTGGCCCAGGCCTTGACCCTGGTGGCTTATTAACGGCAGACCGGGTTCTGCTCTTCGAAAATCGCCGTTGTTCTGGCCGTTGCGGCCGGGCGGGTCAGCCCGGTCTCCTGGCTGTGCTGTCCAGCGAGACTACGGTCACCTGACCGCGACAGCGGGCCCCGGCCCGAGCATGGCCCCGCACCACAGCGGGCCATGACCGTCGGCCCGGGGGCGCGGGGGGACGTCCCCCCGTGGCCGCGGAGCGGCCAGCACCGGACACCGGGCAGTACCGGGAGAACTCTCCAAGGCCCGGGACCTCTCGGTCCCCGGCGTCCGCCGGCGTCGGGGATGCCAGGTCGCATCCGGTCCCGATCCGGCCAGCGATCACCCTCGATCTCCTCGATTGTGCCCGCGTAACGCTTACCCATCGCTGGATGACCATCTCTGGCCGAGGGCAGCGGCAGCATCCTGCAAGACGGTCGCGAGCTCTTCCGCTGGGATCTCGGCCGCGAAGACCGCTCCTGCATGCTCCGGGTGACGCTGCAGATGTTCGTCCCGCCAGAACTCCGCGGTGATCACCAGACGCTCGCCGTCCCGGAACAGATACGTGACCACGTTGTCCGTTGTCGGTCCCCAGCGGAGGAACCACCACTGTTCTCTCCGTTCGCCATCCTCCGCCTGCAGCCGCCGGTGAGCCGCCTCAGGCGGCAAGCCAGGAAAGGGCGGTGGCAGGCGATTGACGGAGTCGAGCCCTGCACGGTCACTACGCAGGCTCTCCAGTAGCTGCGGGACGTAGGCCATATCGTCATCGCAGGTCAGATGCTGCCCCGCGAGCCAGACGTCCACCCGGCGCAGGCCTCCGCTCCGCTCGCCCAGTTCCAGGGCGAAACGGTCCTTACTCCCCACCAAGTGCGTCAATCGTCTCTCCCCGCCCCTCATCGCAGACAGGCCATCTTGACATGTCTCCAACTTTGATCTATTCGATCATGAATTCCCACAAGATCAATTTGACTATGGATACATTCGATGTCACTATCGAATGTAAGGACCTAAGAGAGCATCAGGGGGAGGTGGTCCAGGGTGTGCATCGCAGGCGACGGGAGTCCGGGCAGCGTCGGTGAGGCGCTGGCGATGGCGGAGGCCGCCCTGGACTTCCTCAACGGGCCCGCGCGGGACGAGATCGACCCGGCGGCGCTGAGCGAGATCCTGCTGACGCTCTCGGGGATCGGCGCCAAGTACTCCGCGGCGTGGAACGCCTGCCTGTCCCGCTTCGACGCGAACGACTGCCACGACAGCGAGGGCTACCCGACCTCGGCCTCCTGGCTGGCCCACAAGACGCAGACGACGTTCCCGGCGGCCCGCGGCCAGGTGAAGCAGATGCGGCAGGTGACGGCCCGGCCCGCTCTGGACGAGGCGATGGCCGCCGGACTGCTGTCGCTGTCGTGGGCGCGGGAGATCATCGGCCTGACGAAGCCACTGCCGCCGGAGATGCGCGACGGGATCGACACTCTCCTGCTGGACGCGATGGCACGCGGGGCCGACCTGGACGACCTGAGGATGCTCATCCGGACGGCCATCGAGACCTGGAAGTCTCAGCAGCCCGACCCGGACGAGCCCGATGACGGGTTCGCCGACCGGGGCCTCACCCTGGATCCGACGTACGGTGGCGCCGGGCACATGCGCGGCGACCTGACGGCCGAATGCACCGCCGCGCTGCAGGCGGTGCTGGACGCCCTCGGAAAGAAGCAGGGCACCGAAGACGACCGCACCCAGGCCCAGCGGTATCACGACGCTCTCCAGGAGGCGTGCGAACTGCTGATCCGGGCGAAGATGACCCCGGACCGGGCCGGCGCCGACACCCGCATCGACGCTGTCGTCTCTCTCGCGGAACTGCTCGGCCTTCCCGGCGCCACCGCTATCGAAGACGCGTGGCTGGCCGCCGGGGCCGCCGCCGGCCACCACGTGTTCCTGTCCGGAACGGCCGCCGAGACGATTTCCTGCGACGCTCTCATCACGCCGGTAGTCACCGGCGGCGCGGACTGGAACGTCATCACCGAGATCATCGAAGTCGTCGCCGGCGCCCTCACCGGGCACCGGCCCGCCGGCACCACCGAGAACCCGAGCGTGCCGCCCCTGGGATTGTCGCCCGAGGAATGGGAAGCGCTGCAGCACGCGGTCGCGAAACTGTCGATCGGATTCGTGTCCGGACCCGGCGGGCTGGCCTCGGCCCTCCGCACCGGCCTGCTGGGGCACCCCTGCAACAGCCGGTCACTGCCGCTGGACGTGGGCTTCGCGCAGTCGATCCCCGACGCTATCCGCCGCGCCGTCATCCGCCGGGACCAGAGATGCCGCTGGCCCGGCTGCGACCGCCGCCCCGCCCAGTCCGACGTCCACCACGTCAAACATAAGAAAGACGGCGGGCCGACCAGCGTCGACTCATGCGTGACGCTATGCCAGTATCATCACGACATCTGCGTGCACAGGTGGGGCTGGGCGATCGATCTCCTGCCCGACGGAGAAGTGCGTGTCACCAGCCCTGACGGCCGGGTCCTGCGCAGCCACCCCCCGCCGCCCGCCCGGGCCGCCTGACCGATACCGCCCCGGACGGCCTCAGGCACCCCGCGCGCGACAACCAGGGGCACTGCCCGCCGCCGAAATAGACGGGTACCCGCGACCGGGATCAGCTTCCCTCCGGCCGCGGGTACCGGCATGCCCGCGGCCGCCATTCGCGGTCGAGGATGGCGAAGTCCCACTCGCTGCTCCACCTGCCCTTGAACCACTCGTTCTCGGTCAGGGTCGCTTCCAGCCGCATGCCCAGTTTGCGCAGGACGGCGGCGGACGCCGGGTTCCGCTGGTCGACGCGAGCGGTCACCCGGTGCACCCCGAGGCCCTGGTCAGCGTCAAAGGCAAGGGTCAGCAGCGCCGCCGAAGCCTCGGTCGCGTAACCGTGGCCCTGGTGGTCCGGGTGAATCACGTACCCGATCTCCGCGTTGGTCTCATCGGTCCAGGCCAGCATCACGTCCCCGACGACCAGGCCGGTCTCCGTGACCTCGATGGCGAGGGTGATCTCCTGCCCCGGCCCGGTCGCGGTGGAACGACCCATTCCGGGCTCGGCGAGACGGCGGGCAATGTCCTGGCGGGTGCGCGGCTCACGCGGGATCTACCAGCAGACTTCCGGCAGCGACTGGTAGGCGTGCAGGGCCTCCAGGTCATCGACGGGATCGATCGGGCGCAGCCGAAGCCGCGCGGTCTCGATCGGATACGCGGGCGTCACCGCGCGGGAGAGCATGGGCTTACGCTAACGAACCGTTCACCGCATTTCCAGAACGCGCTTCCACCATCAACGAGCCATGCGGAACCGCGCGGCAGTTCTTCGCGCACGCCCGGCAGGCTATCGCCGCGGGCGCCGGGACGTCAGCGGTCTGCCGCGGCCCGGACCTCCGAGCGGCCCTGGGATTGCCACCAGCGCCGGGCCTCGGAGCCGGCTGCCTCTTCGCTGGACGGGCGGGACGGGAGGTCGTGGTCCAGCACCTTCTCGGCGTACTTGGACTCGGCGTACCGCCCGGTCAGGGTCCAGACCGTGAAGCGGCGGCCCCAGTCCCAGTCCACGGCGTAGTTCTTATCCTCATCGCTCCAAACCGTTGCCATGCCATGTCGCTGCCCGGGGATCCGGGAAGCATTCATTGCATTTCTAGAATCCGCTTCTAGCATGGGCAGGTATGGGAGCTCTTGACGGCCGGGTGGCCATCGTGACCGGGGCGAGCCGGGGCATCGGGGCGGAGATCGCTCGCCGGTTCGCGGCCGAGGGGGCCGCCGTCGCGGTCGCGGCGCGGACCGCTGACGCCCGCGCTCACCCGCTCGGCGGCAGCATCACCGAGACGGCCGGGCAGATCGAGGCGGCGGGCGGCACCGCGGTGGCAATCCAGGCCGACCTGTCGGTGACCGAGGAGCGGGAGCGCCTGGTCACCGAGGTGGCCGAGCAGCTCGGCGCCCCCGACATCCTGGTCGCTAACGCGGCCGTCACGTACTTCACCCGGGTGGAGGACTTCGCTCCCCGCCGCTATGAGCTCATGTTCGAGGTCCAGGTCGCCGCGCCGTTCCACCTCGCCCAGCTGGTGATCCCGCACATGCGGGAGCGGGGGCGCGGCTGGATCCTGAACATCTCCTCCCGCGCGGGCCGCCACCCCGAACTGCCTCCAAGCCAGCTCGCCCGGCGGGGCTCCACGGTCTACGGCATGTGCAAGGCCGCCCTGGAACGGTTCTCCACCGGCCTGGCCGCCGAACTGTACGACGACGACATCGCGGTCAACGCCCTCTCCCCCTCCCGCGTGGTCCCCACCCCGGGCACGGTCTTCCACCACCTGACCACCTGGGACGACCCGGAGGCGGAACCGGCCCGGGTCATGGCCGAGGCCGCCCTCCGCCTGTGCCGCGCCGAGCCGAAGACCCTCACCGGCCGGGTCACCTATTCCCGGCCTCTCCTGGAGGAACTGGGCGCGGAGATCCCGGGCTGATGCGGGCACCGTTCCCGGCGCCGGTCCCCGGGCCGAGGGCCCCGGAGGGACAGGTTCGGATCGACTGTCACCTGCACACCGTCGCGTCGGGCGACTCGGCGCTGACGCTGGACCAGCTGGCCGAACGCGCGAAGAGCACCGGCCTGGACGTCATCTGCGTCACCGACCACAACGTGACCGAAGCGGCTGAGGAAGCCCAGGTCCGTCAGGAAGAGCTCGGCGTCCGGATCATCGTCGGCGAGGAGATCCGCACGCAGGCCGGTGACGTGATCGGCCTGTTCCTGACCGAACGGATCCCCTACGTGCTGCCGCTGCCCGAAGTCGTCACCCGGATCCGCGACCAGGGCGGCCTGGTCTACGTGCCGCACCCGTTCGACCCGGTCCGCTCCAGCCTCGGGCGGAAGCTGGAGCCGCTGTGCGCCGAGGGCGGCGTGGACGTCATCGAGGTCTTCAACTCAAAAATCACCGATCAGGCCCAGAACGGGCTGGCCGCTACCGTGGCCGCCGAGTACGGCATCCCGTCCGCTGCCGGTTCGGACGCGCACGACGCCGACGGGGTCGGCGCCGCCTACGTGGAACTGCCGGACTTCGACGGCCCGGCAGGGTTCCTCGAAGCGCTGCGGGGCGCGGCCCTGTCCGGGGAGCACCGCCCCCACGCGGTCCGCTACCCGCGCCGCGCCGCCCGGGGGTAGGTGGGCTGCCGGGCGGGGGGTAGGTGCCTGCCGCGCGGGGGTAGGTGCCCCGGGCGGTTACAGCCCGATGCGGGTGGCGAGACGCTCGCGGTGGTGGGCGCCGTCGCCGAGGAACAGCTCGCTGGACTTGGCCCGCTTGAAGTACAGGTGGGCGTCGTGTTCCCAGGTGAAGCCGATGCCCCCGTGGATCTGGATGTTCTCGGCGGCGGCGTGGAAGAACGTCTCCGACGCGTAGGCCTTCAGCATCGAGGCCAGGACCGGAATCTCGTCGGGGGACTCGGTGACCGCGGCCGCGGCGTAGGCGACGGCGGCCCGCAGGGAGCCGGTTTCGGTGAGCAAGTCGGCGCAGCGGTGCTTGATCGACTGGAACGATCCGATCGGCCGGTCGAACTGGTGGCGGACCTTCCCGTAGGCCACCGCCATGTCCAGGACCCGCTGGGCGCCCCCGAGCTGCTCGGCGGCCAGGGCGATCGCGGCGATGTCCAGGGTGCGGTCCAGGACTCCGGCGGCGTCGCCCGGGGACCCGATCAGCCGGGCGGGCGCGCCGGTGAACTCGAGCCGGCCCAGTTTGCGGGTCTGGTCCAGGGCGGGCAGTTCCGCCCGGGTCAGCCCTGGTGCCGTGCCTTCGACCGCGAACAGGGACAGGCCCGCGTCGGTGTTCGCGCTGACCAGGATCAGCCCGGCCGTGGCCCCGTCCAGGACGAAGCTCTTGTGTCCGGTGAGGGTCCAGCCGGATCCGTTCTTGACGGCGGCGGTCGCGCCGGACGCCGGGTCCCAGGAGGCGCCGTCCTCGGCGAACGCCAGGGTGGCGATGGTCTCCCCGGAGGCGATGGGCGGCAGGAGGTCGGCCCGGGCGCTCTCGTCCGGGCTGTGCAGGAGGGCGGTCGCGGCCAGGACGGCGCTGGCCAGGTACGGGCCGGTGTACAGGGCGGCGCCGAGTTCCTCCAGGGCGATGGCCTGCTCGGCGAAGGTGAACCCGGCGCCTCCGTAGGCCTCGGGGATGGCCAGGCCCTGCAGGCCCAGTTGCCGGCCGGCCTGGTCCCACACCGCCTGGTCAAGGCCGTCGGGGGTCTCCATGAGCTCGCGGACTCGCGGCAGGGGCGCGTGGTCGGCCAGGAACCTCCGGACCGAGGCGCGCAGTTCTTCGTGTTCTTCGCTGACACCCAGGTTCATCGTCTGCTCCTAATAACGCCGTGACTTCGCCGGTGACGACCAGGACGTCGAGGGCCTCGACCTGGTGTCCGTCCACTCGCAGGGGGTTCACTTCCAGGGTCCGCAGGGTGCCGCCCAGAGACAGGGCGGCATGGCCGATCCCGGCGATGGCCCCGGCCACCGCGTCGAGATCCGCTGGAGGGCCGCCGCGCGCGCCGCGCAGCAGCGAGGCACCGCGCAGTTCGCCCAGCATCGCCTTGATCTCCCCGGTGTCCGCCGGGAGAACGCGCAGGGCGGTGTCGTTGAGGACTTCCACCCAGACACCCCCCAGGCCGACGGCGAGGACGGGGCCGAACGTCGGGTCGACCGTCACCCCGGCCAGCAGTTCCACGCCGCCGGATCGCATCGGCGTCACCAGCACGCCGTCGATGACGGCGCCGCCGACGGCCGCGCCGGCGTCGGTCACCTTGGCGTAGGCGGCCCGGACCTCGGCGTCGGTCGCCAGGCCGAGGGCGACGCCGCCGATGTCGGACTTGTGGGTGATCTGGGCCGAGCAGACCTTCAGCGCGACCGGCAGGCCGGCGTCCCGCGCGAGGGCGACGGCCTCGTCCGCGGACGTGGCCAGCCCGCCGGGGACGACCGGGACTCCGGCGCCGGCGAGAAGGTCACGGGCCTCGGCCTCGGACCAGGGGCCGCCGGCGGCCGCGACCCGGGTCGGGACCGGCGCCGTGCCGACGGCGCCCGCGAACCCGCCGGGGAAACCGAGCCGGGCCGTGCCGCGGTTCTGCGTCCAGCGGACGGCGTGGCCGAGGGCCCGGACGCCCAGGTCCAGCCCGGGCAGGAGGAACAGGCCGTTCTTCGTGAGCTGCTGCCGGCCGTAGTCGCTGACGTTCACGCAGGTCGACCCGATCGGGATCACCGGGACGGGGGCGGACCGCGCCTTCTCCGCCACGTAAGCGACCCGCCGTTCCAGGCGGGCGGCCATGGCCTCGTCCGGCGGCCTCGCGTCGGGCAGGTTCAGCCCGTTGTAGATGACGAAGTCCAGTCCGGGATCGCTGACCGCGGCGTCGAGCGCGTAGTCAACCGGGAGAAGACCGCCGGCGCCGGCGACGTTCGCCAGCTGGTAGCCGGTGACGTCGAGCGGGTTCTTGGCGGTGACGAAATCCGGGATGTGCGGGGTGATCGCGTCGGAGGTTTCCGGCGCGAACGGCGGGATCTCGATGCCTTCGGCACTGGCCGCGTCGGCGACGATGTCGCAGGCGCCGCCGGAAGCGGTGAGGACGCCCATCCGCCGGCCGGCCGGGTGCCGGCCGTAGCCGAGCAGCGCCGCGGTGGACAGGAGTTCCTCCAGGCTGGTCACGCGGATGACGTTGAGCTGGCGCAGCGCGGCGTCGACGACCGCGTCGTCGCCGGCGACCGATCCGGTGTGGGCGAGGGCCGCTTCCTGCCCGGCCGGGCTGGAGCCGACCTTCAGGGCGACGACGGGCTTGCCCGCGGCGTCGGCCCGCATGGCCATCGCCGCGAACCGCTCCGGGTCGCCGATCTCCTCCAGGAACAGGGCGATGACCCTGGTCGCCTCGTCCTCGATGAGGTACTCGATGACGTCGGCGGTCTTCATCATGGACTCGTTGCCGACCGAGGTGAGGACGGACAGGCCGATGGCCTGGGAGCGGGCGAAGGAGAGCACGACGCTGGCCAGGGCGCCGCTTTGCAGGACGACGCCGACTGGCCCGGCGGTGAGCGGCGGGGGCAGGGTGAGCGCGTAGGGGGCGGCCCGGGTGTGCGCGTTGAGGAAACCCAGGCAGTTCGGGCCGAGCAGGGTGATGTCGTTGGCGACGGCCCGGGCGACGAGGGAATCCTCGATCCGTGCTCCTTCCTCGCCGACCTCGCGGTAGCCGGAGGCGAGGACGATCGCGTTCTTGATCCCCGCGGCGCCCATGTCGTCCAGGACGCCTTCCACGGCGGGCAGCGGGGCCAGGATGAACGCCAGGTCCACGGGTTCGGTCAGGTCGCGGAGGTTCCGCGTGACCGGGCGGCCGAACGCGGTCTCCGCCCGGGGGTGGACCGGGATCAGGGGGCCGTCGAACCCGGTGACCTGGCAGCTGGTGACGATGAACCGGCCCCAGCCGGAGTTGTCGGACGCCCCGACCGTGGCGATGGATCGCGGCGCGAAGAACGAACGCAGCCGCTCCGGCGTGACCAGGGCGCGGGACGCCTCGTGATTCAGCTCGTGCGGTTCAGCCACGGGCCGGCCGATTCTGCACGCGGGGTTCCTTCGGCAGTCCCAGGGCGCGCTCGCCGATGATGTTGCGCTGGATCTCGCTGGTGCCGGAGTAGATGGTGCCCGCCCGGCTGGCCAGGAAGACCTGCTGCCATTCGCTGACCGGATAGCCGTCGCCTTCCGGGCGCAGCAGCCCGTCGCCGCCCTCGATCGCCATGGCGATCTCGCCGAGCCTGCGGTGGTACTCCGACCAGAACAGCTTCGCGACCGACGCCTCCGGGCCGGGCTGCTTCCCGGCGGCGACCTGGGCCAGGTTCCGCAGGCCGCTGAACCGCATGAGCTGCACCTGGGTGTAGGCCCAGGCCAGCTGCTGCCGGACCAGCGGGTCGGTGTCCTTGCCCCTCTTGCGGGCGGCGGCCGCCAGTTCCCAGAACTCCCGCTCGTACGCGAGGTGCTGGACGGTGGCGCGGCCGCCGCGCTCGTTGCCGAGGGTGGTCATGGCGACCTTCCAGCCGTTGCCGAGGCCGCCGATGACGTTGAACAGCGGGGCGCGGACCCCGTCGAGGAAGTCCTCGGCGAACTCCGACGCCCCGGACATCTGCTTGATCGGACGGTAGGTGACGCCGGGCGCGGTGAAGTCGATGAGCACGTACGACAGGCCGGCGTGCTTGGGCACGTCCGGGTCGGTCCGGCAGACCAGGAACATCCGGTTGGCGGTGGACGCCCCGGACGTCCAGACTTTCTGGCCGCTGATGACGATCTCGTCGCCGTCGACGACGCCGCGGGTCTCGACGGCGGCCAGGTCCGAGCCGTGGTCGGGCTCGGAGAAGCCCTGGCAGTAGCGGTCCTCTCCGGAGATGATGCGGGGCAGGAAGTGGGCCTGCTGCTCCGGGGTGCCGTGCACGATGATGGACGGCCCGGCCAGGGACTCCCCCATCCCCCGGGAGACCCGGGGAACGCCGGCCCGGTGGAACTCCTCGTTCAGCACGGCCACCCGGACGGCGTCGAGGCCCTGCCCGCCGAACTTCTCCGGCCACTGGGGGCAGATCAGCTTCGCCTCGGCCAGTTTCGCCGACCATTCCGCGTAGGCGGGGTGGGCCATGGCCTTGGCCATGGCGGTGGCCTGTCCGCTGCCGGCGCCCTGCGGGGCGTGCCAGTCGTACAGTCCGGGCAGTTCCGGCGGCGCCTCGGCCTCGATCCACGTCCGCAGGCTGGCGCGGTACTCCGCGATCTCGGGTCCGAGGTCGAGTTCCATGGACATCCTCCTGCGCGCGAGCTAATCCTAGAATCGAATTCTAGATAGCGGTCCGGCGCCGTCAAGAGCCCGGGAATTTCTTTTCCGGAGGTGTCCATCTGACCGGATCCCGTTCGTCGCCCTAGCGAAACGAGCCCGCAGCGGGCTCCAGGCGAACGGAGAACACGATGCTTCCCACGAACTCCTACCAGCTCTACACTGCTGCTGAGCGGCGGCCCGAGGACCTTCCCTCCGCCCAGATCGCGGCCGGGCTGCGGGACCTGCGGCTCCGGATCCGGCGGGCCCTGTCCAGCAGCGGCCGATAGGGAGACAGCGATGCGGTACGCACTCATCCACAGCATGGACCCGGACCTGGCCCCGGCCACGCCGGAGGCGTTCCGGGCCGACCGCGCGCATGCCGCCTCCTGGGCCGGCGAACTGGACGCCGCCGGGGTTCGCCTGCACGGCAGCCGCCTGCACCCCGACTACGCCACCACGGTCCGGGTCCGGGACGGCAGGACCCTCATCACCGACGGGCCGTTCGCCGAGACCAAGGAGCAGATCGCCGGGTACGACGTGCTCGAGTGCGGCAGCCTGGACGAGGCCGTGCGGCAGGCGGGCCGGCACCCCGCTCCGCCCATCGGGACGACCGAGGTCCGGGCCTTCCCCGCGCACGCCCCGGGCGGGCGCCTGACCGGGCCGGCGGAAGGCAAGACCCGGTACCTGCTGCTGGTGGTCACCGACCCGTCGGTCGACCCGGCGGTGTTCGAGGACCTGCCCTCGGTCGACGCGTGGGTGGCCGAGACGGACGGCGCGGGGATCCGGGTGTTCGGCAGCGAACTGGAGCCGCCGGAGACCGCCCGCACCGTCCGCGAGCGGGACGCCAGCATCCTCGTGACCGACGGGCCGTTCGCGGAGACGAAGGAGCAGATCGCCGGGTTCGACCTCCTCGACTGCGCCGACCTGGACGAAGTCCTCGAAATCGCGGCGCGGCACCCGATGGCGCGCGGCGGGATCCTGGAGGTGAGACCCCTCTGGGACGGGAACGAGCGGTAGCCGAGCAGGCCGCGGCGGAGGCGTTCCGGACCGAATGGGGACGCCTCAACGCGGCGCTCATTCACTACACCGGGGACTGGGACCTGGCCGAGGAATGCGCTCAGGAGGCGTTCGCGCAGGCCCTGGTGCGCTGGCCGGACGACGGCGTGCCGGACCGGCCGGGCGCGTGGCTGATGACCGTCGCCCGGAACAAGGCGCTGGACCGGCTGCGGCGCGCCGGCACGCACCGGGCCAAGATCGAGGAGCTGGCCGTGATGGCGAGCCGGGAAAGCGATGCCCCCGATGACACTGACGACAGCGGGATCCCCGACGAACGGCTCCGGCTGATCTTCACCTGCTGCCACCCGGCCCTCGCCGCCGAGGCCCGGGTCGCGCTGACGCTGCGGACGCTGACCGGGCTGACCACCGCCGAGATCGCCCGGGCCTTCCTGGTCCCGGAGGCGACAATGGCCAAGCGCCTCGTGCGGGCCAAGGGCAAGATCGCGCACGCGAAGATCCCGTACCGGGTGCCGCCCGCCGCCGCGCTGCCCGAACGGGTCCCGGGTGTCCTGGCGGTCCTGTACCTGGTGTTCAACGAGGGCTACTCGGCCAGCGCCGGGGCCGATCTCATCCGGCGGGACCTGTGCGACAAGGCCATCGGCCTGGCCCAGGTTCTGGCGGACCTGATGCCGGAGGAGCCGGAAGCCCGCGGGCTGCTGGCCCTGATGCTCTTCCAGCATTCGCGGCGGGATGCCCGGACCGACGGCGCCGGGAACCTCATCACGCTGGAGGACCAGGACCGGTCCCGCTGGGACCACGGCCAGATCGAGCGGGCCCGCGCCTGCCTGGGGGACGCGCTCCTGCGCGGGGACCCGGGCCAGTACCAGGTGCAGGCGGCCATCGCCGGCTGTCACGCCACCGCGCCCGCCGCGGCCGGCACTGACTGGCCGGAGATCGCCCGGCTCTACCGGATCCTGTCGCGGCTCACCGGATCGCCGGTGGTGGAACTGAACCGGGCGGTCGCCGTGGCCATGGCCGACGGGCCCGCCGCCGGCCTGGCCATCACGGGAGAACTGGAGGTCGGCGGCACGCTCGACGGCTACTACCTGCTGCCCGCCACCCGGGCCGATTTCCTGCGCCGACTCGGGCGGAACGCCGAGGCGGCCGCCGCCTACACCGACGCCCTGGCCCTGGTCGGCACCGGGCCCGAGCGCCGTTTCCTTGAGGGACGGAAAGCACTGGTGACGACGGGGGAACCCTGATCCGTTCGGGATATAAGGATTTTCAGGACTTCGGCTGCCTCCCGAGGACGAGGGTGCCGGAGGTGGCGAACATGCCGCCGTTGCCGAGGACCACGCTGATGTCGGGCTGGCCGGCCTGGGCCGCCGCCTCGCCGCGGATCTGGCGAACGCCCTCCTGGATGGCGAACATGCCGTACATTCCGGTGTGGGTGTAGGACAGGCCTCCCCCGTTGGTGTTGAGCGGGAGGGAGCCGCCGGGCTCGGTGTTGCCCTCGGCGATGAACGGGCCCGCCTCGCCCTTCTTGACGAAACCGAGCGCCTCCAGGCCGTAGATCGGAACGTGCGCGAACGCGTCGTAGATCATCAGGTGGCCCACGTCGGCCGTGGTGATCCCGGCCTCCGCGAACGCGGCGGCCCCGGACAGGCGGAACGCCTTGGACTCGGTGAAGTCCTCCATCTGGGAGATCAGCGGGGTCTCGGCGGCCTCGCCGGTGCCGAGCACGTGGACGGGCGGCTTGGGGAAGTCCCCGGCCCGGTCGGCGGAGGTGACGATGAGGGCACCGCCGCCATCGGTGACCAGGCAGCACTCCAGCAGGTGGAACGGGTAGGCGACCAGGCGGGAGGCGAACACGTCCTCGACGGTGATCTCGTCGCGGAACATGGCGCGGGGGTTCCTCGCCGCCCACTTTCGCTGCGCCACTGCCACCGAGGCCAGCTGCTCGTGAGTGAGCCCGCATTCCTTCATGTACCGCAGCAGCGGGATGGTGAAGGTGGTGGTGGGGCCGAGCGTCCCGTAGGGGGCCTCGAACTGGCCCTGGACGGAGGTCGGGCCGGGGCGGCGTCCGACGGGCCCGACCCGGGAGCGGCCGGACTCGCCGTGGGTGATCAGGATCGTCTTCGCGTGGCCGGCCTTGATCGCGGCGACGGCGTGGCGGACGTGCAGCAGGAAAGAGGTGCCGCCGACACCCGTTCCGTCCATCCAGGTCGGGGTGATGCCGAGGGCGTGGGAGATAACGACCGGGCCGGGGTCGGCGACGGTGGCGACGCCGTCGATGTCCTTCGTCGTCAGGCCGGCGTCGGCCAGGGCGTTGCGGGCGCCCTCCAGGTGCAGGGCCAGGGTCGAGTGCGCCGGGAGCTTGCCGACGGCATCGGTCTCGGCGGCGCCGGCGATGATCACCCGCTTGTTGCTGTTATCAGCCATTTTTATGCCTCCCCCGCCGGGCCGAAGACGGGCAGGTGCATGTCGCCGCGCGGCTCGAACCGGGCCCGGAGCGGCATATCCAGCTCCAGGGCCTCCGGCGTGGCCGGAATGCCGGTGATGCTGGTCATCATGCGCGGGCCCTCCGCCAGCTGGACCACCGCGATCGCGTACGGGGCGTCGGCTTCGAACCCGGGCGCGGCGCGGTGGTTGATCACGTACGAGTACAGGGTCGCGTCCCCGCTGGCGGTGAACCATTCCACGTTCCCCGAGCCGCAGTGCGGGCACGCCGGCCGCGGGTAGAAGTACGCGCTCCCGCAGTCGGCGCAGCGCTGGATCCGCAGTTCGCCGGCCGCGCAGCCGTCCCAGAACGGCTGGGTCTCCGGTGTGGGGACCGGGATCGCCTTGCCGCTCATCCCTGTCCTTTCAGGAGGGGGCCGAAGGAGCTCTCGACCTGGGCCCCCAGGTCATCGACGTCCCACGGGCCGGTGCCGATGATCCGGGAGACCGGCTGCGGGTTGCTGTAGAGCGAGATCTCGTAGCCCGAGGAGTGGATGACCCGGCCGGTGATCCAGCCGGAGGCCTCGCTGGCCAGGTAGGCGACGACCGGGGCGACGTTGTCGGGCGACCGCACGTCGGGGGCACTGGCCGCGCTGCTGTTCTTCCGCCGCTCGTCCGGGATGGACGCGGTCATCCGGGTGGCGGCGGCGGGCGAGATGGCGTTCACGGTGACCCCGTACTTGGCCAGGGCGTTGGCACTGGACCACGTGAGGCCGCAGATTCCCATCTTGGCCGCGGCGTAGTTCGGCTGCCCCGGCGCGCCGTGCAGGCCCGACACCGAGGTGAAGTTGATGATCCGGTTCTGGGCGGTCTCCTCGCGCAGCGAGCGCCAGTGGGCCGCGGCGAACTTCGTGGTGTTGAAGGTGCCCTTGAGGTGGACGCGGATGACGTCGTCCCATTCCTTCTCGGTCATGTTGAAGATCATCCGGTCTCTCAGGATCCCGGCGACGTTGACCAGGATGTCCAGGCGGCCGAATTCCTCGGTCGCGCCCCGCACGAGTCCCTCGGCGGCGGCGTGGTCGGAGATGTCGGCGCCGCTGACCGCGGCCTTCCCGCCCGCGCCGGTGATCTCGTCGACCACCTGCCGGGCCGGGCTGGCGTCCGCGCCCGAGCCGTCCATCGAGGCGCCGAGATCGTTGACCACCACCGCCGCACCCTGCTGGGCCAGCAGCATCGCGACGGACCGGCCGATCCCTCGCCCGGCGCCGGTGACGATCGCCACCCGTCCGCCTAGTCGTGTTCCTGGCATACGGCATTCCTCCTTGACAGAATCCGGTACTAGAATTCACTTCAGTTCTCCCAGGGCGGCGTGTCAAGAGATGACCTGGACGGTGACCGATGACCTGGCAGTGGAGCCGCACCGAGCAGACCCAGCGCGGGCTGCTGGACGCGGCCCGGGACGTGTTCACGGAGCGCGGGTACGCCGACTCCAGCATCGCCGACATCGTGGAGCGGGCCTCCTCCAGCGTCGGCAGCCTCTATCACCACTTCGGCGGGAAGGCCGAGCTGTTCATCGCCCTGTGGGAACAGCACCAGGCCGCGCACGAGGAGGCGGCGGAGCGGGCGGTGGCCGCGGCACGGGCCTCGGGCGTCACCGACCCGGCCGGGCTGTTCGACGCGGGCGCCCGGGCGTTCATGACGGGCAGCTGGGAACGGCGCGGGCTGGCCCTGCTGTTCTCCTCCGGCGACGTGCCGCCGGGCTGGGAGGCGCTGCGCCGCCGCCGGACCCGGGAGTGGATCGGGCAGAACGACTCCCTGCTGCGGCTGACCGACCGGCCCGAGGACCGGGTCTACGCCTCGATCCTGACGTCGCTGATCGGCGAGGGCGCCCGTGAGGTCGCCGCGGCCTCGTCCCCGGCCGAATCCGGCGCGATCATCGACGCGGTCTGCGAGTACGCCCGCCGCCTCATGCACGGAGGCCCCTGGCACCCGGCGTGAAATACGCTTTTGAATCGTGCGGACAGAGCTCCTTACCACGATCCTCGACCTGCTCGGCGTCTTCGCCAACGGGCTGCTCGGCGGCGCCGTGGCGCGCCGCCAGGACCTGGACCTGTTCGGGTTCGGGGCCATGGGGCTGATCTCGGGCCTGGGCGGCGGGATCATCCGCGACGTGCTGCTGCAGCACGGCCCGCCCGCCGCGCTGGTGCATCCGGCCTACATCCCAACGGCCCTGGCCGGGGCGGGCGTCGCGTTCGTGATGCACGTCGAGCACCGGGCGTGGGACCGCCTGTTCCTGCTGGTCGACGCGGCGGCGATCTCCCTGTGGGCGACCGCGGGCGCGCTGATCACCCTGGCGGCCGGGCTCGGCTGGCTGCCCGCCGTGCTGCTCGGCACGATCACCGCGATCGGCGGCGGCGTGGCCCGGGAGGTGATGCTCCAGCGGATTCCCACCGTCTTCACGGCGGGGCCGCTGTACGCGACCGTCGCCATGTTCGTCGCCGCCCTGCAGGTGATCCTGGTGCAAGTCCCCGCCCTGCACGACGCGGCGGGCACGGTCGTCGCGGTGGCGGCCGGCTTCCTGCTGCGGATCGTCGCCTACCAGCGCGGCTGGCGGCTCCCCCTCGGCCTGGAGTGGGAGCCTGGGAAAATCATCTCCCGGTCACCGAGAACCGGCGGCTCCCCGGAAACCCCTGGAGACTGAACAGGTGCGCACGGACGACCGTGATCCGCCGCTGGCTTTCCCACGGGGTTCCCTCCGATTGACACGCCCGGGAACCCCCGCGAGGATCGGTTCTAGAACTACGCTCTAGAACACCGGAGGTCACCATGGGACTCAACCACGACGTCGTGGGCCAGCCGGGCGAACCGCTGCGGAAGTCCTGGGACAGCAAGGACGCCCTGCTCTACGCCATCGGCGTCGGCGCCGGGCTCGGTGACCCGCTGAAGGAACTCGAGTTCACCACGGAGAACTCCGAGGGCCTCGAGCAGAAGGTGCTGCCGACCTACGGCGTGCTGGTCTCCCAGGCCCCGGCCAGCCACGACCTCGGTGACTTCGACCGTGCCCTCCTCGTACACGCCGAGCAGTCCGTGGAACTGCACCGGCCCCTCCCGGTCGAGGGCAGCGTGAGCGCCACGGCCACCGTGGCCGGCATCTACGACAAGGGCTCCGGCGCCCTGGCCGTCACCGAGTACCAGGCCGTCGACGCGGGGACCGGCGAGCCCCTGGTCACGGCGCGCAGCGGCGTGTTCATCCGCGGCGAGGGAGGCTTCGGCGGGGACCGCGGCCCCAGCCAGCCCTGGCCCCGCCCGGACCGCGACCCGGACCACACGGTGACGCTGGAGACCCGTCCGGAGCAGGCGCTGCTGTACCGGCTGTCCGGCGACCGCAACCCGCTGCACGTCGACCCGAAATTCGCGGCCCGGGGCGGTTTCGACCGGCCCATCCTGCACGGCCTGTGCACCTACGGCGTCACCGGCCGGGCCCTGCTGCACGCGCTGTGCGGGTCGGACCCGGCCCGGTTCCAGTCGATGTACGGCCGGTTCAGCAGGCCGGTCTGGCCCGGCGACACGCTGACCGTCTCCATCTGGGAGACCGGCGACGGCGGCGCGCTCTTCCAGACCACCCGCCCGGACGGCCAGGTCGTCATCGACCGCGGCCGTTTCCAGTCCCGCTGATCGGCGAACGGATCCTCGTTCCGCGTCACTGTCCCGGCTTCCCGTGCCCCTCGAAAACGTGATGCCGCCGGATCATCAGCGTCAGCACTCCGGCCACGGTGATGCCGACGAGGTTGATCAGCAGCTGCAGCACCGATCCGCCGCACTGGGGCCAGTCACCCGATATCGCGGCGATCGCCGCGAACCCGGCGGCGGGCACGGTGGTGACGGAGATGAAGACGCCGACCAGCGCGGACGACTTGTCGGAGGTGATCGCGAGCATCCCGGCGGCGCCGGCCAGCACCGCGACGATCGCTGAGTACGGTCCGACCTGGTAGATGAAGGAGACCTGGTTCAGCTGGGTCAGCGTGGCCGGGTCGAACAGCCCGGTGATCCGGGCGACCAGGCTGAGCACGGCGGTCACCGCGATCGCGAACGGGAAGCCGATGCCCAGGGCGCGTCCGGCGCGGACCGCGAGGTCCCGCCGGCGGCCGACGAGGGCGACCGCGAGCGCGGCGAGCGGCCCGAAGTCCGGGCCCACCACCATCGCGCCCACGATGGTGATCGCCGAATTGGTGATCACGCCGACGGCGGCCAGCAGGCAGGCGATGGTGAGGAAGGCCAGGTAGGTTCCGTTGAGGCGGCTTTCCTCACCGGTGGTGGCGAGAAGCTCGTCCCAGATGACGGCGTCCGCGCCGTCGCCGGGCGCGGCCCGTTCAACGGCGTCGGCCGTGTCGGACAGCATCGTGTCGAGCGGCTGCAGGCTGATCTGCCCGCTGCGGGGTACCCCGTGCGCCGCCAGCCGGTACAGGACGTCCTCGGCTACCTCCCGCGCGACCGACGCCTCGATGACGTCCCCCGCCGGCTGCCGGCTGACCCCGGGGACGACCGTGAGGTGAGCGACCCCGGTCTCGGCTTCCAGGATCCCGGTCACGACCGCGCTGTCCCCGGACTCGCACACCACCCTCAGATGCATCATGGGCATCCAGTATGGCGGCTCCGAAAACCGTTAGGAGCCCGGACCGTCAGGGCCGCATAGTGGGCCTATGCGAATCACGTTCCGGCGGTTCCCCGACTTCGCGAACTCCTACTCGCTTATCGAGCGCGACGACGGCGTCGTCTACGCCATGAAGGAGTTCACGAGGCCCGGGACACCGATGCCGCACGACCTGCGGCACTTCGTCACCGAGCGCGAGCTCGGCATCGGCGATGGCATCTGGGGCGGCATCGCCGCG
This sequence comes from Streptosporangiales bacterium, assembly GCA_009784565.1. GTDB lineage: Bacteria > Actinomycetota > Actinomycetes > Streptosporangiales > Streptosporangiaceae > Trebonia. Next base: position 10,098 of record WRBL01000038.1, on the reverse strand, counting down.
GGCATGGTCTACGGGAGCATGACCCACGTGCGGGGCCGGCGCCCGCCCCGTGCCCCGGAACGCCCGGACCAGCTCAAGCGAACGCACCGGCAACGGCTCATGCGGGCCGAGCTGCTGGCCGGCCTGATCGAGGCCGTCGCGCGGCTGGACGACCCGTCCGAGGACGGCATCCGGCGCCTGACCCGGGCGAGACTGGCGGCGGTGACCGTGGCCGAACCCGGCCAGGGCCCGGCCGTCGTCGCCGCCGTGCCCTCCCCCGGCGCCCTGGCCCGCGCGGCCCGGGCGATGCAGGTCGAGGCGGCCCGCTGGGCCCGGCTGCGGCCCGGGCAGGAGCTGGTCTACGAGTGGCCGCGTCCCTCCGGGGGCCGCGGGGGACGATCCGTGCCCCCGCAACGGGCGCCCGAGCGCCGTCACGTTGTGTAGCGACCGGTAACAGGGGGAATGGCGATACCGCCGGCGCCCTGGCAGTCGCTCATGACGGGCGCCACGGGAGGGGAATCGCCATGACCACGATGAAAGCCGCCGTCGTGCCCAAGCTCGGGGCCGCGCTGGAGATCCGGGACCTCACCGTGCCGGAGCCGGGCCCGGGACAGGTGCTCGTGAAAATCGAGGCCTCCGGGCTGTGCCACACCGACATCCACGCCGCCCACGGGGACTGGCCGGTGAAACCGAGTCCGCCGTTCATCCCAGGCCACGAAGGCGTCGGCGTCATCCAGGCGGCCGGGCCGGGCGCGACGCTGCACCAGCCGGGAGACCGGGTGGCGATCGCCTGGCTCGGATCGGCCTGCGGGCACTGCGGGTACTGCGTCTCGGGCTGGGAGACCCTCTGCGAAACCCAGCAGAACAGCGGCTACTCGGTCGACGGCTGCTACGCCGAGTACGTCCTGGCCGACGACCGGTACGTGGTCGACGTCCCGGAAGCGGTGACGTCCCTGGACGCGGCCCCGCTCACCTGCGCCGGCGTCACCACGTTCAAGGCGATCAAGGTCGCCGGGCTACGGCCGGGCGAGACCGCGGCGATCGTCGGCATCGGCGGCCTCGGGCACCTGGCCCTGCAGTACGCGCGGGTGCTGGGCGCCCGGGTGATCGCGGTCGACGTGGAGGACGCCAAGCTGGACCTGGCCCGCGAACTCGGCGCCGACCTCGTGGTCAACGCGAAGACCACCGATCCGGTGAAGGAGATCACGTCCTACGGCGGCGCCGACGTGGCGGTGGTCACCGCCGCCTCGGCGCGCACGTTCGAGCAGGCGTACGCGTCGTTGCGCCGCGGCGGCCGGCTGTCCTGCGTGGGCCTGCCCGCGGACGACACGATCACGCTCTCGGTGTTCGACACCGTCCTGTCCGGCAAGCACGTCATCGGCTCGATCGTCGGCACCCGCAACGACCTGGCCGACGTGTTCGCCCTGCACGCGGCCGGTCGGACCCGGGTCATCTCCGAGCGCCGGGAACTCGCCGACGTCAACGCGTGCTTCGACGAGGTGCTGGCGGGCCGCGTTCCGGCCCGGCTGGTGTTCACCTTCTGACCGTTATCGGGCGTAGAATCCGGGCCGATGAGTGTCGAAGCGTCCGTGAAGTACCGGCCCGCTACCGAGGCTGACATCCCTGGCATTCTGCGCCTGGTCGTTCCCGACCCGGCCAGCCCGCTGACCGCGGCGGGCTTCCGCGCGCGGCTGGCCTCCGGCGAGTACCGGCCGGAGTGGACGTGGCTGGCCGATTCCGGCTCCGGGGACGACGGGATCGAGGCCGCCGCGATCTGGTGGGGCGACACCGGGCCTAACGGGCTGGACGCCATTGTCTCCCGCCCGGACCTGTCCCGGGACCGGCGGGCCGAGGTAGCGGGGGAACTGCTGACCGCCGCTCACCTGGCCTACAACCGGTCCCGGACGCTGCCCGCCTACCACGTCCACCTGCCCGTCGACTGGCAGGCGCGGCCCGACGTGGTCGCGGCCCTGTCCTGGCGCTGGCAGGCGGCGGTGGCCTCCGGGCTCACCGACGAACTCGAGCGGCTGCGCTTCGAGTGGACGGCCGGGACCCCGCTCGCCGAGCCGGGCGGCCCGCTCACCTTCCGGCGGGAGCCGGACGACCAGGTGTTCGCGCGCCTGTTCAGCCGGGCCCTGGACGGCACACTGGACGCGACGAGCCGGCGGATGGCCGACGTCGTGGGCGAGTACTCCCAGGCCAGGTCCGACGTCGACTTCTACCGCGACCGGCTCCCCGGCGACCGGGGCTGGTGGTTCACCGCGCACGCGCCGGACGGGAAGACCGTGGGCTTCGGCGTGCCGAACCGCAACAACGAGGTCGCGGTCGTCGGCTACCTCGGCGTCCTCCCCGAGTTCCGCGGCCACGGCTACATTCACGACATCCTGGCCGAGGTCACCCGCATCCTGGCCGTCGAGGCGGGCGCCGGCGTCATCCACGCCGACACCGACGTAGCGAACCGGCCGATGGCCGCGGCGTTCGAGCGGGGCGGCTACCGCAACACCGCCCGCCGCGTCGTCTTGTCCGCCCCGCTGATCCTGGGCTGACGCGCCCCGGCCCCGCCCGCGGCCCGGTCCTCACGCGCGGTCCGGTCTCACACGCGGTCCGGTCTCACGCGCGGCCCAGTCTCACGCGCCCCGGTCGAAGGCCAGGCCGACAGCGAAGCCGAGCAGGACCACCCCGCTGGCCTGTTCGGTTCTGCGGCGGAACGACGGACGCCGGATCCGGTCCGCCAGGCGCGCCGCGGCGGCGATCACCCCGGAGTACCAGAGCGCGAGCTCACCCAGGTCGATGAACGTCAGAAGCAGCGCGGTGGCGAAGACCGGCGCGCCGCGCGGGATGAACTGCGGGACAAGACTCATGTAGAAGACGCCCGCCTTCGGGTTGAGCAAGTTCGTCATCAGCCCGGCCCGGAACGCGGCGACCCGGGACTTCGGCGACGCCTTCCACGCGGTCTCGTCCAGGGCCGGATCCGCCGAGGCCGGGTGCCGGGCATCCCACAGGGCCCGGAATCCGAGCCACGCCAGGTAGGCGGCTCCCGCGATCCGGACCGCGTCGTAGGCGGCATGCGAGGCGGCGAGCAGGCCGGTTACCCCGGTAGCCGCGGCCAGCCCCCAGACCAGACAGCCGGTCATGACGCCCGCCGCGCTCGCCAGGCCTCTCGGCCGCCCGCCGCCGACGGACGCCCGCAGCACCAGCATCGTGTCCGGTCCGGGCGTCACGTTGATCACCGCGGTGATGCCCGCGAAAACCAGAAGCGCTGCGAGCAGTTCCGGGTCCTCCTGCCTATTTCCCGGGCTGGAGCCAGCCCGCCGCCTGGGCCCACTTCCCGTGGCCCTCGTACCGGAAGAACTGGGAGTCCACGTTACACACCGCCGGCGCCTGCGGGGCGGCCGTCCCGCCGCACCTGGTGTCCGGGGAGCCGAGCGGCACGGTGCCCCGGAACTGCCGCAGTTTCGCCGCCACCGCCGCGGGCGTCAGCCGGCCCGCCGGGATCTCGTTCATCATCTTGTCGGCGACCAGGGCGTTACTCCAGGTCAGCTCGGCGAACACGGTGAGTGCGTCCGCCTTCGGCAGCCCGTAAGCCGCGCTCTTGGACAGGTACGCGCCGACCGCCGGGTCCGCCGGGTAGGCCAGGTTCGACCCGGCCTCGCCCACGGTCCAGTGCGGCAGGTCCCCGCCGGGGTAGGACTGCGGCGGGAGGTAGGTCCACAGCGGGGTGGACACGGCCGGCTTCGTGCCACCGATCTCGCCGATCGCCTTGGCCATGAGCGGGCAGTCGGTGAACCCGCAGGCCGGGACGGCGATGTCGGCCTGCTCCATCTCGGTCGCCGGACCGATCAGGTCGGTGGCCGTCTCGGAGTACGGCACCATCTTGACCGTGAACCCCGCCTTCTGGAACGAGCCGCGCAGTCCGTCGCTGATTGCCTGGGTCCCGGTGTTGTTGATGTACGCGATGGCCGCCGTCTTCGCTCTGGGATAGGCCAGCCGGGCGTAGCGGCCGAAGACGTCCGACGCACTCGTGGATGACCCCTCCAGTTCGAAGACGTTCCTGGCCTTGTCGTCGACCGGGCTCTCCGAGACGCTGATGATGACCGGGATCTTGCCGCCTGTCGCATCGTAGAACGAGGAGTTCCCGATCGACAGGGCGCCGAAGACCACGGCGTCCACCCCGCCGGCGTTGGCCATCTGCTGCCCGCACGTCTGCCCCTGGGACTCCGACGACTGGACGAAGCACGTGGCCAGCTTCACCGGGTGCCCGTGGACGCCGCCGAGTTCGGTGTTGATCATCTTCACCGCGGCCCGGGCGGCGGCGGTGGCCTGCGGGAAGCTCTCGGCCGGCGGGCCGCCCTGCATGTTGACCAGCCCGAGCGTCACCGGTTTCAGCGCGGGGTTGGCTTTCCCGGCCGTGCCGCCGGTGTATCGCACGTAGCTGGTTACCGGGTTCGCCGTCGCCGACGGCACACTGACCGGCGCGGCGCCGGACTGCCCCGACGCCCCGCCCTGCCCCGCGCCGCTGGCGCAGCCCGCCATCGCCGCCGTCGCGGCGATCACCGCCGCCGCGAGCCCGCCCCGGATCCGTCTCCCCGTTCTCGCCCGCTTCGCCACCGCCGGACCGCCTTTCCGCGTCGCCGCCCGACTTCGACGAAACACCGGCTCCGGCCGGCTGGCAATATACGCCGGCCACAGTGATTCTGTAGCATTCGCTGGTGCCCGACTTCGATGCGAAATCCCCGAATATGGCGCGCGTCTACGAGACCCTGATCGGCGGCAAGGACAATTACGAGCCCGACCGGGACGCGGCCTCGGAACTCGCCGGCGTCAGTCCGGACGTCCCCCTCGTGTACCGCGAGAACAAGCAGTTCGCGACCGGCGCCGCGGCCTGGCTGGCCAGCCAGGGCGTCACGCAGTTCCTCGACCTGGCCTGCGGGATGCCGGCGGCGCCGAACACCCACGAGACCGTCCAGGAGCTGAACCCGGACGCCCGGGTGGCGTACGTCGATCTCGACCCGGTCGCGGTCAACCACATGTCCACATTCGCCCGGCCGGGCAGCGGCGTCACCGCCGCCGTGGCGGACGCCGCCGACCCGGCGGCGGTCCGTGCGGCCGTGGCCGGCACCATCGACTTCACCCGGCCCGTCGCCCTCCTCCTGTGCGCACTGGTCCACTTCTGCGAACCTGGGACCGCGCGAGACATCGTCGCCGGGAACGCGGCCGGCCTCGCGCCCGGCAGCTACCTCGCCGTCTCGGCCCTCCGTCCCGGAGGCGCCGCGACCGACGAGTTCGTGCGCGTCTACAGCCAGGCCGTGGCGCCGGTGCGCCCGTATTCCAGCGACGAACTGGCCGGGCTGCTGCGGCCCCTGGAGCTCGTCGAGCCGGGCGTGGCCGCCCTGGAGGCATGGCGGCCCGGCTGGCCGACGGTCCCGCCCGCCAGCCGCGAGCGGGATGTCGGCGGTTACGGCGTCCTCGCCCGCGTGGACCCCGCCGCGGGCTAACGCGGGCGCCCGGCGGGCGTAACCCCGTCGGGTCAGTGGCGCCCCAGGCCCAGCTGCTCCAGCGCCCACTCCGCGTGGGCGGCGGCTTCTTCCGGCCCGGGCGGCGGGGTCAGGCCCAGGAGGCGACGGCGGTGCCGCTCCCCCAGCAGCAGCGAGAACAGGGGCTCGGCCAGGGGCACGAAGCGGACGCCGCGCTCGGCGCGGATGTGCTCGGCCAGGCGGGCGATGTGGCGGGCGTCGCCGTTGGTGTAGAGGGCCTGGGCCAGCTCGGGGAAGCGGCCGGACTCGGCGATGACCAGGCGGTGCAGGCCGACGAGCTCGTCGGAATGCACCCGGAGGATGATGTTCGCGGCCAGGGCCTCGAGGGTACCGTGGTCGGTGGCGGCGTCGAGCGAGACGCCCACGGCCAGATCCTGGACCATCGCCGCGAACAGCGCCTTCTTGTCGCCGAAGTACGCGTAGATCGTGCGTTTCGTGACCTTGGCCGCGGCGGCCAGTTCATCGACCGTGGCATGACCGAACCCGGAGTGGAGAAAAACCGACAGGGCGGTCGAGAGGATCTGGGCCTCCCGGGCCCGGCGCTCGGCGGCCGTGGGGCGCCCGCGCTTGCGCACGGCGGGGACGATCGCCTCTTCCGCCACCGCCCGCCTCCCTCTGGCCTAGACCTCTCGTGAAAAGTTACTGGTAAGTACGTGTTTTGCCTGACCCGCGAGCGCACTAACATGGCTGCGGTTGAAAATGACACTACATCGTCTCATTAACGCGCGTCCATGCAAAAGCGACAACACGCTCACCGGACGCGCGGGATGAGAGAAGGAACGCGCTAGAAGAGAAGAGGCGTTCATGGCCACTCAGGCACGGCAGCGGCGTACACCGGCCGCTGCGAAGGCCCACGGCAGCGAACCCCCCGCCGACGCCACCACCGAGGCCGAGGCCACTGCCCCGTCCGGCGACAGCACCAGCACCGCCGGCAACGCCAGCGCCGCGCAGCTGCGCGAGTTCTACAAGAACATGCTCCTGATCCGCCGGTTCGAGGAGCGGGCCGCCCGCGCTTACACCGAGGCCCTGGTCGGCGGCTACTGCCACCTCAACCTCGGCGAGGAGGCCGCGGTCGTCGGCCTCATGTCCGCGCTGAAGCCCACCGACTACCTGTTCACGAACTATCGTGAGCACGGCTACGCCCTGATGCGCGACATCGACCCCAAGCAGATCATGGCCGAGCTGTACGGCCGCGTCGACGGCGTCTCCAAGGGCTGGGGCGGGTCGATGCACATGTTCGACATCACCCACCGCCTTCTCGGCGGCTACGGCATCGTCGGCGGCCAGCTGCCGCTCGCCACCGGCGCCGCGCTCGCCATCGACTACCGGGGCGAGAACGACGTCGTCATGTGCACCATGGGCGACGGCACCACCGCGATCGGCGCGTTCCACGAGTCGCTGAACATCGCGGCGCTGTGGAAGCTGCCCATCGTGTTCGTGGTGATCAACAATCACCTGGGCATGGGCACCACGGTCGAGCACTCCGCGGCCGAGCCCGAGCTGTACAAGCGCGGCGCCGCCTACCGGATGCAGTCCGCGCGCGTCGACGGCTCCGACCCGGCGAGCGTCCACGAGGCGGCCGTCAAGGCGATCGAGACCGCCCGCGAGGGCCAGCCGTATCTCCTCGAGGTCGTCACCGAGCGCCTGCGCGGCCACTCGGTCGTCGACCCGGCCAAGTACCGCTCCCCCGAGGAGACCGAGCGCCTGAAGGCGAACGACATCCTGCACGCGTACGCGGAGAAGCTGACCGCCGACGGCGTCCTGTCCGACGACGCCGTCAACGACATCGAGGCCGAGGTCAAGCAGGTCGTGACCGAGGCCGCGGACTTCGCCGCCAGCAGCCCGCACCCGGACGTGGCCACCCTGTTCGACTACACCTACGCCTCGCCGGTCCCGAACGACAGCCGCCGTCTCCCCGGTCAGCCGCTGTTCGAGCCGCTGCCAGCGCCTTTCGAAGCACAGCCCGCGGGAGCCAAATAGCCATGAGCATCATCACCTACCGCCAGGCGCTGCACGACACGCTCCGCGCCGAGATGCTGCGGGACGAGAACGTCTTCCTCATGGGCGAGGAGATCGGTGTCTTCGAGGGGTCCTACAAAATCACCGCCGGCCTGCTGAAGGAGTTCGGCGAGAAGCGGGTCCGGGACACGCCGATCGCCGAGGAGGGCTTCGCCGGCGCCGCGATCGGCGCCGCGATGCTGGGCCTGCGCCCGGTCATCGAGATGATGACCATCAACTTCTCCATGCTGGCCCTGGACCAGATCGTCAACCACGCCGCCAAGATCTACGGCATGTTCGGCGGCCAGGCCAAGGTCCCGATGGTCATCCGCACCCCCGGCGGCGGCGGGCAGCAGCTCGGCGCGACGCACTCGCAGAACATCGAGCTGTACTACGCGTTCGTGCCCGGCATGAAGGTCGTCGCCCCCTCGACCCCGGCCGACGCCAAGGCGCTGCTGCTGGCCGCGATCCGCGACGACGACCCGGTGCTGTTCCTGGAGAACCTGGCCCTGTACAACACCAAGGGCGAAGTTCCGGACGACGACACTCCGGCCGAGATCGGGAAGGCCGCGATCACCCGCGAGGGTACCGACCTGACCCTGATCGGCTACTCCAGGATGGCCCATGTGGCCAACGAGGTCGCCGGGCAGCTGGCCGAGTCCGACGGCCTGAACATCGAGGTCGTGGACCTGCGCAGCCTGCGTCCCCTGGACCGCGACACGGTCATTGAGTCGGTCCGCAAGACGCACTCCGCCGTCATCCTCGAGGATGACTGGCTCACCTACGGCATCGGCGCCGAGGTCGCCGCGTCGATCTCCGACGGCGCCTTCGACGACCTGGACGCCCCGGTGCGCCGGGTGGCGATGGCCGAGGTCCCGATGCCCTACGCGAAACCGCTGGAGTCCGCCGCCCTGCCGTCCAAGGATGACGTGGTCAGCGCCATCCGCCAGACCCTGGCAGCCGTCGGCCGCCGCACGGCAGGAGTCTGAGAAACCGATGATCGAGATCAAGATGCCGCGCCTGTCCGACACCATGGAGGAAGGCGCGATCTCCACCTGGCGCAAGCAGCCGGGCGACACGATCGAGATCGGCGACACGCTCGTCGAGATCGAGACCGACAAGGCGGTCATGGAGTACGAGGCCTACCAGGCCGGCACTCTGAAGGAGATCCTCGTTCCCGAGGGCAAGACCGTGGACATCGGCGCCCCGATCGCGCTGATCGACGACGGCTCGGGGGACGCGGCTCCGGCGAAGGCCCCGGAGCCCGAAACCGGTTCCGCCGAACGGAGCGAGGCTCCTGCCCCGGCCGCCGCGCCGTCCGCGCCCGCTCCGGAGCAGGCGGCGGCCCCGGCTCCCGCCCCGTCGAACGGCACGCGGGTCGTGGCCTCTCCCCTGGTCCGGAAGATCGCCCGGGAGCACCACCTCGACCTGTCCGGTGTCAAGGGCACCGGCCCCGGCGGCCGCATCATCCAAGCCGACCTCGCGGGCCTGCTGGATAAGCCTGCCGCTCCCCCCACCCCCGCCCAAGCCCCCGCCCATGACAGCAACGGGACCGAAGCTGCCGCTATAGCGCCCGCAAAGGGTGATTCGCGGTCGCAATCGCGCGGCGGCGATGGCGCCGTTGGTGACGACCTTCGCGGCACCCGCAGCGTTCCGGTGAGCAACATCCGCAAGGTCATCGCGCGGCGGCTGGGCGAGAGCGCGCGGGAGATCCCGCACTTCTACGTCACGGCCAGCGCCGACGCGGAAGAGCTCATGGCGCTGCGGGCGCAGCTGAACGAGAAGCTGACCGCGTCCGGGCGGAGCAAGGTCTCCGTCAACGACCTGCTGGTCCGCGCGGTCGCCCTGGCACTGCGGGAGCACCCCGAGGTTAACGTGTCCTTCTCCGAGGACGCGCTGCTGATGCACGACCGGGTCAACATCGGGGTCGCGGTCGCGGCCGAGTCGGGCCTGATCGTCCCGGTGATCAACGACGCGGATACCAAGACCGTGACGCAGATCGGCGCCGAGGCCAAGAGCCTGATCGGCCTAGCGGGCGAGCGCAAGCTGACCCCGGCGCAGACCAGCGGCGGCACGTTCACGATCAGCAACCTGGGCATGTACGGCGTCGAGGACTTCACCGCGATCATCAACCCGCCGGAGGCCGCCATCCTGGCCGTCGGCGGCACCGCGAAGGAGCCCGCCGTCGTCGGCGACGAGATCGTCCCGCGCTACAAGATGCGGTACACCCTCTCCTCGGACCACCGCGTCATCGACGGTGCCCTGGCCGCCCGGTTCCTCAAGACCCTGACCGGCCTGATCGAATCCCCCTGGATGATCGTGGCGTAACCCCCACCGCACCCCCAACCGCCTTATGTTCGCGGAAACTGTCGTTCCAGCAGCAGTTTCCGCGAACATAGCGTCGGGGTAACGGGGTGACCGGGGTGACGGAGTGACGGGGTGACGGGGTCAGAGGAGCTTGTCGAGGGTGATGGGCAGGTCGCGGACTCGTTTTCCCGTCGCGTTGTAGATCGCGTTCGCGATGGCGGCGCCGACGCCGGTGATGCCGATCTCGCCGACGCCGCGGGCGCCCATGGGGGCGTGCGGG
>WRBL01000037.1 GCA_009784565.1 Streptosporangiales bacterium | reverse complement strand
GCGCCTGGCCGAGGTGGTGACCGCGCTGCTGGAACTAGCGCAGAACCCGGGGGAGGCACTGCGGTCGGCAGCCAGTCCCGACGCGGTGATCGCCCGGGTGTCCAGGCTCGTCCCCGATGAGATCGAGCTTGAGCTGACGGGCTCGGCACCGCCGATCGCGGGGCCGCTCGCCCTCGTGGCCCGGGCCCTGGCACCGCTCGTGGAGAACGCGGGCGAGCACGCGTCCGAGCGGGCAAGGATCGATCTCCGCGCTCGTGACCTGATTGAGATCGCGGTAAGCGATGATGGCCCTGGCGTACCGCCCGGGCTTCGTGAGAGGGTCTTCGAGCCAGGGGCGAGCACGCAAGGATCAAGCGGTCTCGGACTCGGTATCGCGCGCAGGGTCGCCCGGTCCCTGGGAGGCGATGTCGTCCTCTCGGGTGACGAGTTCGTGCTGCGCCTGCCCCGCGCCTGGGCGTCTGTAACCCCTTCTGGCGAGGGCCGCGACGGGTAGTCAGGATATTGCAAGGTCGGGGCGCCGATCCTGGTCCGCATGAGCGCTCCATACTTCCCGCCTATGTCGAAGACGCGGGAGATGCTGAATAAGGTGCCCGAAGTCACCATCTACTTCTGGCTGATCAAGTGCCTGTGCACCACCATTGGCGAAACTATGTCGGACAACCTGATGACACAGTTCGCCGTCGGCGGTGACAACGCCAGCCCCGACCAGCTGCAGGTCGCGCTGTACAAGGTCGCCGCGATCACCGTTGTCGTGCTGCTGGTGCTGCTCGCCATCCAGTTCAGCCTGAAGCGGTACGTGCCGGTCGTGTACTGGGCCAACATCGTGGTCATCAGCGTGCTCGGCACCCAGATCACCGACATGTTCGAGGGCCAGGGCGACCAGCCCAACAACATGTGGGCGATCACCATCGTGTCGCTCACGCTGCTCGCCGCGGTGTTCGCCGCCTGGTGGTGGACCGAGCGCACCCTCTCCATGCACTCCATCCGCACCGTCCGCCGGGAGGCCTTCTACTGGCTGGCCATCCTGACCACCTTCGCGACCGGCACCGCGGTGGGTGACCTCATCGCCGAGAAGTTCAGCCTCGGCTACCTCACCACGCTCGAGCTCTTCATCGCCGTCATCGCGGTCGTCGCCGTGCTCTGGAAGTTCACGCCCATCAACGCCGTCCTCGCGTTCTGGCTCGCCTACGTCATGACCCGGCCGCTCGGTGCCTCGACCGGAGACTGGCTCTCCCAGCAGGGCAACCAGGGACTCAACTGGGGCACCACGAACACCAGCTACCTGTTCCTGGCCGTCATCATCGCGCTGGTGGTCTACCTGCAGGTCCGCAAGCCGGACGTCACGCCGGTCGAGCTGATGGAGGAGGACGACATCGCGCACCGGCCTTACCAGCCCGACTACGCGAACCAGGGGCAGTACGCGAGCCAGGGCCAGTACGCGAACCAGTACGGAAACCCGGGCCAGTACGCGAACCAGGGTCAGTACGGAAACCCGGGTCAGTACGCGGACCAGGGCCAGTACGGAAACCCGGGCCAGTACGCGAACCCGGGCCAGTACGGGGCTTCCGGCGGCTACGCGCCTCCGGCCGGATACCAGGACCAGGGGTACTACGCCAAGCGCCGCTACACGGGGTCGTCGGAGTACTGACCGGATCCTCGCCACCCAGGAAACGGCTCGCGCGAAGCGACCGGCTCCTTGGGTTCTAGCGGTCCTCGCAGCACCTGCTACTTGCGGGAGTTGCGAGGACCGTGGCGTTTAGCGTCGAAGATGCTGCCGGGCTGAAGGTCAGGTTCCTGGAGGTGCCGCACCGGGCCGGGAAGATCGCGGTAGCGGCGGATGAGCTCGGCGTCGGGCGTGCGCTGGCCCGGTCGTGGGCGCTGGAGGCCGGCTTCGAGTCGCGTTACGCGGATCCGCGTGTCTGATAGCGCTAACATTTGCCCCGAGCGGCTTCTTGGCCGGCCGTAGGCCGCCGCCTGCCCTGGTACGTCGAAGAGGAAAGGTTCTTTCCATGCGCCAACCGGTCTCTCGCCGGAACGCCCTGACCACGTTCGGGTCCCTGGGAATCGCCGCGCTCGCGGGCTGTTCCAGCGGATCGGCGTCGGCCAGGAACCCGGTCTCCGCGCAGAACGCGATCTCAGCGCGCAACCCGGTCTCCGCGCAGAACGCGATCTCAGCGCGCAACCCGGTCTCCGCGCGGAACGCGCTCGGCGTGAACATCAACAGCGACGTGGGCACTTCGGACCTGGCCGACATGGCGGCGCTGTCGGCGCCGTGGCTGCGGGCCTTCTACCCGATGCCGGACGCGGACCAGGGAAACGTGGCGGACCAGCCGGTGATCCGCGAACTGCTGGAGGCCAAGGCGAAGGGGTACGGCGTCGCGCTGTCGCTGAAGTTCCGCTACTTCGACCAGCCGACCCCCGCGCCCGGGAGTCCCGCGATGTCCACCGCGCAGCGTCGGCTGGACGCCGTGCTGCAGGCGGTGATGGGCAAGGTCGATATCCTGACGGTCGGGAACGAGCCGTTCATCGAAGCCAGAAGCCAGGACCGGGACAGCACCGCCATCAACGTGTTCTACGAGACGCTGGCCAAGAGCGTCATCTCCTACCGGGCCCAGCACGGCGGCACCGCGACCCGGCTGTACATGGGCGCGCTCAACCACCTGGACGAGCCCGGCTGGCGCACCGCCGCCACCGAGCGCTGGATGCAGTTCGTGCGCGCCACCCCGGAACTCGACGGGACCGACATCCACCCCCACCTCCCGGCACCCGCCGCGGGCAACGACTACCTCGACTACGTCATCCCGCGCCTGCGCCCGGACCAGACGTTCCTGGCGACCGAGTTCTCGCTGGTGCTCCTCTGGAAGGCTCACCTGAGCGACACCGTCTCCAACCGGTTCGCCAGCCGCTATGGCCTCCCGGCCGGCACGCCGGTGTGGCAGGTCATCAGCGACGCCATCCACAGCCCGTTCCCCCAGCAGAAGTGGAACGACTTCCTGGCCATGTCCCCGTGGTTCGCCAGCCACAGCAAGTTCCTGCACAATCAGGTCACGAGATTTCGCGCGACCGGACGGCTGGCCGTGGCCTTCTACGGGCTGTCCCAGGGCAAGAGCATGGTCGCCCACAGTTTCGGCCCGCAGTCAACGCCCTGGCTGCTGGACAGCCTGTTCTGCCCGTACACGGTCCAGAAGGGGGCTGGCGGCGCGCCCGGCGAGACGACCGCGTGGGTCAGCGAGTTCCGTGCCCTCCAGGCCGGCAAGTCCTGATACACGCCCGTCGGCGGCCATCCGGCTTGCCGGGCCGTGATCGGCTGCTAGCTCCTTGTTTCCTTACCGGGTTTCCTTAATGGTGGGCGACGCGGAGATCCGGGTGGATATGGTCTGTTCGCCGCACGCGGTAGCCGTCCGGATCCGGGCGTGACCGCGCGGCGATCACCTTTCATCTCACCTAGGAGCAGGTTTGCAAGGCAGCAATGTGCCATTCCGGCTGGTCGTGACCGGAGGCGGGAGCGGAGGACACACGTATCCGGCGCTGGCGGCGGTCCGGTCGCTGCGGGCGCGGCTGGCGGCTGAGGGCCGTGAGCTCCGGGTTGTGTGGGCCGGGAGCGCCGGAGGCCTGGAGTCGCGGGTCGCCGCGGATGAGGATATCCCGTTCCGGCCGATCGCGACCGGGAAGCTGCGCCGGGCCCGGAACCCGCTCCGGATGATCACGATGACTAACATCCGGGACATGGCGCGGGTACCGGCCGGGTTCTGGCAGGCCTGCGGGCTGCTCCGGGAGTTCCGGCCGGACGCGGTTCTGGCGACCGGCGGGTACGCCGCGGTGCCGGTGGGGCTGGCCGCGTGGCTGCTGCGGTACCCGCTGGTGGTGCATGAGCAGACGGTGCGGCTCGGGCTGGCCAACCGGCTGCTGGCCCGGGGCGCGACCCGTATGGCGGTGACCTCCGACTCGACCGTTCCGCTGCTTCCCGGCCGGGCCCGGGCGTCGACGGTGGTGACCGGGAACCCGGTCCGTCCCGAGGTCCTCGGCGGGCACGGCGAGAAGGCGGTGGCCGCGCTCGGCTGGGCGGGCTGGACGCCGGGCCTGCCGGTCGTCTACGTGACCGGCGGCGCCCAGGGGTCGGCGCAGGTCAACTCCCTGGTGACCGGGATCCTGCCGTGGCTGCTGCGGGGAGCGAACGTGGTCCACCAGTGCGGCGCCCAGTCGGTGGACGCCATGAATGCCGCCGCCGCCGGGCTGCCGGCCGATCTCGCGGGTCGTTACCTGGTGACCGGGTTCATCGGCTCCGAACTGCCTGACCTGCTGGCCCTGACCGACGTCCTGGTGTCGCGCAGCGGGGCGGGCACGCTTACCGAGATCACCGCGCTCGGCAAGGCGTCCGTGCTGATCCCGCTGGCCAGTTCGGCGGGCAACGAGCAATGGCGGGGCGCCCGGCAGCTGGCCGAGTCCCAGGCCGCGGTGGCGCTGCTGGACGAGACGACGCCGGACGCGCTGCGCGCGGCGCTGGCGCCGTTGCTGGACGACCCGGCCCGGCGGGAGACCATCGCCGCGAACGCGAGGGCGCTCGGCCGCCCGCGGGCCGCCGAGGCGCTCGCCGACGTCGTGCTGGCCGCCGCGGCCCGCTGAGCGAAATCTTGGGGGAAGCCGGCCGGCCGCGTCTTCGGGGAAAGGCGCGCGGCCGGCCGGCGGAGGGAGAGCGGTCCAGGAGCAAGGGGGCACCCCCGGCACCGCTCGCGGAGAACCCTTTCGACGGTCCAGCCCGGGGTTCGCGGGACCGGCGACCGGGTTCGGGTCTCGGGTCAGCGTCCGCTGCCGTGTGGTCAGCGTGCGCTGTCGGACGTGTATAACCCCGGGCTCCCCAGTTGCATTCCGAGCTTATATAAGTTCCTTATGTGGTATGGGTCACAGCGGAAGCGCCGGGGGCATGATGTTCATCATTAATGGCGATGATGATTGCATATGCGATTAGTTATTGCCGTAACTGGCGCAATGCGGCCCCGGCTGCGACGATTAGCCCGTGGATAAGAGATATGAACTCTACTGCGTAGCGGATCCGCTGTTTTATGATTCCCCGGATAATTCCAGGTTTAACAGCGGGGAATTCAAGGCCGCATCCCGGCCGCTTCCGGATGGCTGGCAGAAATCTCCCAAGGGAGAATGGATCGTATGCCTTCCCCCGGGCGGAATGGTGGAGCGCTCGCAGGGCTGGAAAATCCACGTGTCGGCGGGCCTCGGCAACGCGGAACGGGTGCTTGAGCGGGTCTGGGAGTACTGCACCGGACGGGACATCTGCTTCAAGTACCTGCGCGGGAAGGTCTCGCTGCTGATGCGCAACGCCAAGTACGCGCCGCGCGGCGGCAGCGGGAAGTTCATCACCATCTATCCCGCCGGCGATGCGGAGTTCGGGCTGATCCTGGCCGAGCTTGACCTGCTCCTGAGCGGGGAGACGGGCCCGTACATCCTCAGCGACCTGCGCTACGGAGACGGCCCGCTCTACGTGCGCTACGGGGGCTTCACCGAGCGCTACTGCGAGGACGACGACGGCGAACTCGTGGCCGCCATCGAAGACGGCGAGGGCCGTCTCGTCCCCGACCGCCGCGGCCCGGTGTTCGCGGTGCCCGGGTGGGCGGAACTGCCAGGGTTCCTCGCCCCGCACCTGGAGGCCAGCAAGGCGGCCACGATGGCGGACCTGCCCTACCGGATCGAAGAGGCGCTGCATTTCTCCAACGGCGGCGGTGTTTACCTCGCGACCGATATCAGGACCGGGGAAAAGGTCGTTCTTAAAGAGGCCCGCCCCTTTGCCGGACTTTCCTCCGACGGCGCGGACGCGGTGGCGCGCTTGCGTCGCGAACGAGACATTCTTTCCGCGCTCGACGGGCTCGGCTGTGTTCCCGGGGTACGGGACTATTTCGAGCGGTCCGGTCACCATTTTCTGGTGCAGGAGTTCATCGAGGGAAAACCGCTGAACTCGTGCTACGCCGAACGGTATCCGCTGATCCAGGCCGACCCCGGCCCCGCCGAGACCGGGGCTTACGCCGGCTGGGCGCTGCGGACGAGCGCGGCGGTGGCGGACGCGGTGCGCCAGCTGCACGAGCGCGGCATCGTCTTCAACGACCTGCACATGTTCAACATCATGGTGCGGCCGGACGACTCGATCGTCCTGCTGGACTTCGAGGCGGCGGCCCGGGTCGAGGAAGGCAAGCGGCCGGTCATCGGCAACCCCGGCTTCGTCGCGCCGCGCGACCGGACGGGCTTCGGCATCGACCTCTACAGCCTCGCCTGCCTGCGGCTGGCCATGTTCCTGCCGCTGACGATGCTGCTCCCGCTCGACCGGGGCAAGGCGGCCGACTTCGCCGGGGCGATCGCCGAGCATTTCCCGGTCCCGGCCGGATACCTGGACGAGGCCGTCCGGGAGATCACGCGCGGCGTGGCCAAGGACCCGCGTGCCGCCGCGGCGAAGCTCCCCGCGGCGGCACGCGAACCAGCCGGGCCGGCCTTCACTTCGGACCCGCTGGGGCTGAAGGCCGCGGAGACCCTGCTCACCCGGTCGATCCTCGCCAGCGCCACGCCCGAACGCGCGGACAGGCTCTTCCCGGGTGACGTCCGGCAGTTCGGGGGAGAAGCCCTCGGCCTCGCCTACGGCGCCGCCGGGGTCCTGTACGCCCTTCAGCAGTCGGGCGCCGGGCGGTTCCCCGAGTTCGAGGACTGGCTGGCCTCCCGGGCCACGGCACCCGCCCCCGGCGTCAAGCTCGGGCTGTACGACGGCCTGGTCGGCGCGGCCTGCGTGCTGGCCCGTCTCGGACGGGTCGGCGACGCGCTCAAGGCGGCCGAGCTCTGCACCGGAGAACGGTGGGAGCGGCTGGGGTACGGGCTGCACGGCGGCACCGCCGGACTCGCGTTCGGCCTGCTGTACCTGGCGGACGTCGCCGGAGAGCCGGCGCTCGCCGACGCCGGGACGCGGGCCGCGGAACTCACCGCGAGCCGGCTGCCGGCCACGGGCCGCGGGCCGGCGCGGGCCGGCCTCATGCACGGCGCCTCCGGGCCGGCGCTCCTGTTCGTCCGGATGTACGCCCGGACGGGTGACCCCGGGTACCTCGATCTCGCCGCCGGGGCTCTCGGCCGGGAACTCGACGCCTGCGTCCCGGACCGGGACGGAGCACTCGTTGTCGACGAAGGGTGGCGCACGCTGCCGTACCTGGGCGACGGAAGCGCGGGAATCGGGATCGTGGCCCAGGAGTACCTGGCCCACGCCGGCGACGAGCGATTCGCCGAGGCGGTGCCGAGGATCCGCCGGGCGGCGCGGGCGCGGTTCTACGCGCAGTCCGGGCTGATGGCCGGCCGGGCCGGGATGATCTTCTCCCTGAGCCACGGCCCGGCCGCTGATGCCGGTGCCGCCGCCGAGGTCGCGGCTCATGTCCGCAGGCTCGCGTGGCACTCGGTTCCCTACGCGGGCGGTGCCGCGTTCCCCGGCGACAACCTTCTGAGGCTTTCCATGGACCTCGCCACCGGCACCGCCGGCGTGCTGCTCGCGCTGCACGCCGCGCGCTGCCCGGACGACGAGGGGCTGCCCTTCCTGGGCGCGAAGACGTCGCGGCACGCCGTGTCCGCGACTCCTGGCACTAGCGGGGGGAGGAGGTGAAAGTGATGGCACTTCTCGAGATGCAGGGCATGGAGGTTCGCGGCCACGGTCATGGTGGCGGTGGTGGCGGCGGCACGGCCAGCAGCCTGAGCGTGGCGCTATGCGACAGCGTAGCGAGCATCCTGCTCTGCCTGTAACGCCCATCACAGCGCCCTGTGCCCCGGGGCAGGGGACCTCACCCGGGGCACAGGAGCGCGCAACCGAGGGGAACGACATGGAGCCGGACCGGCCGCGAGTATTCCGGGGAGCGGTCTCCCCGGGTCCTCCGCTGCTGCGGAGGATGAGCGGGACGGTGCCGGCCTGGATCGCGCTGCTGGCGCTCGCGAGCGTGGCGAGCGCCGGCGCGGTGATCGCCCTGCCCGCCGTCGTCGGCCGCGGCGTCGACGCGATCCTGGCCGCCGGCGCCGCGGGGGCCGGCCGGGCAGACGGGGCCGGAACGGAAGAGCTGTGGACCTGGGTCGTCCGCTGCGCGGTGCTGACCGCGATCATGGCCTGCGGTGACGTACTCGTCCAGCTTGGCGCCGGGACCGTGACGGGGAATTGCACGGGATGGCTGCGGCATGAGCTTGTCCGGCACATCCTGGCCTGCGGCCCCAGGGTGACCGGGCGCTTCGCGCCGGGCGACGCGGTCAGCCGGCTCATCGGCGGCACGGTCGACGCCGCCGGGACACCGTGCGGCGCGGTGCTGGCGGTGACCGCCACCATCCCGGCGTTCGGCAGCGTGGCGGCACTGGGCCTCATCGATCCCTGGCTCGCGGTCACGTTCGCCGCCGGGATGCCGGCCGTGGTGCTCGCGCTGCGGTCGTTCCTCCGTGATACCTCCGACGCGGTCCTGCGCTACCAGCGGGTGCAGGGCACGATCACCGCTCACCTGGTCGCCACGATGACCGGAGCCCGCACGATCGCGGCCGCGGGAACCCGTGACCAGGAGATCGAGCGCGTGCTGGCGCCGCTTCCGCTGCTGCGGGAGCAGGGCTGCCGTACCTGGCGGGTTCAGGGCCGGATCGCCGCCCAGGGCGGCCTGCTCGTCCCCGTGCTGCAGGTTCTGGTGGTCGCGGCGGGCGGCGTCGAACTCTCCCGGGGCCGGATCAGCCCCGGCGAACTGCTGGCGGCCAGCCAGTACGCCGCCCTCGGCGCCGGGATCGGCGCGGCGACGGGGCAGGTCGCCCGGCTCGCCCGGGGACGGGCCGGGGCGGCCCGGATCGGCGGGCTGCTCGAGATACCCGCGCCCCCGCAGGGGAACTCGCCGCTTCCGGCGGGCGGAGGCCGGGTCGAGTTCCGGGGCGTGACCGTGCGCGCGGGCGGAGCGCCGGCCATCGATGACCTGAGCCTGGTCGTTCCGGCGGGCGCGGCCGTCGCCGTGGTCGGCCGGAACGGGGCCGGGAAGTCCACGCTGGCGGCGCTGGCCGGCCGGCTGGCCGACCCGGACCGCGGCGAGGTGCTCCTGGACGGGGTGCCGCTGCCGCGGCTGGCCGCCCCGCGGCTGCGCGCCGCCGTGACCTACGCGTTCGAACGGCCCGCGCCGCTGGGTGACACGGTCCGCGACACGATCGCCTACGGCCTGCCCGGCCAGGCGCCGGAGGAGACGATTGCGGCGGCAGCCCGCGCGGCCCGGGCCGAACCGTTCGTGCGGCGCCTGCCCGGCCGGTACCTGACCCCGCTGGCGGGCGTGCCGCTGTCCGGCGGGGAACACCAGCGGCTCGGGCTGGCCCGGGCCCTGGTCCGCGCCGCGGACGCGCGGGTGCTCGTGCTGGACGACGCGACGTCCAGCCTGGACACGGTGACGGCGATGGAAGTCAGCCAGGCGATCGCTGGGCTCCGCGGCGGCCGGACGACGATCATCGTGACGCACCGCGCGGCCACCGCGGCGGGCGCCGACCTCGTGGCCTGGCTGGAAGCCGGCCGGCTGCGCGGCCTGGCGCCGCACGAGGAGCTATGGACCGAGCCCGGGTACCGGGCCGTCTTCGGGGCCGGCCCGGGATGAGGAGAAGCCAGGGCCGGAACCCCGGGCGGTCGCGCCCGGCCCGGCTGATCACCGGGGTGACCGTGAGCTGCCTGCGGCGCCATCCCCGGGACGCGGCCTGGCTGGCCGTCTGGTCGGTGGTCGAGGTCGCTCCCGTGTTCGCGCTCGGCCGGGCGCTGTCGGGCGCGACGAACGCGTTCCTCGCCGGACCGGGGCACCTGGCCGCCGGGTTCGGCTGGCTCGGCCTGCTGGTCGCGGCCGCCGCGTTCGGGTCGGCGGGCGCCCGCCTGGCCTGCCGCAGGCTGGCCGCGCTGGTCGAGCCGCTCCGGGATGACCTGGTCCGCCGCATCGTGACCGGCGCCGTGCGCCGGTGCGTGGACGCCGGGGAGCCGCCGGATGACGGCGCCTGTGCCCGGATCTCGCACCAGACGGAGATCGTCCGGGACTCGTTCGGCGGCCTGCTGTCCGCGCTGCGCCTGTTCGTCTTCGTCGCCGGCGGCGCCCTGGCCGGGCTGGCGACGCTGCTGCCGGCGGCGATCCCGGTGACGATCGGCCCGCCGCTGATCGGCCTGGCGATCTTCGCCCTGCTGGTCGGGCCGCTCGTGCGCCGCCAGCGGGACTACGTCCTGACGGAGGAGGCGGTCGCCGCCGGCGGCACCAGGATCCTGACCGCGCTGCGGGACATCACCGCCTGCGGGGGCGAAGAGCAGGCGTACGCGGCGGTGTCCCGTGACGTCGACGCGCAGGCCCGCGCCACCCGCGGCGTCGCCCGGATGGCGGCGGCCCGGTCGCTGGCCGTCGCGGCGGGCGGCCTGCTGCCCGTGCCGCTCGTCCTGGCGGCGTCGCCGTGGCTCCTGCGCGGCGGGGCCAGCGCGGGCCAGGTCGTCGGGACCCTCGCCTATCTCACCGGGGGCCTCCAGCCGGCGCTGCACACCCTGGTCCAGGGGGTGGGGAGCAGCGGCGTTCGGATGGCGATCACGCTCGAGCGGATCCTGGAGGCGTCGGCTCCTGGCCGCGAGGACCGCGAAGGGCCCGGGGAGGAGCCCGGGGACGAGCCCGGGGAGACAGAGGCGCCGCGGGCCCGTGCGCCGGGCGTCCCGGACGGTGTCGAGCTGCGCGGACTGACGTTCGGTTACGGGCCGGGCGCGATACCGGTTATCCGTGACCTGGACCTGGTCATTCCCGACGGGGATCACCTGGCGGTCGTCGGCCCGAGCGGGGTCGGGAAGTCGACCCTCGCCGCCCTGATCGCGGGGACGCTCACCCCTGGTGCCGGGGAGGTCCGGCTGGGCGGGGTTCCGCTGGACCGGCTCGGCCCGCGCGAGCTGCCCGGCCGCCGGGTCCTCATCCCGCAGGAGGCCTACGTCTTCGACGGAACCCTGGGCGAGAACCTCGCTTACCTGAACCAGGATGCCACCACGGCCGACCTGGACCAGGCCGTCGGCGCGGTGGGCATGCGAGATCTGGCCGAACGGATCGGCGGTTACACCGCCGTCGTCGGCCCGGCGGTCCTGTCGGCGGGGGAACGTCAGCTGATCGCGCTGGCACGCGCGTACCTGTCACCCGCCCGCCTGGTGCTGCTGGACGAGGCGACCTGCCATCTGGACCCGGCGGCGGAGGCGGTGGCCGAGCGGGCCTTCGCGGAGCGGCCGGGGACGCTGGTGGTGATCGCGCACCGGATGAGCTCCGCGCTGCGGGCCCGCCGGATCCTCGTGCTCGACGGCGACCGCGCCGACGCCGGATCGCACGACGCCCTGCTGGCCGACTCCGCCCTCTACCGGGACCTCGCCGGGTACTGGGATCAGGGCCGGGCCGGCCGGGGACGGGACCGGGCGGGTCAGAGCCAGCCCGCGCCCTCGGCCTTACGGATGGCGTCCACGCGGGTCCGGGCGCCGGTCTTGCCGATCGCCCGGGAGATGTAGTTGCGGACTGTTCCGACCGCCAGGTACAGCTCGCTGGCGATCTCCAGGTCCGGGGCCCCGGCGGAAGCCAGCCGCAGGACGTCGATCTCGCGGCTGGTGAGCGGGCTGGCCGTGACGGCGAGGGCGGAGAAGGCCAGGTCGGGATCGAGGGCCTTGCCGCCCGAGGCGACCCGCCCGACCGCCTCGGCGATCCGGTCCGGGGAGGACTCCTTCCCGACGAAGCCGTCCGCTCCCGCCGCGACCGCCTCGCGCAGCCTGCGAGGGCTGTGGCTGTAGGCCATGACGACCGAACCGCATCCCGGGACCGCGCAGCGCATCTCCCGGACCAGCCGGAACTCGTCTCCGGCGATTTTCTCGTCGATGACGGCCACGTCCGGCCGTGACACGAGCGCGGCCGGCAGGATGAGCTCGCCCCGGTCCAGTTCGGCGACGACCTCGCAGTCAAGCTGCCCGGTCAGGAGGGCGACCAGCCCGCCCCGCATCAGAGCGACGCTTTCCGCCACCAGCATCCGGATCACAGGCAACCCCTCTCGCGCCTGAAACTGCTTCGCCACCCGTATCCCCACATCGATACTGAACTGAATGTATCTCCCTGTATGCGTACTGTCGCGGGCAGATTAACGGGCTCTCATGGCCCGGCATCCCGGTCGCCCGTGCCCGCGCCCGCGCGCCGGGCCGGGGATGAAAGAGCTTTCACCACGTCGGCAAGCATCAACGGGCCTGCGGCGCGCTCATAATGGGTGTACGTTCACGCAATTGCGTGGTGCTGAATCTCGGTGGGGGGATCGTGGCGCGCCAGGGAACGCTTCAGTGGCAGACGGCGATGGCAGTACCGCCGCGTTTTTCTCTCTCGCGCATTCTCGGGACCGGCGGGCGGACCGGGCCGGGGCGAACCGGACCCGCCGAGGTCAGCGGTCCGGCTAGGCGCGACCTGCGTCTGCCCGGCCGCCTGGCGGCCGTTTTCTTTGCCAGTTCCGGCGTTCTCGTGCTGCTGACGCTGCCCATGCCGGTGCCGGGGCTGGACGTTCCCGTGATGGCGGCGGTGGGCGTCGCGGCGCTCGGGACCGGGGCCGCCGCCTGGGTTCTGCCGTGGGAGAGGTGGTCCCAGCGAGCCACCCTCCTGCTCATGGCCCCGGCGTTCACCCTGATCGCGCTGACGGACACCTTCGGGGCGAACGCGGCCGGGCCGGGCGGTCCGCAGCCGTACGGGGTGTTCCTCCTGGTGGCCTTCGTATGGCTGGGGATGGCCCATCCGCCGCTCACGTCCGCGGCCCTGGCGCCGTTCGCCGCCCTGGCCTGCGTGCTGCCCGGGTTCTCGCTGCAGGCGGACGCCAGGGTCCGGCTGCACTCGGCCGCGCTCATCATCCCGCTGTGCGTCCTGGTAGGGGAAGGGGTCGCCTGGGCCGCGGCGCGGCTGGACCGGACGGAACCCGTCCCGCGGCGGGAGAGCCGGAGCGGGCGCCTGGCCGGCCGCGCCGGGGCGGGCGGCCGGCTTCTCACGCTGGTCTCCCATGAACTGCGGACCCCGATCACCGTCTGCCGCGGGTACCTGGAGGTGCTGGAGGACGGAGCGGGCGAGCGGGAGGTGCGGGAGGTCAAGGACACCCTCATCGGCCAGCTGGACCTCATGGCCCGCCTGGTGGAGGACCTGACCACGCTGGCGCTGGCGGACGACGCGGCGCGCCTGAGACTGGAGGCCCTGTCCCCGCGCCGGTTCGCGGACGGTGTCGCGAAACAGGCGGAACCCCTCCTGGGGGCCCGGTTCCGCGCCGAACCCGGCGGGCCGGACGGGACGCTGCTCGCCGACCCCCAGCGCCTGAGCCAGGCCGTCCTCAACCTGCTGCGGAACGCCGCCGAGCACACCGAGGGCACCGGGCCCGTGTGGTTCCGCGTACGGGCCGACTCCGCGGGCTGCCGGTTCGAGGTGGCCGATCAGGGCGGCGGCCTGCCCCGCGGCACCGAGGAGACCGTGTTCGAGCCCTTCCGGACGGCCTCTCCCGCGACTGGCGGAACGGGCCTGGGCCTGTCCATCGTCCGGGGGGTCGCCCGGGCGCACGGCGGCGAGGCGGGTGTCGACAACCGGCCCGGCCGCGGGGCGACCTTCTGGATCTGGGTGCCGCGTTGAACGTACTGGTCGTCGAGGACGAGGAGCGCATCGCTTCGTTCGTGGAAAAGGGGCTCCGGGCCCACGGGTACGTCGTCCTGTGGGCCCAGAGCGGCCGGGAGGCGCTGGAACTGGCGGTCCGGCCGGACATCTCGCTGGTGATCCTCGACCTCGGGCTCCCCGACATGGACGGGCTCGACGTGATCAGGAGCCTGCGCGGGTGCGGGTTCACGGTTCCCGTCCTGGTGCTGAGCGCCCGGGCGCGCGTGGCCGACCGCGTCGAAGGGCTGAACGTCGGGGCCGACGACTACCTGGCGAAGCCGTTCGCGTTCGAGGAACTCCTGGCCCGGGTCCGGGCGAACCTGCGGTACCGGTCGAGCGTCGCGTCCCGCACGGTTCTGCGCACGGCCGGCCTCTCGGTCGACCTGCTGGAACGGAAAGTGACGGCCGAGGGCCGGGAAGTGTCCCTGTCCAGCCGGGAGTTCTCCCTGCTGAAGGCCTTCGCCGCCCATCCCGGCCAGGTTCTCTCCCGGCCGGAACTGCTCTCCATGGCCTGGGGCATGGACTTCGACCCTGGCACGAACCTCGTCGACGTTTACGTCCGTTACCTCCGGCGCAAGCTCGGCCGGGCGGTGATCGAGACGGTGCCCGGCGCGGGCTACCGGATGCCCGGCGGCTGAGGCGCGGCCCGCGGGCGCCGCGCGCCGGCGGGACGGGGACGAAGCGCCTCACCTCGCCGTTCACAAGCCATTAATGAAAATCTTCACAAATGGCTTGTGATGATTTCATAGGCAAATAATGATGGCTATGGGTCGGCTTGACCCCTCCTATGTGTAAACTTCGGTACGTGGATAGGGGCTATGAGCTCTACTGCGTGGCTAATCCGTTGTTCTATGAGTCTCCGGTTAAGTCCCAGTGGGGTGACGGGGATTTCACAGCTCTCGAACTTCCCGAGGGGTGGAAGAGCGGGGGCAAGGGCGAGTGGATTATGTGTTCCCCGCCCGCCGGGCTGAAGCGCTCGCAGGGGTGGAAGGTGCATGTCTCCGCCTGTCTGGATAATGCCGAAGAGATTCTTGGCCTGGCCGGGAAATACTGCTTCGACCGGGAAATTCCGTTTAAGTACCTGCGCGGCAAGCCGTCGGTGCTGATGCGCAACGCCAAGTACGCGTCGCGCGGGGCCAGCGGGAAGTTCATCACCATTTACCCGCGCGACGACGCCGAGTTCGAGCGCATCCTGGCCGGCCTCGGCCCGATGCTGGCCGGGCAGGCCGGCCCGCGGATCCTCACCGACCTGCGCTACGGCGACGGCCCGCTCCACGTCCGCTACGGGGGCTTCAGCGAGCGCTACGTCGAAGACGACAGCGGCGAGCTCGTGACCGCCATCGAGGACGAGTCCGGGCGGCTGGTCCCGGACCGCCGCAAGCCGGTGTTCAGCGTTCCCGAATGGGTGGAAATGCCGGACTTCCTCGCCCCGCACCTCGCGGAGGCCAGGAAGACCACGATGGCGGACCTCCCCTACCGGGTCGAGCAGGCGCTGCATTTCTCCAACGGCGGCGGTGTTTACCAGGCAATTGACACCAGGACCGGCGATAAAGTCGTCCTTAAAGAAGCCAGGCCGTTCGCCGGATTGTCTTCCGACGGCGCGGACGCGGTCGTGCGACTGCAGCGTGAACGGGATATCCTGCGGCAGCTGAGGGGAATCCCGTCGGTTCCCGCGGTCCGCGACTATTTCGAGCGCGGCGGCCACCATTTCCTGGTGCAGGAATTCATCGAGGGCAAGCCGCTGAATTCTACCTACTCCGAGCGGTACCCGCTGATTCAGCTTGAGCCCGGCTCCGAGGAGATCGCGTCCTACACGGACTGGGCGCTGCGGACGAGCGCGGCGGTGGCGGACGCGGTGCGCCAGCTGCACGACCGCGGCATCGTCTTCAACGACCTGCACATGTTCAACATCATGATGCGGCCGGACGACTCGATCGTCCTGCTGGACTTCGAGGCGGCCGCCCGGGTCGAGGAAGGCAAACGGCCGGTCATCGGCAACCCCGGCTTCGCGGCGCCGCGGGACCGGGCCGGCTTCGACATCGACCTCTACAGCCTCGCCTGCCTGCGGCTGGCCATGTTCCTGCCCCTGACCACCCTGATCCCGCTCGACCGGGGCAAGGCGGCGGAGCTGGCCGGGGTCATCGCCGGGCTGTTCGGAGTGCCGCGCGACTACCTGGACGAGGCCGTCCGGGAAATCGAGGGCGCCGGACCGGCGGCGGACTCCGGAACGCGGCCGGCGGCCGGGCAGGCCCGGGAGACCGAGCCGGAGATCATCACGGCCGAGACCGAGCGCCAGGCGTTCACGGAAGATCCCGAGACGCTGAAGGCCGCGGAGGCCTCGCTGATCCGGGCCATCCTGGCCACCGCCACCCCCGAACGGGCCGACCGGCTGTTCCCCGGGGACATCCGGCAGTTCACCGGCGAGGGTCTCGGCCTCTCCCACGGCGCCGCCGGGGTCCTGTACGCCGTGGAGCGGGCGAGCGGCCGGCGGTTCCCCGAGTACGAGGAATGGCTGCTCGCCCGGGCCACGGCACCCGGATCCGGCACCATGCTGGGCCTGTACGACGGGCTCGCCGGGGCCGCGTTCGCGCTGGCCCATCTCGGACGGGCCGGCGACGCCCTCAAGGTGGCCGATATCTGCGTCAGCGAGCGGTGGGAACGCCTCGGCCCCGCCCTGGGCAACGGCACCGCCGGCCTCGCGCTGACCCTGCTCTACCTGGGGGAGACCGCCGGGGAGCCGTCCCTGACCGAGACCGGGCTGCGCGCCGCGGAGATTACCGCCAGCCGGGTGAAGGACGCGCCCGCCAGCGACGGCAAGCCCGGGAGGGCCGGCCTCATGCGCGGCTCAAGCGGCCCCGCCCTGCTGTTCGTGCGGATGTACGAGCGCACCGGCGACCGCGGCTACCTTGACCTCGCCGCGGACCTGCTCCGGCGCGACCTCGACGCGTGCGTGACCGACCGCAAGGGCGCTCTCGCCGTCAACGAGGGCTGGCGCACCATGCCGTACCTGGCGGACGGCAGCGCCGGAATCGCGCTCGTCGCGCGGGAGTACCTCCGCCACCGGCAGGACGGGCCCGGCGGCGAGCGGTTCGCCGCCGCCGTGCCCCGGATCCTGCGGGCCGCCCGGGGGCCGTTCTACGCCCAGTCCGGGCTGATGGCCGGCCGGGCCGGGCTGCTCCTGGCGCTGAGCCAGGCGGGGGAGGACGAGGTCCTCGCCCCCGGCGTCGCCGACCAGATCCGGCGGCTGGAGTGGCACGCGATTCCCTGCTCCGGCGGGACCGCGTTCCCCGGCGACAACATGTTCAGGCTTTCCATGGACCTGGCCACCGGGACGGCCGGCGTGCTGCTCGCGTTGCACGCGGCGCGCCGTCCGGACGAGGCCGGGCTGCCCTTTCTGGGCCCACGATCGCCGTCGGCACGCCGTGTCGTCGGTGGGTAGTACCAGCAATCCAAGGAGGTAAACGATGGAGCTTCTCAACATGCAGGCCCTCGAGGTCCGCGAGGACAACGAAGCCGGCCGTTCCGTGGCGAGCGGGCTGAGCGTCGCGCTGTGCGACAGCGTGTCCAGCGCCGCCCTGTGCCTCTAAGCACGCGCGATCAGCTGAGCTGATTCGCGAAACCTGTGCCCCGGGCGCTCAACCCGCCCGGGGCACAGGCGCCGGAAACCCCGTGAGGAAAGTAATGTCACCCGACCGGCTGCTGCGGCGCATGACCGGAACGATACCGGTCTGGGTCGCGATGCTCGCACTGGCCAGCACCGCGAGTGCCTGCGCCACGACATTGCTGCCCGCTGCCATCGGCAAGGCCATCGACGTGCTGCTGCGGACCATGAGCGGCCACGCGTCGGTGCTGTCCCTCTGGGACTGGGTGGGCTGCTGCACGCTGCTCACCGTCCTCAGCGCCGCCGGCGAGGCCTTCACCCAGTTCGGGACCGGGACGGTCACCGGCAACTGCAGCGGGTGGCTCCGGCACGAACTGTTCCGCCACATCCTGGCCTGCGGCCCCCGGCTTACCGGCCGCTTCGCGCCGGGCGACGCGGTCAGCCGCCTGATCGGCGGCACGGCCGAGGCGGGCGGCGCTCCCGTCGGCACCGTCCTCACCCTCACTTCCACCATCCCGTCGATCGGCAGCGTGGTGGCGCTGGCCCTCATCGACCCCTGGCTCGCGGTCGCCTTCCTGGCCGGGATGCCTCTCGTGGTGCGCGTGCTGCGCTCCTTCATGCGCAACACCTCCGACGCCTACCTCCGCTACCAGCAGACCCAGGGCACGATCATCGCCCACCTGGTCGCCACGATGACCGGAGCCCGCACGATCGCGGCCGCCGGAACCCGCGAGCGGGAGATCGGGCGCGTCCTGGAGCCGCTGCCCCGGCTCCGGGCCCAGGGCGAGCGCACCTGGCAGATCCAGGGGCGGGTCCAGGCGCAGAGCAGCCTGATTATCCCGCTGCTGCAGGTGCTGGTCGTCGCGGTCGGCGGATTCGAGCTTTCCCGGGGACAGGTCAGCCCCGGCGGGCTGCTGGCGGCGGCCCAGTACGCGGCTCTCGGCGCCGGGATCGGCGCGGCGGTCGGCCAGATCAGCCGTCTCGCCCGCGGCCGCTCGGGCGCTACCCGGGCCGCCGAACTGCTCACCGTGCCCGAGCCCCGGCAGGGAACCGAAACCCTGCCGCCCGGCAGGGGCCGCGTCGAGTTCCGGGGCGTGAGCGTGCGCATCGGCGACTCGACCGCGATCGAGGAACTCGACCTGGTCATCCCGGCCGGCTTCGACGTCGCGGTGGTCGGCGAGGCCGGGGCGGGCAAGTCCACCCTCGCCGCGCTGGCCGGGCGGCTGGCCGACCCGGACCGGGGCGAGGTCCTCCTGGACGGGGTTCCGCTGAAGCACCTGGCCCTGTCCGAACTGCGCGAGGCCGTGACCTACGCGTTCGAGCGGCCCGCGCTGCTGGGACGCACCGTCCGCGACATGATCGGCTTCGGCCTGCCCAGCCGTCCGTCCTACGCCGACATCACCTCCGCGGCCGAGGCGGCCCGGGCCCTGCAATTCCTGCGGCGCCTGCCCGAACGGGACCTGACCATCCTGTCGAAGGTGCCGCTGTCCGGCGGCGAGCACCAGCGGCTCGGCCTGGCCCGGGCGATGGCCCGCGCGGACCGGTCGCGGCTGCTCGTCCTCGACGACGCGACCTCCAGCCTGGACACGGTGACGGCGATGCAAGTGAACCAGGCCCTGACCGAACTGCACGGAGACCGGACCAAGATCATCGTGACCCACCGGGCCGCCACGGCGGCCGACGCCGACCTCGTGGCCTGGCTGGAAGCCGGCCGGCTGCGCCGCCTGGGACCGCACGCCGAACTGTGGCGCGACCCCGGTTACCGGGCGGTCTTCGGGGCGGACAAGGCGGATGCCGCATGACCGCCGGGACCCGCGCGACCGCGGAGCGGCACGAGCACTCGTTCGCGCAGGAGCGCTCTCACACCAGGCCGGCCCGCCTGGCCACCTCGGTCCTCGGGCAGTACCTGCGGCGCCACCCGAAGGACACGGGCCTGCTGATCGTGTGGTCCGCGGTCGAGGTGCTGCCGACCTTCGCGCTGGGCCGGACGCTGGACGAGGCCACGAACGCCTTCCTCGCCGGCCGCCTTCTGACCGGCTTCGGCTGGCTGGGCGTGCTGATCGTCGCGGCGGGGATCGGCGCGGCCGGAGCCCACCTGGCCTACGGCCGGCTCGCCGCCATCGTCGAGCCGCTCCGCGACGACCTGGTTCGCCGCATCGTGACCGGGGCGGTGACCGGCGCCGTGGCCGGGGGACCCCCGGACGACGGCGCCACGGCCCGGATCTCGCACCAGACCGAGATCGTCCGCGACGCGTTCGGCGGACTGGTGACGTCGCTGCGCATGTTCGTCTTCGTCGCGGGCAGCGCCCTGGCCGGGCTGGCGACCCTGATGCCGGCGGCGCTGATGATCACGGCGGTCCCGCTGCTGGCCGGGCTGGTGATCTTCACGGCGCTGGTCAACCCCCTCATCCGGGCCCAGCGGGAGTACGTGCTTTCCGAGGAGGCCGTCGCCTCGGGCGCCACCACGGTCATGGGCGCGCTGCGGGACATCACCGCCTGCGGCGGCGAGAGCCAGATGAACAAGGTGATGAGCCGCCGGGTGGACGCGCAGATCCACGCCAGCCGGGCCGTCGCCCGCATCTCCGCCGCCCGGTCGATCGCGGTCGCGGCCGGCGGCCTGCTGCCGGTCCCCATCGTCCTGGCGTCGGCGCCCATGCTGCTGCACGGAGGGGCCAGCGCCGGCCAGATCGTGGGCGCCCTGGCCTACCTCACCGGCGGCCTGCAGCCCGCGCTGAACAACCTGGTCCAGGGCGTGGGCAGCAGCGGCGTCCGGATGGCGATCACCCTGGACCGGATCCTGGAGGCGGCCCCCGAAGCGGAAGAGACCGACGAGGTCAGCTGGGCCGACACCCCGCGGCGGCGCGGCACCCGCGGCGACGTCGAGCTGACCGGAGTGACCTTCAGCTACGGGCCCCAGGCGGCGCCGGCCGTCAGCGACCTGAACCTCGACATTCCCGACGGGGAGCACCTGGCGATCGTCGGCCCGAGCGGGGCCGGCAAGTCGACCCTGGCCGCCCTGATCACGGGCATGCTGGCCCCCACCACCGGGGACATCCGGCTGGGCGGGCTCGTCCCGTACCGGCTGGATCCGTCCCGGCTGGCCGACCGCCGGGTACTCATCCCGCAGGAGGCCTACGTCTTCGACGGGACGCTGGGCGAGAACCTGGCCTACCTGAACCCGAACGCCACCCGGTCCGACCTGGACCACGCCGTCGACGCGCTGGGCATGAGAAGTCTGGCCGAACGGATCGGCGGTTACAGCGCCGACGTCGACCCCACGGTCCTGTCGGCGGGGGAGCGGCAGCTGATCGCGCTGACCCGGGCGTACCTGTCACCCGCGCGGCTGGTGCTGCTGGACGAGGCCACCTGCCACCTGGACCCGGGGGCGGAGGCGGTAGCCGAGACGGCCTTCGCGGAGCGGGAGGGCACGCTGGTGGTGATCGCCCACCGGATGAGCTCGGCGCTGAGGGCCGGGCGGATCCTGGTGCTCGACGGGGACCGCGCCGTGACCGGCACGCATGACACGCTGCTGCACGGCTGTGATCTCTACCGGGACCTGTTCGGCTACTGGGAGCGCACGGAGGCCCCGTCCAGCATCGGGGCCCGGCCCAGCCGGAAGGCCCTGGACAGCGGCCCGATGCCGAAGATCCCCAGCACGACCGAGCCCGCCCGGGACATCGATGACGCCCTGGGAAGCATCAGCGTGTCAGAGCCAGCCCGCCCCCTGGGCCTTGCGAATGGCGTCGGCCCGCGACCGGGTGCCGGTCTTCCCGACGGCCCGGGAGACGTAGTTGCGGACGGTCCCGATCGCCAGGTACAGGTTCCGGGCGATTTCCGCGTCCGGAACCCCGTCGGCGGCCAGCCGCAGGACGTCGATTTCCCGGCTGGTGAGCGGGCTGGCGGGAGCGTTGAGAGCGCTGAAGGCGAGATCGGGGTCCAGCGCCTTGCTCCCCGAGGCGACCCGCAGGACGGCGTCGGCGATCTTGGCCGGGGACGATTCCTTCCCGAGGAATCCGTCCGCGCTCGCCGCGACCGCCTCGCGTAGCCGGCCCGGGCTCCCGCTGCTGGCCATGATGACCGAACCGCACTCCGGAACCGCCTGCCGCAGTTCCCGGATGACGCGGAACTCGTCCCCGGCGATCTTCTCGTCTATCAGCGCCACGTCCGGATGGGACGCCCGCGCGGCGGGCACGATCGACTCCGCCCGGTCCAGTTCCGCCACGAATTCGATGTCAAGCTGCCCCGCCAGGAGCGTCAGCAGCCCCGCCCGTATGAGTGGCACGCTCTCCGCGACCAGTGCCCGGATCACAATCCGTCCCTTCCCCACCAATACC
Organism: Streptosporangiales bacterium; assembly: GCA_009784565.1. Lineage (GTDB taxonomy): Bacteria > Actinomycetota > Actinomycetes > Streptosporangiales > Streptosporangiaceae > Trebonia. The sequence goes on along the minus strand of WRBL01000037.1, from coordinate 8,436 downwards.
CACCGTAAGCCGCGCCCCCGCACGTCTCCCCATATGAGCCCGCAGGCTACAGGATTTATTGGATCAGTGGGGTTGGTCCCGGTGTGACCAGTTCGCGGCAGTGGAAGGCGGTGCGGGGGAGGAACGAAGAACCGTTCGGGAAAAAGATTTTGAGTTTGCCGCTCAGTACAGGCCCGGGCGGCGGTCGGCCAGATAGGTTCCCCGGGCCGCGAGGGGGACATCCGCGATGATCAATTCCTCGTCGTCCGGGCCGGCGCTCGCGAGCACCTCGCCGCCCGGACCGCAGATCACGCTCAGCCCGCCGTAGGTGAAAACGGGGTCGGCGCCGCAGTAGTTCGCGTAGACGACGCCGCAGCCGTTTTCGCAGGCCCGGGCCCGTACGAGGAGCTCCGGAACCTCCTCGAAGCCCCGCATGTTCGCGGTGGGAACCAGGACCGCCCGGGCCCCTCCGACCGCCAGGCGGCGCACCGCCTCGGGGAACTCGACGTCGTAGCAGACGAGCATCCCGATACGGATATTACGAAATTCGAACGTCTCGGGCGGGTCGGGACTCGGGACGAACAGTTCCCGGTCCAGGTCGCCGAAAAGATGCGTCTTGAGGTGCCGTCCGAGCCGGACTCCGTCGGCGCCGGTCAGGGTGACGGCGTTGTAGACGCCGCCGGGAACGGGCGCCGGGACCGGATGCCCCCAGGCGACCGCGATCCCGTGCCTGACGGCGATGTCCGCGACCTGCGCCTCCACGTCGGCGGCCCGCGCGGCGTGGAGGCGGGCCCCGGCCGGGTCGAGCCCGTAGCCCGACGTGAGCATCTCCGGCGTGACCAGCACCGCGGCGCCGCGGGCCGCCGCCCCGGCGGCCGCGTCCGAGAGCCGGCGGAGGTTCCCCCCGGTGTCGGAGACCGCCGGAGCGCACTGCCACGCGGCGACCCGCAGGACCCCGCCCGAACCCTCGCTCGCGCTCCCGTCCAAGGCGGCGCTCACTCGCCGAGGTCGATCGGGGCCAGGTCGTCGTAGAGGTCGCCCGGGCCGGGGTTGTCCGGGTGGGACGAGCCGCCGAAGTGCGCCATGACGCCCCAGACGGCGTTCAGGGCGGTCTGGACCGCTCCTTCGGCCCACGCCGGGGTGAAGGAGACGTCGTCGCCGGCCAGGAAGACCCCGCGCTCGGCGGCGGGCAGCCGGTCCTGCATGAAGTGGGAGTACATGCGGTGGTTGTACCGGTAATGCCCGGGCAGCGCGCCCTTGAAGGCGCCGAGGAAGTTGGGGTCGTCCTCCCACGAGACCGTCACCGGGTCCCCGACGATGTGGCTCGCGATGTCGACGTCCGGATAGATCTTGCCCAGGGCGTCGAGCGAGAGCTTCACCCGCTGGTCGACGTTGTAGGGCAGCATCTTCAGCGAGTCCGACATCCACGAGTAGGTCAGGCAGATCACGGCGGGCCGGCCCGGGCCGTTGTCGAACAGGTACGTGCCCCGGGTGATCCGGTCGGTCAGCGTCATCCCCAGCGTCGGGCGGCCGGTGTGCGGGTTGATGTCGTTCCAGAACGGCCGGTCGACCATCACGAACGTCTTCGACGACTGCATGTACCGGGTGCGGTCCAGCGCCATCCACAGTTCCTGGGAGAACAGGCTCTCGTCGCAGTCGATCTGGGTGGTCAGGAGCCAGCTCTGGCAGGTGGCGAGGACCGCGTCGTGGGTGCGGCTGGCGCCCCAGCGGTCGCGGATGGTGAACGAGCTGCCGGGATGCCGGGAGATGGCCGACACGGCCGGGCGCGGGACGCCGCCGTGGAGGCTCTCCAGCGTCGTGCCCTCGGGCCACGGGCTGCGCGGGCTGACCGGGAGCGTCCACAGGCCCCGGGGGAGCTGTTCGGCCCCGCCGGTGATCAGCCGCTGGTAGCTGTCGCAGTTCGTGATCACGACCCGGAGGATCTCCAGCATGGAGTTCGGGAAGTCGGAATCCCACCCCCCGGTGCCGAAGCCCACCATGCCGAACATTTCGCGGTACCGGAACGGCAGCTTCGCGAACGCCTCCGACGTGGCGACGAAATCGTAGAAGGTCCGGCCGTCCCATTCCGGCACGAGCTTGTTCCAGCGCTTCTTCAGCTCCCCGACGTCGCGGGCGCGGATCGCGTCCTGCAGCCCCTCGAAGCCGATCTCGGACAGGGCGTCGTCCCAGGCCTGAGCGACCTCGGTGAACTGCGGCGGCAGGTCCTCCAGCGACCGGCCCTGGTACGTCTGGCCCGCGATGTTGATGACCGTGCTGCCGGCCGCCTCGGTCAGCGGGTTCGGGAACGGCTCGCTTTTGAGCCCGAGCCGGTCGGCGTAATGGAAGAACGACGTGCCCGAGACCGGGAACCGCATGCCGCCGAGTTCCGCGACGACGCTGTCGGAGCCCCCGAACCGGTGCGAGCGCAGGCGCCCGCCGATCCGGGCGGGCTCGTAGATGACCGGGCGCAGCCCCAGTTCCATGAGCTCGTAGGCGGCGACCATGCCGGCCACCCCCGCCCCCAGGACGGCGACGGAGGCGCCGTGGGACCAGTCCGGCAGCGAGCCCCGGCCCGCGCGGTGGCGCAGCCAGGTGTCGTAGGCGAAGGGGAAATCGGGGCCGAAGACCGTGACCGGCCCGGTGCTCCGGGGCTCCGGGCGCGGCGCGTTCATGGATCCGCTCATGTGCCCGATGCTACGGCCTGGTGTTACTGGAGCCCCGAGCGGACCGAGGTGATGCGGTGGGTATTGAACCCGAGCCAGTGCATCCGGCCGATGTAGCGCGCATGCTCGACCTTGAGGCACCGGTCCATGATCACGGTCAGGCCGCCGGCCTCGGCGATCTTCGCCCCTTCCTCGCTGATCACCCCGAACTGGGTCCACAGGGTGCCCGCGCCGATCCGGGCCGCCTCCCGGGCGATGCCCGGCACGGCGTCCGGGGCGCGGAACACGTCCACGATGTCAACTTTTTTCGGTATTTCGGTGAGGCTCGGATAGGACTTCTCGCCCAGGATCTCGGTCTCCCGGGGATTGACCGGGATGACCTCGTAGCCGTGCCGCTGGAGGTAGTAGCCGACGAAGTAGCTGGACCGCAGTTCCTTGGGCGAAAGCCCTACGATCGCGATCGTCTTCGCCCCGTGCAGCACCCGCTGGATCGCCGCCGGGTCCTGGTACTCGCCGAGGTTGAAAGTCACAGTGCCGCCACCTTCGCGAATCCCTGCTCCAGGTCCCAGATCAGGTCGTCCACCGACTCGGTGCCGACCGACAGCCGTACCGTCCCGGCGCCGACGCCCGCCGCCCGCAGCTCGTCGTCGCTGAGCTGGCGGTGCGTCGTGGACGCCGGATGGATGATGAGGCTCTTGGCGTCGCCGACGTTGGCCAGGTGCGACCAGAGCGTCACCCCCCGGATGAGGTCCTGCCCGCCGGTCCGGCCGCCCGCGCAGTCGAAGGAGAACACCGCGCCCGCGCCCTTCGGCAGGTACTTCTCGGCCAGCGGCCTGTACCTGCTGGTCTTGAGTCCCGGATAGGTGACGTTGCTCGCCAGCTCGTGATTCTCCAGGAATTCCGCGACCCGGAGGGCGTTGGCGACGTGCCGTTCCATGCGCAGGCTCAGCGTCTCCAGGCCCTGCAGGAACAGGAACGCGTTGAACGGCGACATGGTCGCGCCCAGGTCCCGGAGCGTCTCCGCCCGGAGCTTCATCAGGTACCCGTACATGCCGAACGTCTCGTGGAACTGCAGCCCGTGGTAGGCCGGAGACGGGTCCGCTACCACCGGGAACCGGCCGTTGGACCAGTCGAAAGTCCCGGCCTCGGTCACGACGCCGCCGATCGACGTGCCGTGGCCGCCGATGAACTTGGTCGCCGAGTGGATCACGATATCAGCGCCGTACTCGATCGGGCGGCACAGGTACGGCGTCGCGAACGTGTTGTCCACGACCAGCGGGAAGCCGTTCTCGTGCGCGATGCCGGCGAGCGTCTCGATGTCCAGGACATTCCCGCCGGGGTTGCCGATGGTCTCGCCGTAGAACGCCTTGGTGTTCGGTTGCACGGCGTCCCGCCAGGCATCGACGTCATCGGGGTCGACCCAGGTCAGCTCGATGTTCATCTTGCGGAACATGTGCTTGAGCTGGTTCACGGTGCCGCCGTACAGCGCCGAGGACGAGACGACGTGGTCGCCCGGCTCCAGCATGGTGAACAGCGCGCCCGCCTGCGCGGCGATCCCGCTGGCGAAGGCCACCGCGCCCGAGCCGCCCTCCAGGCTGGCGATCCGCTCCTCGAGCGCCGCGACCGTGGGATTCATGATCCGCGAGTAGGTGTTCCCGTACTCCTGCAGGTTGAAGTAGGCCGCCGCCGACTCGGGATCTTCGAAGACGTAGCTGGACGTCTGGAAGATCGGCACCGCGCGGGCGCCGGTGTTCGGGTCGGGCCGCTGCCCGGCGTGCAGCTGCCGGGTCTCGAAGCCATACTCCCGGGCCTCTTCGGTCACTTCTGGTTCGCCTCCAGGAACTTCCGGACGATGGGTATCTGCCGCGCTTCCTCCAGCAGGAAGCAGTCGTGGCCGTACGGGGCGTCGATCACGTGCGATTCGACCGGCAGGCCGGCCTTCCCGAGCGCGCGGGCGATCTCGGCCGAGCCCGCCGGCGGGTACAGCCAGTCCGAGCTGAAAGAGATCAAGAGCGTCTTCGCCTTCACGGACCGGACCGCCTGTTCCAGCGACCCCTTCCCGTGACTGCGGGCGAGGTCGAAGTAGGTGAGGGCCCGGGACAGGTAGAGGTAGGTATTGGCGTCGAAGCGCTTCACGAACGTTCCCGCCTGGTGCCGCAGGTAGCTCTCCACCTGGAACTCCGGCTCCGTGATCGTGTACCGGATGCCGTCGCCCGCGGGCCGGTCTGGTGCCGCTTGCAGCCTGCGCGCGAACTTGTCGGCGAGCGCGGGCGCCGAGAGGTAGGTGACGTGGCCGACCATCCGGGCGATCCCCAGGCCGGACTCGGGCGCCCGGCCGGTGCCGTAGTAGCGGCCGTCCTGCCAGTCCGGGTCGCGCATGATCGCCTCGCGGGCGATCGCGTTCCAGGCCACGCCCTGCGGCTGGAGGGCGTGCGCGCTGGCGATCGGGATGATGGCTTCCACCTGGTCCGGGTAGGCGATGGCCCACTCCAGGGCCTGCATCCCGCCGAGCGAGCCCCCGGCCACCGCCGCCAGCTTCGTGATCCCGAGGCGATCGAGGAAGGCACGCTGGGTCCGCACCATGTCGGCCACGGTGATGACCGGGAAGTCGGGGCCGTACGGCCTTCGGGTGGCCGGATTGACGGAAGACGGCCCGGTCGTGCCCCGGCAGCCGCCCAGGAGGTTGGTCGACACGACGAAGTACCGGTCGGTGTCGAACGCCTTGCCCGGCCCGATCATCCCGTCCCACCAGCCGAGGGTCTTCCCGGCGGTGCCGTCCCGGTCGTCGGCGGCGAAACCGTCGCGGGTGCTGGTGCCGTCCGGCGCCCCTCCGGGAGAGCGCGGGGCGGTGCCCGCCGCGTGGGCGTCCCCGCTGAGCGCGTGGCAGACGAGGATGACGTTGTCGCGCCCGGGGGAGAGGACACCGTACGTCTCGTACGCCACGCGGACCGGGTACAGGTCCCGGCCGCAGTCGAGCCGCACCGGGTCCGGCAGGTCCAGGTACTGAGTTTCGACGGCGCCGGCTGACCCTGGCATGAGGCCTATGTTAGACCGCCCTGATCGGTGTATTGTCAATTATCCCTACATGGAATATCGATATTTATCTGAGGGGAGCACTACCCACGATGGCTACTGTCACCAATGGCGTCAACGTTCAGGCACTGCTTGAGGCTCGTGACGCGCTCAAGGCCTCGCCGGAGGCGGCGCAGTTCACGTGGCGCGCGTCGTCGAAGTGGAACGAGGGCGTCCACACCACGATCAAGGTCCAGGGCTTCTCCGGCCTCGGCGCGGAGCAGAGCCACCAGGAAGAGTCGGTGTTCCAGGCCGACCACCCCGAGGTGCTCGCCGCCACCGACAACGGCATTACCCCGATCGAGTACCTCCTGGTCGGCCTGGCCAGCTGCCTGTCGGCCGGCGTGGCGTCGGTGGCCGAGAACCGGGGCATCAAGCTCCGCTCGGTGGAGGCCACCCTGGAGGGCAGCCACGACATCCGCGGGATCCTCGGCGCCGACAGCGACGTCCGCAACGGCTTCAACGACATCAAGGTGACCTTCCACATCGACGCGGACGCGTCGGCGCAGGAGATCGAGGCCCTCGTCGCCCAGTCCCAGAAGCGCTCCGCCGTCTTCGACGCCATCACCAACCCCACCGACGTCACCGTCGAAGTCGCCTAGACATCCACGCAACGGGCTTAGGTTCGCAGTTTGTGTCGCTATGGCAGCACAAACTGCGAACGCAGGCGCCGGGAGGCCACCATCGAGCGTTTTACCGTCGTTGTCATCGGGGCCGGGCACGCTGGCCTGGCCGCGAGCCACTTCCTGAGCCAGCGGTCGATCGACCACGTCGTGCTGGAACGCGGGGAGGTCGCGAATTCCTGGCGGCGCGAGCGGTGGGACTCGTTCCGGCTGCTCACGCCGAACTGGCTGAGCCGGCTGCCGGGGTGGTCGTACTCCGGGGACGACCCCGACGGCTACATGGCGGGGTGCGAACTGGTCAGCTTCATCGAGGGCTTCGCGAAGGCCGCGCGGGCTCCGGTCCGGACCGGCGTGAACGTCACGTCGGTCCGGCGGGCCCGGCCCGGCGCCGACGGAGGGAACAGTGCCGGGTACCGGGTCCTCGCGGGCGAGACGGAGATCGCCTGCCGGGCGGTGATCATCGCCAGCGGCGCCTGCAATCTGCCGTCGGTCCCGGCGTTCGCGTCCGCTGTCCCCGGGGCCGTGACCCAGCTGACCTCCTTCGACTACCGCTCGGCCGGCGACCTTCCCGACGGCGGGGTCCTCGTCGTGGGGGCGTCCGCCACCGGCGCGCAGCTGGCGGCCGAGATCCGGCGGTCCGGGCGCCCGGTGACCCTGTCGGTGGGGGAGCACGTCCGGATGCCGCGCCTGTACCGGGGGCGGGACATCCTGTGGTGGATGGACGCCGCGGGAGTGTGGGACCAGCGCTACGACGAGATCGAAGACCTGGACCGGGCCCGGAGGCTGCCCTCGCCGCAGCTGGTCGGCTCGCCGTCGCGGGAGACCCTGGACCTCAACGCGCTCGCCTCGGCCGGCGTGGAACTGGCCGGCCGCTGGGCGGCGGTCCGTGACGGCAGGGCCCTGTTCTCCGGGGGCCTGCGCAACGTGTTCTCGCTGGCGGACCTCAAACTGGAACGCCTGCTGGGCACCTTCGACGACTGGGCACGGGACACCGGACGGGACGCCGGGCTCGGCCCGCCCGAGCGCCTGGAACCCACCCGCGTCCCGGACGCGAAGCGCCTCCAGCTGGACCTGCGCTCGGGCAGCGTCCGCACCGTGCTCTGGGCCACGGGCTTCCGCCCCGACTACCGCTGGCTCGACGTCCCGGTCCTTGACGACAAGGGGCGGGCCCGCCATTCCGGCGGCGTGACCGAAAGCCCCGGCCTGTACTTCCTGGGACTGCCCGTGCTGCGCCGCCGCCGCTCCACCTTCCTGTGCGGCATCGAGTCCGACGCCGGCGAAGTGGTGGAGCATCTCGCCGCCCACCTCACCCGTCCCGTGCCTCCCGCCCGTCCCGTGCCTCCCGCCCGTCCCGCCGGGAGCGGACTCGATGGCACTTAGGCTCCCCTCCGTTGGAGGTGGATGTCACTTTGGTACCCATCTACGGGAGGCGACGGCTCATCCAGTCCGGAAGCTCGCTCTGTCGCGGTTAGAGTCGCCCGTATGTCGGGACAAGAGAATGACGTGTGGACCGTGATGTCGACGGCGCGGACTATCCGGCGGTTCACCGGGGAGCCGGTCAGCGACGAGGTGCTGGACCGCTGCCTGCGGGCGGCGGTGTGGGCCCCGTCCGGCGCGAACACGCAGGACCGGCGGTTCGTGGTCCTCAAGGCTCCCGAGATGCGGGCGGTCGTCGCGAAGGCGGCCGCGAACGCCCTCGAGATCATCGAGCCGGTGTACGGGATGTCCCGCCCCGCGGACGGGGATGACAGCCCGCGGGCCCGGTCGAACCGGGCGACCTATGAGCTGCACGACCGGGCCGGCGAGTACACGTCCGTGCTGTTCGCCCAGAAGCGGTACCCGACCGCGTCGGAACTGCTGCTCGGCGGCTCGATCTTCCCCGCGGTGCAGAACTTCCTGCTCGCGGCCCGGGCCCAGGGCCTCGGCGCCTGCCTCACCAGCTGGGCGTCCTACGGCGGCGAGGCGCTGATCCGGGACGCCGTCGGCGTTCCGGAGGACTGGATGCTCGCCGGGCACGTGGTCGTCGGCTGGCCCCGCGGGCGGCACGGCCCGGTGCGCCGCAAGCCCCTGGAGCAGGTGGTGTTCGCCGACCGGTGGGG
>WRBL01000036.1 GCA_009784565.1 Streptosporangiales bacterium | reverse complement strand
TGGCCCGGCTTCGGCAGGGCCGCCTGGCTCGTGTCCTCCGGGCTCCTGACCGGGGTGCTGTACCCCTTCGTGCAGGCCGGCGGGTTGCCGGTGGTGAGCACGAAGTCCCCGTTCGCGGTTCCCTTGATCGGCGAGTCCATGATCGTGGCCAGCAGGTCGTCCACGCCCGCGGGGAGGATCACCAGCACCTGCCGGAGCCCGTTGACGTACACGTCGGTGACGTGGCTGACCGACGTGAGGTTGGCGAGCAGGAGCGGCACGGTCGGCTGCAGCTTCCCGACAAGGCTCTCCAGCTGGCCGGCGAAGGCCGGGCCCTGGTCGATGAGGCCCTTGACGTCGCCGTTGCTCGTCTTCAGCTGGCCGGACACGGTCGCGAGATTCCGGCTGAAGGACGTGATGTCGCCGCTGTGGGCGGCCTGGGTGCCGAGTACCGGCCGCATCTGGCCGATCAGGTTCTTCGTGGGCGTGACGTTCTCCTGGGCGGCGTTCAGCAGGTTGCCGGCCGAGCCGAGCAGCTGCCGCAGCTGCGGGCCGGTGCCGTTGAACGCGTTATACAGCTCGTTGACCGTGACGTTCAGCTGCTTCTGCGGCACCGACTTCAGCAGCGTGTTGAGGTTCGCCAGCAGGTCGCCGGGCGACGGGGGCAGGGTCACCTCGCTGGCCGGGATCACCGACCCCGCCTCCAGGTACGGGCCGTCCGGGTGCTGGGGGGTCAGTTCCAGGTACTGCTCGCCGACCGCGGACGTGTTCTGGACGGCGGCCTTCAGCCCGCGGGAGGGAATCCGGGTTCCGTTGTTCAGGCTGATCCGGGCGGTGACGTCCTCCCCGACGATGTCGACGTTCGTGACCTTGCCGACGGTCACGCCCCGCTCGGTGACGATCGCGCCGCTGTAGAGGCCGCCGGTGTCCGGCATGCGGACGGACACCGGGTACTGGCCGAAGCCCAGCAGGCGGGGCAGCCCCACGTACTGCGTCATCGCGTAGGTGATGCCCAGGATGGTGACGAGGACGAACGCGATGAGCTGGTAGCGGATCAGCTTGCTGCTCATCAGCCCTTCCCTCCGGTCAGTCCGCCCAGGATCCCGCCGAGGCCGCCGGACCCGCCGCCGGGCGCGCTGGACCGCGACGGGGACGGGGACGGCTTCAGCCCGGACGGGAGGTTCTTCAGCGGCGCGGTCAGCGGGTTGTCCGCGGCGGACGAGGACTTACCGCCGACGGCCGCCGGCTTCCCGCTCGTCTCGCCGGCCAGCCAGGTCTTCTCCAGCTTGGGCAGGGTGAGGTCGAAGGTGGCGACCAGGTTGCCGTAGTCGCCCTTCATCCCGTGCATCACCGTGTTGCGGGTGAACGGGAAGGTCGGCAGGACCGACAGCGAGCCGACCAGGTTGTGGCCCGCGTCGGCCAGCTTGGTGACCGCGGGCCGCAGGTCGCGCAGGTTCGCGAGCAGGTTCTGGCTGGACTCGTTGACGACCCGGTCGGCCACGGTGGACAGGTTCGACACCGCGCCCAGCGCCCGGGTCAGGTCGGCCTTGTCCTGGTTCAGCACCGCCAGGCCCGAGGGAATCGAGTCGATGGCCTGGGAGAGCATGGCGTCCTGCTTGCGCACCTCGGCGGCCAGGTCGTTGAGGTCGCTGATGGTGGCGATGATCTGCCCCCGCTGCTGGTTCAGGCTCACGGCGAGGGTCCTCAGGTTGCCCAGCAGCTCCCGGACCTGCTCCTCGTGCCCGCCGAGCGCCTTGTTGAGCTCGCTGGTGATCGTGGACAGCTGGTTGAGCCCGCCGCCGTTGAGCACGCTGGACAGCGTGGAGAGCACGTCCTCGGCGGAGGGATAGGTGCTGGTCCGCGACAGCGGGATCACGTCCCCGCCGGCTAGCCGGCCGGCCGGCTTCTCCGCCCCGGTGGGCGCGGCGAGTTCGACGTACTCCGCGCCCAGGAGGCTTTTCTGCCCGATCGCGGCGGTCGCGTTGGCGGGCAGCCTGATCCGGTCCGGCAGCGAGATGGTGAGGTCGGCCCGCCAGTCGGAGTAGCGGATCGCCGTCACGGTGCCGACCGTGATGTCGCCGACCGTGACCTCCGCGTTGGGCGGGAGGGTGCTGGCGTTGCTCATCTCGGCGGTGACCGTGTAGGTGCCCGAGCCCGTGCCCTTGGTGAACGGGAGCGGCAGCGACCCGAAACCGGTGAACTGGCAGCCGCACACGCAGGCGGATACCGCCGTCGCGACGGTGAGCGAGGCCCACGTCCGCGCTGTCCTCACGAGCCGCCTCCGGTCAGCACCTTGAGCAGGCCGCCGGAGCCGGATGACCGGGTCCCGCTGTTCGGGCTGGCGGCGGCCGCCCCGCCGGGTCCGGACGCCGCCGACGAGCTGACCTGGTCGCCGTAGCCGTTGCGGCTGATCGGGTCCACGCCCACGGGGACGCTGCTCATCCGCAGGATCTTGACGTAGGGGCCCAGGGCCTGCGCGCACTGCGCCGGGGTGCCGCCGAGGTCGAAGACCGTGGAGCACAGGAACTGGGCCGGGCTGTCGAAGTTCGTCAGGGCGAACGTGCCCTGGATCGCGTGGTCGACCGGGTCGTAGATGTCGTTGAAGTTGGCGACCTCGGTCGGGGCGACCTGCAGGATGTTGGCGAGCGTCTGGTCCGAGCGCGCCAGCGTGGAGGTCACCCGGTCCAGCGAGGCGACGCTGGTGGACAGCCGGTCCTTGTTGTCCCGCACGAAGCGCTGGATGGTGCCCAGCGAGGAGTTCAGCGTGGCCAGGGTGGTGGCCAGCTGCTGCCGGTTGTCGGCGAGGACCCCGGAGACCGACGACAGTTCCTGCTCGAACGCCCCGACCTGGGAGTTGGAGTCCCGGAGGACCTTCGTGAACACCTGCAGGTTATCGACGGTCCGGAACAGGTTGCCGCGGTCGTCCGACAGCGTGGTGGAGGCCTTCGACAGGTTGGCGATGGTGTCGTGCAGGTTGGTCCCCTGTCCCTTCAGGTTCGCCGACGACACCTTGAGCACCTTGTTCAGGGTGCCGGGAGACTTCGCGTTCGGCCCCAGGGCCGTGGCGAGGGTGTTCAGCTCGCCCTCGATCTGGTCCCATTCCACCGGGACCGCGGTCCGCTTCTCGGGGATCACCCCGCCGTCCGGCAGTGTCGCCCCGGACGCGTACACCGGCGTGAGCTGGACCGTGCGGGTGGTCACCAGGGTCGGGGAGACGATCGCCGCCTCCGCGTTGGCCGGGATCTTGATGGAGCCGTCGTAGCTCATCCCCACCTTGACCCGCCCGGGCTGCGTGGCGATGCTGTCGACGTGCCCGACCGGCACGCCGAGGACCATGACCTGTTCCCCGGTGTAGAGGCCGGTGGTGTCGGTGAAGTAGGCGGTGAGGTGCTTGGTGGAGGAGTGCGGCCAGAACGCGACCGCCGCGCTCACGACGAGAACCACGGCCACGAGGGCGGCGGCCCCGCCGGTGAACCGCTGACGGGCGGTGAGGGCGGACGCGCGGGCGGAGAAGGGTAGTTTCACTGCCGTCACTTCCCCAGCACGGCGGGCAGGAGCGGGGCCATGTTCGTGGGCAGGATGTTGGCGATGTAGGCGTAGTAGAAGGGGCCGCTGCCGACGGCGTCGCCCAGGCTGCCGGAGTACCGCTCGAAGCCGTTGATCGCCTCGGTCAGCTGGGTCGAGTTGTTGTTCAGCAGGTTCAGGACTCCCTGCAGCTGGGTCAGCATCGGGCCGAGGGTCTGCCCGTTGTCGGTGACCAGGCCCTTGACCTGCTGCGTGACGGCGGTGACGTTCACGAGCAGTTCGCGGATCTGGTTGCGGCGCTGTTCCAGGGCGCTGAGCAGCTGCGTGCCCGACGTCATCAGCGTGCCGACCTGCTGGCTGCGGTCGGCCAGCAGGCCGCTGACGGTCGAGGCGTTGGACAGCAGCGAGGTGAGGGCCGAGTCCCGGGACGCGATCGTCTGCGACAGCGCGCTGATGCCGCTCAGCGCCGACCGCAGGCTGGGCGGGGCGTTCCGCAGCGAGCCGGCGAGCGTGTTGAACGCCGAGGAGAGCTGGCCCGCGTTGATCTGGCCGGCCTGGGTGGTCAGGGTGGACAGGACCTGGGTCAGGTCGTACGGGGACGTGGTGCGTGCCAGCGGGATGGTCGCCCCGGGTGCGAGGGTTCCGGTCCCGCCCGTCTGCAGGGCCAGGTCCTTGGTCCCGAGCGCGGTGGCGCTGCTGATCGTGGCGCTGGTGCCCTTCCCGAGGTGGCCGCCGTGCTTGACGTTGAAGGTGGCCAGCACGTGGGTGCCCTGCAGTTTGACGCTGGTCACGGTCCCCATCGTGATGCCGGCGATCTCGACCGAGTCGCCGGAGGTGAGCCCGCCGGCCTCGCTGAGGTCCGCGTAGTAGGTGGTCGTGGTGAAGTGCTGGATGATGGCGCCGGAGTTCATGGCGGCCAGACCCAGAAGCGCCAGCAGGGCCAGGCCGGCGAGCCCGATCTTGACCGGGTTGAACTCCGAGAAGTTCCGCTTCATTATTGGCATCGTTTGGCCTCGCTGTTGACGGTCGGCAGGTTGACCGGCTGGCCGCTGGGTCCGGTGACCCGAAGCGTGACGCTGCACAGGTAGAAGTTGAAGAACGATCCGTACAGGCCCTGGCGGCCGATCCGCTGGTCTTCCCTGGGGATGATCTGGAGGTCGGAGTAGATCTGCCCCCGGCTGGAGTTCAGGGTGGTGGCCAGCCGGTCGGCGGCGCTCACGGTTCCGGCGAGGTCCGGGCGGGCGCCGCGCAGCAGGCCGGCGAGCGTGCCGCTGACGTTGGCGATGCCGGTGACGGAGTTCCCGATCGTCGTCCGGTCGGCGGCCAGCCCGCTGACCAGCTGCTGCAGCCGCGTGATGAAGCTGGACAGCTGGCGGTCGTGGGAGCTCACGGTGGACAGGACGGCGTTGAGGTTCTTGACGACATCGCCGATCAGCTTGTCCCGGTCCGCGACGCTCGAGGTGAGCGACCCGATGGAGGTCAGGAGCTGGTTGATCGTGCCGCCCTCTCCCTGCATGACGGAGATCAGCTCGCCCGACAGCTGGTTGACCTGCGCCGGCTGCAGTCCCTGGAAGAGCGGCTGGAACCCGTTGAACAGCGCGTCCAGGCTCAGCGCGGGCTGGGTCCGCGACTCCGGGATAACGGCGCCCGGCGCCACCGCCGCGGCCCGCGCCTGCGGCTGGTCGACCTCCAGGTAGCGGTTGCCGATCAGGTCCGCGTACCGCACGGCCAGCGTGGTGGCCCGGGTCACGGACACGTCCGTGGCCGCCGTGAAGGTGACCAGGGCCTGGTCGTCGGGCTGCAGCGTCACGCTGCCCACCCGGCCCACGACCACCCCGGCCGCCCGCACGTTGTCGCCGGCTCTCAGCCCGGTCACGTTGGTGAACAGCGCGCGGTAGGTGTGCTGCGGCTGGTCCTGCAGGTTGTCGAAGACCACCACCAGGACCCCGGCCAGCACCAGCGTCGCGAGGAGGAGGGCTCCGACCTTGACCAGGAGGCCGCGCATCAGTGGTTCCTCCCGTTCCGGGCCGCGTTCGCGGCCGCGCCGGCACCCTGGTCGCCGAAGAGCCGGACGGCCAGCGGAGGGGAGCCCGGGGTGAGGCTCTCGTTGCGGGAGAAGAAGTTCTGCGTGCCGTCGTTGAACCGGATCAGGGGCCACCTGGCCGCCTGCGCCGTGGTGAGCGGGCCGCCGTAGCAGCTCGGCTTGCCGGTCGCGCCGGTCACCGGGAGGTTCTGCGAGGCCGTGTACGGTTTCACGCCGGGCAGGAACGTGGCGTCCATCGCCAGCGCCGTGGCCGACGCGTTGATGCTGCCTTCCTTGTTGATGCTGGCGAACAGGCAGGGGAATTCCGGGGAGTACTCCGCCAGCAGGTTCCCGGTCGGCAGCAGGGTCGCCAGCGTCCGGTTCAGCCCCTGCTCGTTGCCGGCGAGGAAGGTGTCCGTGGTGTTGGCCAGGCCGGTCATGTTCAGCAGGAACGCGTCGAACTGGGCCTGCTGGCTGACCAGGGTCCCGCTGGTGGTCCGCAGGTTGCCGAGCGACTTGATCAGGTCGGGGGCCGCGGCCGAGAAGGTACTCAGAACCTGCGGGGCGATGCGCAGGTCCGCCGACACGGCGGGAAGGCTGGGGTTGAGCTGCCGCACGTAGTCGTTGGTCTGGACGACGAAGTTGCCCAGGGTCGTGCCCTGCCCCCGCAGGGCGGTCGAGATGGCGCCCAGGGCCGCGGCCAGCTTGGCCGGGTGGACGCTGTTCAGGACCGACACCAGGCTGGCGAACGCGGTGTCCATCTCGGTCGGGTCCGCCGTGGGCTCGATGACCTCGTCGGCCCGCACCCGGCTCGTGACGGGACGGGCGGGCATCACGAGGCCGAGGTACTTCGGGCCGAAGATGGTGGGCGCCTGGATGGAGGCCCGCACGTTCGCGGGGATGGAGTGGATCTTGCCGGGGAGCAGGCTGATGGCCAGCCGGGCCTGGTCTCCGTCCGGCGTGATCGACGTGACGCGGCCGACGGTGACGCCGTCGAGGGTGACGTCCGCCCCGGGGCTCATCAGCAGCCCGGCCCGGGCCGAGATCACGGTCGCGGGCACGCCCGGGGAGAAGACCTGGTTGTAGGCCATGATCACGAGGGCGATGATCCCCACGACCACGCCCAGGCCGATGCCGCCGGAGACCTGGCGGCGGCGCCGGATAGTGAGCCGCCGGCGCGGGCGCGGACGCGCTCTCGCCGCGGCCGGGGCCGCCGACTCGGGCGGGTCCAGCTCGATCACTCGCTGCCTCCCGTCATTGGGTAGAGAACCGGCAACATAAGTGAGCGTTTGCTATCTTCCTATATAGACCGCGTTCCGCTCCCCGGCAAGGCCTGCACTGACATTTGTCACTGACTTTTGTCAGTGACGCCTGCCGGCAACCGGCATGGTCACGGACGGGTCGCGGGCGCGTCACGGCCCCGCGGCGATCAGCCCGGCCGCCTCCGCTCCGCCGCTCCCTGACAGCAGCGTGCCCGCTCTTGCAAGTGGTACTCTCGATTGCGAGAATCAACTTCTCCAAGATCCAGCGGACCGGGAAGGCCGCCGCGGATGACAAGTGGAAGGTTTTGGCGGAACAATCACCACTATCCGTTAGGCACATAGAGGGAGATCAGCCACAGATGAAGGTGCATGTCGACTCCGACCGCTGCCAGGGACACACCCTGTGCTCGATGATCGCGCCGGACGCGTTCGAACTGGACGACGTGGACGGGCACTCCACCGCGACGATCAGCGGCGAGGTGCCGGCCGAACTGCAGGCCAAGGTGACCGAGGCCGCCCGGTCCTGCCCCGAGCAGGCCATCATCATCAGCGACTAGGGATTCACGTGACCGACCGCAAGGCCCGGCGCTTCGATTTCGACCGGCACACCCCTGACTACCGTCACGACTTCGCCGATATCGCGACCGAGATGCAGGACCGGTGCCCGGTCGCGTGGAGCGAGACCTACGACGGGCACTTCGTCGCGGCCGGTCACCGCGAGGCATTCGAGATCGCCCGCGCCGCCGAGTACGTCTCCAACGAGTACAGGCCGGACAAGGGGCGGCTGGGGATCCTCATCCCCGGTCCCGCGATCCGGAGCGGCGCGGGCTTCCTCGAGATGGACCCGCCGCGGCAGCGGCACTACCGGCAGGCCCTCAACCCGTACCTGTCCCCCGCCGCGGTCGCCCGATGGGTGCCGGTGGTGGACGAGGTGGTCCGGGCCTGCCTGGACGAGAAGATCGAGTCCGGCCGCATCGACTTCGTCGACGACCTGGCCAACATCGTGCCCGCCGTCATGACCATGGGCCTGCTCGGCGCGCCGCTGTCCACCTACGAGATGTACGTGGAGCCGACGCACGCCAGCGTCTACCTGCGCCCGGACTCCCCGGAGATGACCCGGGTCCGGCGCCAGCAGCAGGAGATGAACGCCGAGATGGTCACCCGGCTGCACGCGGTCAAGACGGACGGCGGGCCGCCCGGCCTGATCCACGCCCTGGTCAACGCGACGGTCGACGGGCACGAGCCGTCCGACAAAGAGCTGATCGGCGTGATCGCGCTGATCATCGGCGGCGGCTTCGACACCACCACGGCGCTCACCTCGCACGCGATCGAGTGGCTGGGCGAGCATCCTTCCGAACGGATCAGGCTTTCGGCGCATCGCGATTCGCTTCTCGACTCCGCTACGGAGGAGTTCCTGCGGTTCTACACCCCGGCCCCCGGCGACGGGCGGACGATCACCGGACCCTGCGAGATCGCCGGCCAGCGATTCGAGGAAGGCGACCGGGTCTGGGTGTCCTGGGCCATGGCCAACCGCGACGCGACGGTGTTCGAGAACCCGCACGAGATCGACCTGGCCCGGACCGGGAACCGGCACCTGGGCTTCGGCATCGGCCTGCACCGCTGCATCGGCTCGAACGTGGCCCGGGTGGTGTTCAAGCGGATGCTGCTGGGCGTCCTGGACCGGATGCCCGACTACGTCTGCGACTCCGGCGGCGCCGTGCACTACGACACGATCGGCGTCATCAACGGGATGAAGAACCTCCCGGCCACGTTCACGCCGGGCCGCCCGCTGGGCCCGGGCCTGGCCGAGACCCTCCAGGCCCTGCAGGCCCGGGTCGACGCCGAGGGCATCGCCGAGCCGGTCGTCCGGGGCGCCTGAATGGCCGCACTGGGCACCGGGGCCGCGCTCCGGGACGGGCCGCCGCCGGCCGCCGGGGTCATCACGGGCAACCGCGAGCTGCTGACCTGGAAGGACGGGCACCCGGAGGTCGTGGCCAAGGTCGAGCAGTACGCCGGGCGGGCCGTCATCACCCCGCACGGGATCCTGGTCATCGGCCCGCGCACCGCCGTGCTCGTCGGCCCGGACGGGACGCAGTCGCTGCTGGCCACCGTGCCGGACCCCCGGATCGCGCTGAGCGAGGACCGCCGCCGCGTCGCGATCGCCGGGGTCGACCTCACCGGCAAGCCGAAGTACATGCTGTGGACGATCGACCTGGCGGACGGGACGGTCTCCGGCGAGGAGCACCCCGCCCTGCCCCGGGCCGCGCTGGAGGAGACTCCTCCCCAGTGGCCCGGGCCGCGGGTGGCCGCCGCGATGGGCGACGGTGATTCGTTCGTGCTCACCGGGACGGAGGGCACGCCGCTGACCGAGGCCGGGATGCGCTTCGGCCCCTACCTGTCGCCGTGCTTCCCCGGCGGCCGCCGCTGGCTGTACGGCTTCCGCCAGCGGCCTCCCGTCCTCACCGTGACCGAGGTGAACGGCGATGAACTCGGCACGCCCCGGACGCTGCCGCTGCCGCCCGGCTGCGCCACCGCCTCCGGCGGCAACCGCTGCCCGGTGTGGGAGGACGGGACGCGCCTCCTGCTCGTCACCCCGCACGGCACCGTGCCCGGCGCCCGGGCCATCCGGATCGACGTCACCACCGGCGCCATCGAGCGGGTGCCCGCCGGCGACGTCGAGGTATTCATTGAGCCATAGAAATAAGGAGTACCCGTGACCTCTGAGCCCGGGCGGCCGCTGCCGCAGCTCACCCTGGACAACGAGTTCTTCTGGACCTCGGGGCGGGACGGGGTGCTGCGGATCTGCCGGTGCTCGGACTGCGACTCCTACGTCCACCCCCCGGCGCCGGTGTGCCGCTACTGCCACGGGACCGCGCTGGCGCCGGCCGAGGTGTCGGGGTACGCGACCCTGATCGGGTTCACCCTGAACGAGCGGTTCTCGCTGCCCGGGATGCCCGCGCCCTACATCGTGGCCCACGTCGCCCTGGAAGAGGACCCCCGGGTCCGGCTCGTCACCAACGCCGTGAACTGCGCGCACGAGGACCTGCACCTGGGCATGCGGATGGAGGTGAGCTTCGAGCAGTTCGAGGACGTGCACCTGCCGATGTTCTCCCCCGCCGCGGAGCAGCCGGACGAGCCCGCGCCGCTGCCCGAGGACGAGATCGCGCCCGGGGACTACGCCAAGCACGTGCGGCCGATGATCCGCCGGGAGAAGTTCGAGGACAAGGTCGCGATCACCGGCATCGGGCAGACCAAGATGGGCCGCCGGCTGATGCGGTCGCCGCTGTCCCTGGCGGTCGAGGCCTGCACCGCGGCGGTCGCCGACGCCGGGCTGGAACTGTCCGACATCGACGGGCTCGCCACCTGGCCGGCGGGCGGCTTCTCGGGCTTCTCCGAGGGCGGCGCGAGCGCGGTCGAGGACGCTCTGGGCCTGCGGCCCACCTGGTACAACGGCGGCATGGAGACGTTCGGCCCGGGCGGGTCGGTGATCGCCGCCATGATCGCGATCGCCGCCGGGATGGCCCGGCACGTCCTGTGCTTCCGCACCGTGTGGGAGCCGACGTACGGCGAGCTGACCAAGAAGGGAATGGTCAGGCCGTCCGGGGCCCGGACCACGAACCCGGTGTACGCCTACGGCGCGACGTCCGCCGCGCACATCCTGGGCCTGACCGCGCAGCGCTACTTCGCCAAGTACGGCGGTTCCCGGGAGACCCTGGGCTGGATCGCGCTGAACCAGCGGGCCAACGCCGCGCTGAACCCGGCCGCGATCTACCGCGATCCGCTGACCATGGACGACTACCTGTCGGCCCGGCGGATCACCACGCCGTTCGGCCTCTACGACTGCGACGTGCCGGTGGACGCGTCGACCGCGGTGATCGTCTCGGCCGCCGGCGCCGTCGGCGACGTGTCGTCGCGGCCCGTCTACGTGGAGGCGGTGGGCACCCAGATCATGGAGCGGGTGGACTGGGAGCAGTCCACGCTGACCCACGAGCCGCAGGTGCTCGGCCAGTCGGCGCACCTGTGGTCGCGGACCTCGCTGCGCCCCTCGGACGTTGACGTGGCCGAGCTGTACGACGGGTTCACCATCAACTGCATGTCCTGGATCGAGGGCATGGGCTTCTGCGGGATCGGGGAGGCGCCCTCTTTCCTCGACGGCGGCAAGAACATCGCCCGCGACGGGGTCCTGCCGCTGAACACCCACGGCGGCCAGCTGTCGCACGGGCGCACTCACGGCATGGGGCTGGTGCACGAGGCGGTGACGCAGCTGCGCGGCGCCGGCGGCGAGCGCCAGGTCTCCGGCGCGAAGGTGGCGGCCGTGTCCACCGGCGGGCTGGCGACCAGCGGCGTCATGCTCCTGCGCTCCGACGCGTGACCCGCCGGCCCCGGTAGGATGCCCGCCATGCGCCTGCCCGCCCGCCTCGCCATCGCGGCCGTCGCCGCCGCGATCACCGCGTCCGTGACCACGGCCTGCTCCTCGTCCTCGCCCGCGGCCGGGCCGATCCGTATCCCTTCCCATTCCGCGCACGGCAAGGCCGCCTCAGCACCGGTACCGAAGCCGTCGCACGTCGTGGTCGTGATGGAGGAGAACCACTCCTACTCCGACATCATCGGCTCGGGCTCGGCGCCGTACCTCAACCAGCTGGCCAAAGAGGGCGCGTCCTTCACCGCCTCGCACGCCGTCACCCACCCGAGCGAGCCGAACTACATGGCGCTGTTCTCCGGCAGCACCGACGGTCTCACCGCCGATTCCTGCCCGGTCACGTCGTCGGCCGCCAACCTCGGCTCCGAACTGCTGGCCGCCGGCGACACCTTCAAGGGCTACTCCGAAGACCTTCCGTCGGCCGGCAGCACCACCTGCACCAGCGGAAACTACGCCCGCAAGCACGTTCCCTGGGCCAACTTCACCAACGTCCCCGGCCCGGACTCGGTCCCGTTCTCCAGCTTCCCGGCCGGCGGCGGCTACGCCGGCCTGCCGGCCGTCTCGTTCGTCATCCCGAACCTGCAGCACGACATGCACGACGGCACCATCGCCCAGGGCGACACCTGGCTGAAGAGCAACCTCGGCGCCTACGCCCAGTGGGCGAAGACGCACGACAGCCTCCTCATCGTCACCTGGGACGAGGACGATAACTCCGAGAACAACCAGATCCCCACGATCATGGTGGGCGCTCGCGTGAATACCGGCGCCTACAGCGAGAACATCAACCACTACAACGTCCTCGCCACGCTCGAGCAGATGTACGGCCTGCCCAAGGCCGGCAGCAGCGCGTCCGCCAGCCCGATCACGGACGTCTGGGGCTCGTGAGGACCGTGCTCCTTCCTCGCTGAGCCCAGACGGGATATAACCGGATAGAGAGTCATCTATCGCCGCGGGCTCTCCGGAAGGAGCTGGTCAATGCCGACCGTCGGATTCGTGGGGCTGGGGAACATGGGGAGCGTGCTGGCCGGGAACCTGGTGGCCGCCGGGCACGCCGTCGTCGCCCATGATGTCGCCGGGCCGGGAAGGCTGCCCGACGGCGCTTCCTTCGCCGGCAGCGTGGCCGACATGGCCCGCCAGGCCGACGTGGTCGTGCTCAGCCTCCCGGACGGGACGATTTCCCAGCAGGTGGCCAAGGAGGTCGCGGCGGCGGACGGCCGCCGGGCCGCGCACCTGATCGACACCTCGACCAGCGGACCGCAGGCCGCGCGGGACATCGAGGCGCTGCTGGCCGGCCACGGCGTCGGCTTCGTGGACGCACCGGTCTCCGGCGGGGTCGCCGGGGCGAAGGCCCGCACCCTCGCCGTCATGTACGCGGGCCCCGACGAGGCCTGCGCCGCCGTGGAACCGGTCCTGGCCGGGCTGAGCGATAAGCGGTTCCGGGTCGGCGACCGGGCCGGGCTCGGGCAGGCGATGAAGCTGGCCAACAACTTCCTGTCCGCGACCGCGATGGCCGCGGCCAGCGAGGCGATCGCGTTCGGCCTGTCGGCCGGGCTGGACATGACCACGATGACGGAGGTCATCAACGCCTCCAGCGGCATGAACACCGCCACCCGCGACAAGTTCCCGCGCGACATCGCCACCGGCACCTACGCCGCGGGCTTCAGCAACTCCCTGATGGCCAAGGACGTCCGCCTGTACCGCGCCGCCGTCGACGACGCCGGCGGCCCGGCCGAGGTCGGCGACGTGATCGCCGCCCTGTGGGCCCGGTTCGCCGAAGCGGAGCCCAACGCCGACTTCACCCGCGTCTTCCCGTTCACCCAGCGAGGCGCGGGGCGGTCTCCGGAGTAAGCGCCGCCTTCTGCTCGGCCCGCAGCTCGGCCAGGGCCTGCTGAGCGCTTCGGCACAGGCCGGGGAAATTCATGAACCCGTGCGGCTGGCCGACATACTCGGTCAGCCGGACCGGCACCCCGGCGGCACGAAGCGCCTCGGCGTAGCGGACGCCGTCGTCCTTGAGGGGGTCATGCTCGGCGACCTGGATCAGGGCGGGCGGCAGGCCCTCGTGGCTGGGGGCCAGGAGCGGCGAGGCCTTCGGGTCCGAGGTCTCGCCGTCGTGCCCGAGGTACAGCCGCCGGAAGGCGGTCATGTCCTCCACGGACAGGATCGGCGCGTTCGCGTTGACCTTCCTCGATCGTGATTCCTTTGCCGCCTCGCTCATGTCGGTGGCCGGGTACAGGAGGGCCTGGTGGGCGATGGCCGGGCCGCCGTTGTCGCGGGCGAGCAGGGACACGACGGCGGACAGGTTGCCGCCGGCGCTCTCCCCCATCACCGCGACGGGGCCGCCCGCGCCCAGTTCGGCCGCGTGCCCGGCCGCCCAGGTCAGGGCGGCGTAGCAGTCGTCCACGGCCGCGGGGAACCGGTGGGCCGGGGCGAGCCGGTAGTCGACGGAGACCACTACGGCGCCGGTGGCCGCGGCGGCCGAACTGCACAGCCAGTCGCCCATGCGCAGCGTCCCGAAGACGAACCCTCCGCCGTGGAAGTACATGATGAGCGGGCGGTCTCCGGAGACCGCGCGTCCCGAGCGGTAGATCCGGACCGGAATCTCGTTGCCGTCCGGGCCCGGGATGGTCCGGTCGGTCGCCGAGGTTCCCGTCCGCCGGGTGCCGAACAGCCAGCCGGTCACCTTGTTGTCCGGGACCGGCCGGGCCTGCATCTCGGCCACCTGCGCCTCGGTCATGCTGGACACCGGCGCCTGCCGCCGCGTCACCCAGCTCCACGCCTGCACTCTGAGATCCATCCGCGCCATGAGGAAATAGTAAGCCACCGTTCACTCACGACCGGGCGGACGGGACAGTCAGCTGGAGACTCTTACTCACCGAAACGGAGAATGTTATTCTCCTGAGGTGGAGTTCGAGTTCGATTCCGATCAGCGGCTGCTGCAGCGGTCGGTCCGGGAGACGCTGGCCAAGACCAGGTCACGGCCCGAAGACGAGCAGTGGTCGACGTATACCGAGCTGGGCTGGCTGGAGGCGCCGCCGGTCGAGCTGGCCATCGTGCTCGAGGAGCTCGGCTACATCGCCGACCCGACGCCGTTCCTGGCCACCGCGACCTGGTTCGCGCCGCTGGCCGGGCGGCTGCCCGAGAACGACGCGGCGGGCACCGGGGTCTTCGACGGCTCCGGCGAGTACGTGCTCGACGCCGACCGGGCGGGCGAGATCGCCCTGCTCACCTCCGACGGCGTGCGAGTGGTCAAGACCGAAGAGCTTTCCGCCGAACGGATCGGGGTTTTCGACCAGCGGCTGCACGTCGCCCGGGTCTCTGGAGTGGACGGCCTGGTCGCCGGGGTCCCCGACCTGGCCCTGATGGGCCTGGCGGTCTCCACGGTCGGGGCGTGCCGCAAGATCCTCGACCTGACGGTCGCGTACGTGAAGCAGCGCCATCAGTTCGGGGTGCCGATCGGCTCCTTCCAGGCGGTCAAGCACAAGGCCGCCGACATGCACGTGGCGATCGAGCGGGCCCGGGTGCTGGCCTACTATTCCGCGCTGACCCTGGCCGAGGGGCACCCGGATGCGCACCGGGCGGCGCTGATGGCCAAGGCCGCCGCGGGCGAATGCTCCGAAACCGTCTTCGCGCACGGCCTTCAGCTTCACGGCGCGATCGGGTTCACCTGGGAGAACGAGCTGCAGTTCTACCTCAAGCGCGCGCTGGCCTCCGACCTCCTCCTGGGAAACGCGTCGGTTCACCGCCGGGCACTGCTGGCCAGTGCCTGAATCAACTCCACCAAGAATTCTCTACGGAACGGATGTTCGCCGAATGTCAGATGAGGACCAGATTCTCTACCGCGTCGAAGACAAGGTCGCGGTCATCACGCTGAACCGGCCGGACAAGGCCAACGCGCAGACCCAGGGCCTGCTCGACGACCTCAACGCCGCCTGGGAACGGGCCGCGGCCGACCCCGGGGTCCGGGTCATCGTGCTGAACGCGAACGGCAAGCACTTCTCCTCCGGCCACGACCTGTCCGGCGCCGGCTCCCGCGACGCCGTGCCGGACAAGATGACGCTCGCCCACATCTACGAGCTCGAGGCCAAGCGGTTCATCGGCTACTCCCTGAACTGGCGGAACATCCCCAAGCCGTCGATCGCCGCCGTGCAGGGCAAGTGCATCGCGGGCGGCCTGCTGCTGGCCTGGCCGTGCGACCTGATCATCGCCGCCGAGAACGCCGAGTTCTCCGACCCGGTCGTGTACCTGGGCATCGGCGGCGTCGAGTACCACGGCCACACCTGGGAGCTCGGCGCCCGCAAGGCCAAGGAAATCCTGTTCACCGGCCGGTCCGTCTCCGCCCGCGAGGCCGAGCAGGCCGGCGCGGTCAACAGGGTCGTGCCGCTCGACGACCTGGACAGCGAGACGATGAAGCTCGCCGCGCACATCAGTGGCATGGATCCGTTCGGACTGAGGCAGGCCAAGCGCGCGGTCAACCAGACCCTCGATGTCCAGGGGTTCCAGACCGCCGTCCAGGCGGTCTTCGACATCCACCAGACGGGCCACGGCAACGCGCTGTCGGTCACCGGCTACCCGGTGATCTCGAACCTGGAGCAGATGAAGAAGAACGTGTCGAAGTCCTGAAGCCGCGTCAGGCTCACCGCGCGGCGGCCTCCGGGCGCAGGTGCGCGGTGGGCTTGGTGCTCACGTCCCAGTCCGGGACGCGTCCCCGGAGCGCGCCGACGGTGGCCTGCTCGCGCGGGACGCGGGCGAACGGATCATAGGAGAACTGCTTCATCGCGTTCAGGTGAGTGATCTTGTTGATGACCTCGTCCGGCAGCCCGTCCATGTGGCGCATCGCCTTCTCCGGGGCCTGCGGCCAGGTGGTGTCGGAGTGCGGGTAGTCGCATTCCCAGGTGACGTTGTCGATGTTGAGCTTGTCGAGGTTGGCGGCGCCGACCAGGTCGTCGATGAAGCAGAGGACGACGTGCTCGCTCCACAGTTCCGACGGCAGCCGGCCGCCCAGGTCCATCCCGGACCAGTGCTGGGTGTGCCGGTAGAGGTAGTCCACGCGCTCCAGGAAGTACGGCACCCAGCCGATGCCGCCCTCGGACAGGGCCAGTTTCAGCCGGGGGAACCGCAGGAACAGCTTGGACCACAGGATGTCGCCCGCCGCCTCGAACGACCCGATCGGGGACAGCGTGTAGATCAGCTCGACCGGCGCGTCCGGCGACGTGGTCGGGGCCTTGGAGTTGGACCCGATGTGGATGCACACGACCGTGCCCTCTTCCTCGCAGGCGCGGAAGAACGGGTCCCAGTGGTCGGTATACAGCGACGGCAGCCCGATGTCGTGCGGGTTGGAGGAGAACGTGACCGCGTGGCAGCCCTTCTTCGCGACCCGCCGGACTTCCTCGGCGGCCAGGTTCGGGTCGGCGAGGATCGGCAGGGCGAGGGGGATGATCCGGCCCGGGTAGGTGCCGGCCCACTCGTCGATGTGCCAGTCGTTGTAGGCGCGGACCATCGCCGCGTTCTGCTCCAGGCCGCCGCGCTTGAGGAAGAGACGGCCGGCGAAGCCGGTAAACGACGGGAAGCACATCGACCCGAGCACGCCGTTGGCGTCCATGTCCTTGACCCGGGAGTGGATGTCCCAGACGCCGGGCCGCATTTCCTCCATGCAGACCGGGTCCATGCCCCATTCGCTCATCGGACGGCCCACGACCGCCTGGACCGCCGGGTTGGGGATCTCGATCCGCTCGTACGTCCAGGCGAAGGTTCCGTCCTCCCGGACGGCGAACCGCGGCGCCTTGTCGGCGTGCTTGGCCGGGAGCCGGCCGTCGAACAGGTGCGGCGGCTCGATCACGTGATCGTCCGTGCTCACGAGGACCATGTCTTCGATCTTCATCGTGCTCCTTCGTTGGCCCTGACACGGGTACCGTACAAATTAAGCACAAGTGCTGCATTACGTCAATGGCGTCGACGGCGTCGGGAAATAAGATTCTCCGTGTGAGAGAATCAAGTATGCATTCGACGGAGACGGGCCGGGTGGCCCGGGTGGCGGTTATCACCGGCGCCGGCGGGGGCATCGGCCTGGCTATCGCCGAGCGCCTCGCCAGGAACGGGCTCGCGGTCGCGATCCTCGATGTCGCCGAGGGCACCGCCGAGCGCGCCGCGGCGACGATCACGGACTCCGGCGGCACCGCCCGCGGTTACCGCGCCGACGTCAGCGACCGAGCGCAGGTCGACGCGGCGCTGGACGCCGTCCGGGCCGGCCTGGGGCCGCTGGCGGTCGTCGTCGCGAACGCCGCCGTCGCCCCGAACCAGTCCTTCCTCGACCTGGCCCTCGAGGACTGGAACCGCACCCTGGCGATCAACCTGACCGGAACGTTCAACGTCATCCAGTCCGCGCTCCCCGATCTCCTCAAGGCCGGCTGGGGCCGGGTGGTGCTGATCTCCTCCTCGAGCGCGCAGCGCGGCGCGGCCAGGATGAGCCACTACGCGGCGTCCAAGGGCGGGCAGCTGGCGCTGGCCAAGGCGCTCGCGGTCGAGTTCGCCAAGTCGGGCGTCACCGTCAACTCGATCGCGCCGTCGTCGATCAACACGCCGAGCGTGGAGAAGAAGCGCGCGGCCGGCATCATGCCCCCGGCGGAGAAGATGGCGAAGTTCATCCCCGTCGGGCGGATGGGGACCGGCGAGGACATCGCGGCGGCCGTCTCCTACCTCGTCTCCGACGAGGCGTCCTACGTCACCGGGCAGACCATCAGCGTGAACGGCGGTTCCTTCATTGGGTGAGCACATAAGCGACCAGCCGCGGATTCCTCCGCGTCCCGTCGATGAATGGACTGAGGAGGTGGACGAGGCGTTCGCGTCACTGGGCGCGCCCGGCGGGCCGCGCCGCCCGGCGGCCGGGCCGCCCCGGCGGCCGAGATCCGGGATCCTCGGCATCTACGCGTGGCACCCGGCGTTCATCCGCGGC
The DNA here is from genome assembly GCA_009784565.1 of Streptosporangiales bacterium. Taxonomy (GTDB): domain Bacteria; phylum Actinomycetota; class Actinomycetes; order Streptosporangiales; family Streptosporangiaceae; genus Trebonia. Next base: position 12,143 of record WRBL01000036.1, on the reverse strand, counting down.
TGGATGCCGTTCTCGCGGCACCTGCGCTTCTCCACGCTTCCCGACCGGGTCCGGGAGATGGTGATCATCCGGACGGCCTGGCTCGGCTACGGCGAGTACGAGTGGTCCTCGCACGTCAAGATCAGCCGCAAGGCCGGCTATCTCACCGAGGCCGAGATCGACGCGCTCGCGGAAGGGCCGGACGCCGCCACCTGGGCCGGTGCCGACGCCGCGATCGTCCGGGCCGTCGACGAGATGTGCGTGAACAAGAACGTCTCCGACGCGACCTGGAAGCTCCTGGAAAAGCAGTTCTCCCGCGAACAGCTCATCGACTTCACGTTCACCGTGGGCACCTACGACATGCACTGCACCGTGTTCAGCACGCTGGGGCTCGAACTCGACCCCGGCATGACCGGGTTCCCGGAAAGCCACCGGCGCGGCGGCTGACCGGTTTCCCGCCGGGCGCACCTGCGCTAGATTCTGAATTCATGTCCCAGACTTCGCCCGCGGAGCCCGCCCGGCGCAGCCGTTCGGCGACCAGCGGGGCGCGCAAGAACTCCCGCGGCGAGACCACCAGGCAGCTCATCCTCACGGCCGCCGAGCGCCTGTTCGCCGAGCGCGGCATCTCCGCGGTCCCCCTGCGGGACATCGGCCTGGCCGCGGGCCAGCGTAACCACACCGCCGTGCGGTACCACTTCGGCGAGCGAGACGAGGTGGTCAGGGCCATCATGGAGTTCCGGGGCGCCCAGAGCGAAGCCATCCGCATCGGGATGGTCGCGGACCTCTCGCTCGCGGGCAGCCCGGCGATCCGCGACGTCGTCAGCGCGTTCGTGCGGCCGCTCGCGATCCACATCCAGCCCGACAACCACTACCTCGCCTTCCTCTCGCTCTACATCACCGAGGAGGGCGGGTACGAGGGCCTGGCCGGCGTCAACGCCGGCGCGTCAGTCGTGACGCTCCGGGCCCTGCTCGGCCGGCTCGTGCCGCAGATCCCGGCCGCGGTGCTCGACGAACGGTGGTGGCTGACCTTGACCAGCGCCGTGCACGCGCTCGCCCGGTATCACTCGGCTCAGCGCAAGCACACGAAGCCGCCCGGCACGGTCGACCCGCTCATCGACGACATGGTGGCGTACCTGAGCGCCGGGCTGAGCGCACCGGTCAGCGCGCCAGATGGGCCATGAACTTCGCGGACCAGTCGCGGAGGCTTTCGGGCACGTAGTAGCCGCCGGGGTCGTTGATCTCGTCCCAGTGCCCGGCGATCTCCTCGACCGCGGGCACGCCGTCCGCGGCCGACAGGTAGCCGGGGGTGACACCGAGGAACCAGCGCGCGAACCGGTGCGCTCCGGCCACCAGGATCTCCCCGTTCACGTCGCATCGCTCGTGCGCCAGGTAGGCGACCATCGGCGACACCAGGTCCGTGGCCAGGGCCCGCTGGCGGGCCTCGCTCTGGGCGGTGGTCGTGATGTTCGGCTTCGCCGCCGACGTGCTCGGCCGGGTGACCGCGTTCGGCGCGACGGCGTTGACGCGGATGCCGTGCGGTGCCGCCGCCATCGCGAGACTGCGCGTGAACCCGATGAGCGCCCCCTTCGCGGTGGCGTAGGCGAGGTTGTCGGCGAGCCCGAACATGCCGGTGGACGTGGTGGTGATCACCCGGCCGTAGCCCTGCTCGGCCAGGTAGGGCCAGGCGGCCCGGGTCGTGTGCCAGGTCCCGCGCAGGTGCACGTCGAGTGTCTTGTCCAGGTTCTCCGCGTCGGCCTCGGGAAACGAGGCGAAGCGCGAGATGCCCGCGTTGTTCACGACGATGTCCACCCGCCCGAACTCGCGGAGCGCGGTGGCGACGAGCGCGTGGCAGCCCTCCTCCGCGGCGACGCTGTTCGTGTCGGGGACGGCCGTGCCGCCGGCGGCCGTGATCTGTCCGGCGACCTCGTTCGCCGGGCCGTCGTCGCTGCCCTCGCCCTCCTTGGTGCCGCCGACGTCGTTCACGACGACCTTCGCGCCGAGGGCCCCGAGCAGCAGCGCGTGGGAGCGGCCAAGTCCCCGCCCCGCACCGGTCACGATGGCGACCCGCCCGTCGAACCGGAAGTCTCCGCTAGCGTCCATCTCTCTCCTCCGCACTGGCCGTGGCGCAAATTTTACCCATCAGTGCTTATATTCATCAAGGTCATGACCGTCTTCCTAGCCAGTTGCTGAGCCAGAACATTGCCAAGTTTGTTCATTAGTGCTTAGATACTGGTCACTGACGCCACGACAGGGCAGGCCCGGGATGAGCGAGTCACGATGACAGAACAAGCCGGCGGCGGCGCCGATGTCGATGTGCTGGTGATCGGCGCGGGAGTGGTCGGCCTCTACGCGCTCTACCGCGCCATCGACGCCGGGTTCTGCGCCCGGACCCTGGAGGCGGGCGACGGCATCGGCGGCGTCTGGTACTGGAACCGGTATCCGGACGCCCGCTTTGACTCCGAGAGCTACACCTACGCCTACATCTTCTCGCGTGAGCTCTTCGACGACTGGCAGTGGACGGAAGAGTTCGCGACGCAGCCGGAGACCGAGCGCTACCTGAACTACGTCGCCGACCGCTTCGATCTGCGCCGGCATATCCGCACCGGCGAGCGGGTCACGTCCGCCGCCTACGACGAGGCCGCGAACCTGTGGACGGTGCGGACCGGGGCGGGAACGACCGTCCGGGCCCGCTGGGTCATCGCCGCGACGGGCGGCCTGTCGGTGCCGCACTACCCGGAGATCGAGGGCACCGGCGACTTCCGCGGGCAGGCCTACCACACCGGCGCGTGGCCGCACTCGCCCGTTGACTTCGACGGCAAGCGCGTCGCCATCATCGGGAACGGGCCGAGCGGCGCCCAGTTGCTGACGGCGATCGCGGACACCGCGGGACGCGTGGACCTGTACCAGCGCACGCCGACCTGGACCACGCCGCTGAACAACGCCCCGATCACCGACGAGCGCCGCAAGTGGCTCAGCGACAACTTCGAGAAGGTCACGAAGATCCTGACCAGGTCACCGTCGGGGTTCCTGCACCCGCCGGCCGGGAAGAAGTCGTCCGCCGACTCCCCCGCCGAGCGGCAGGCGTTCTACGAGAAGATCTGGAACGCCCCGGGCTTCGGCAAGCTCACCATGAACTACTACGACATGACGACGAACCGCGAGGTCAACCTCGAGTTCTGCGAGTTCCTCGCGAACAAGATCCGCTCGATCGTCACGGACCCGGTGACCGCGGAGCGGCTCATCCCCACCGACCATCTCTTCGGCGCGAAGCGACCCCCGTTCGTCGAGAACTACTACGAGACCTTCAACAAGCCGAACGTCGCCCTCATCTCGCTGCGCGAGACCCCCATCGCGGGAGTCACCGCCACCGGGATCGAGACCACGGGCACAAGCCGGGACTACGACATCATCGTCTACGCGACCGGCTTCGACTTCGGCACCGGCGCGCTCACCCGGATGGGCGTTCGAGGACGCGAGGGCCTCGACCTGTCCACCGACTGGGAGGACGGTCCGTCGGACTTCGCCGGGTTCAGCGCGCACCGGCTGCCGAACTTCTTCTTCCCCGGCGGCCCGCACGGCGCGGGCGGGGGAAACTATCCGCGGTACTCGCAAGACCAGGTCGACTGGATCACGGCGACGCTGACCTACGCCACCGACCACGGCTTCGATGTCTTCGAGCCGACCGCGGCCCAGCAGGAGGAATGGATGACGATGGTGGAGACCCTGGCGCCGCAGTCCATCTTCTCCGCCGAGCACAGCCACTACTACGGCGCGAACGTGCGGGGCAAGCCCCGGAAGTTCCTCCTCAACCCCGGCGGCCGGGGCAAACTGCACGAGATGCTGAACCAGATGTCGGCGACTGAGAACTACGGCGGTGCCTTCCGCACCGCGAGCGAGAACGCGAGGCAGTCACGATGACCGCAGACCCCGGGCCCGCGCGTGAGACGCTGCTGGCACTCACCAACCCGGTCGAGGGCAAAGACGAAGAGTTCCGGGAATGGTATTGGGGGACGCACATCCCCGAGATCCTCCGGCTCCCCGGTTTCGTGGCCGCCCGGCCCTACCGGACCGCGGCGGGCCCGTACAAGTACGTGACCCTGTACGAGGTGGAAGGCTCCGCGGCGGAGGCGCTGAAGCGGCTGTATACCTCGGACCTCGGGTCGAGTGACACTCTCGACTTCCACAGCGTGGTCATGCTGCCGCTCATCGCGGCGGACGACTTTTAAGCAGATCAGGAGAGATTCATGCCGGGACGCGTCGAGGGCAAGGTCGCCCTCATCACGGGAGCCGCCCGCGGGCAGGGCCGCAGCCACGCTATCCGCCTGGCACAGGAAGGCGCCGACATCATCGCGGTCGACCTGTGCGCGGACATCGGCACGGTGCCGTACGCGCTGGCCCGCAAGGAGGACCTGGACGAGACGGTCCGCCAGGTCGAGGCGCTCGACCGCCGCATCGTCGCCCGGCAGGCCGACGTCCGCGTCCTGTCGGAGCTGCAGGCCGCCGTCGACGAGGGGATCGCCGAGTTCGGGAGGCTGGACATCGTCGTCGCCCAGGCCGGGATCCTGACCATGGGCAGCAACAAACCGGAGGCGTTCCTGGACGTCATCGGCGTCAACCTGTTCGGCGTGGTGAACGCGGTCACGGCGGCCGCGCCGCATCTCCAGGCCGGCGCGTCGGTCATCCTGACCGGGTCGACCGCCGCGCTGCTGACCGGCGCCATCGACAGCTCCGGGGCCGGCGGTCTCGGCTACGCGCACGCCAAGCGTCACGTCGCCCGGTTCGGGCACGACCTCGCCCGGGTCTACGCCAGGCGGAAGATCCGGGTCAACGTCATCCACCCGACGAACGTGGACACGGACATGATGGACAACGACTTCATGTACCGCGCGTTCCGCCCCGACGTGGAGAACCCGAACCGGGAGGACATGATCCCGGCGCTGGAGGCCAAGTCCCCGATGGGCGTCGCCTGGCTGCCGCCCTCCGACGTGTCGGAGGCCGTGCTCTACTTCGCGTCGGACGCGTCGAAGTGGGTCACCGGGCAGCAGCTCAAGCTCGACGGCGGCCAGCTGCTGCCCATCACCGACGCGGGAGTGCCGTCTTGACGGACGTCACGGGCCCGGACCCGCTCTTCCCCTGGCTGCGCGAGATCGCGAACGCGCACGACGCCGCGCGCCATGCCGGCGGCGTGCAGTGCCGCGGCTCGGTAGCGCTCATCGACGATGCCGCCCGGCTCCGCGGCAGTGCCCAGGTGAAGCTGGGCAAGGCCATCTCGCTGGAACGCGAGGTCGAGACCCGGCCCGCCCGGCTGGCGGCGGGCCGCGACGCGGCCGAGGAGGAGAAGCGCGACTGGCAGCGGCTGGGCGTGAAGGAGCTCGCCGACGGCCACGGCGACGTCGACCTCAAGGTGGCGGTCGGCATCCACGGGCGGTTCGCCCACGGCGGCGACACCATCGCCTACGACGCGCACGGGGTGCACAACACCCACATGGACGGGCTGGCCCACATCGGCGCCGACGCCAGCTGGCACGGGCCCATCCCCGCCAGCGCCTCGGAGACCGACGAGGACACGATGGTGAACTGGGCGCAGCACGGCATCGCCACCCGGGGGGTGCTGCTCGACGTCGCGGCGGCCCGCGGCGCGGACTGGATCACCGCGGAGGAGCCGGTCACCGCCGCCGAGCTGGACGCGGCCCTCGCCACGGCCGGCGTCACGCTCGAGCCCGGGGACGCGCTCATGATCTACCAGGGCCGCGACCGGTACGAGGCGGCGGGCCATGTGTACCCGAGCGGGGCCAAGGCGGTGCGGCGCCCGGGCATCGGCTCCGAAGGCGCCCGGTGGATCGCCGCCCGGGACCCGGGGCTCGTGCTCTGGGACTTCCACGACGCCCGGAACAACCGGACCGGGGCACTGGAGGTCCACGGGCTCATCTACGCGATCGGGCTCTGCCTCGTCGACAACTGCCTCCTGGGCCCGGCCGCCGCCGCGCTGAAGGCGGCCGGGACGTCCACGGGCCAGCTCATCGCCGCGCCGGCGGCGATCCACCGGTCGACGGGCGTGCTCGTCAACCCCCTGCTGCTGTACTGATCACTGCCCGGACCGCGTTAGGAGCAAGCATGAGCACCGTAGAGTTCGACCCGGCGGAGATCGACTTCTTCACGGACGAGACGGTGGCGGCGGACTCGAATCCGTACTTCGACCACATGCTCGCGGACCACCCGGTGTGGCGCGACCCGAAGTACGGGGTCGTCATCGTGACCGGTTACGAGGCGGCACTGGAGGTCTACCACCACCCGGAGATCTACTCCTCGATCAACCGGACCGCCGGCCCCGTCCTGGACCTGCCGTTCGACCTGGTCGGCGACGACCTGACGGACCTGCTGGAGCAGAACCGGCACTGTTTCCCCGAGAACGACCAGCTGGTGACGTTCGACCCGCCGATGCACACCGATCACCGGGCGCTGCTGACGGGGCTCATCACGCCCAAGCGGCTGAAGGAGAACGAGGAGTTCCTCAAGGCCACCGCCGACCGGTTCCTGGACGAGCTGCTGCCCAGGGGACAGTGCCAGTTCATCCGGGACTACGCCCGGCGGTACGCGGTCCTGTCCGTCGCCGACCTGCTCGGGGTCCCGGCACAGGACCGTCCCAAGCTCCTGGAACTCCTGACGACCACCCGGCCGGTGCTCGGCGATCCCACGCTGAAGGTGACCCTGCACAACCGGCTCGCCGCCGTCTACGACTACTTCATCGAGACAATCACCGACCGCCGGGCGAACCCCCGCGACGACGTCCTCACCGGCATGGCGCGGGCGACCTTCCCCGACGGGACCCTGCCCGAGCCGGTCCAGGTCGCGCGGATCGCCTCGAACCTGTTCACCGCCGGCGGGGAGACCACGGTCCAGCTGCTCGGGGTCTCGCTCGCCCGGATCGCCGAGGACCAGTCGCTGCAGGACATGCTGCGCGCGGATGCCACGCTGATCCCCCGGTTCGTCGAGGAAACCCTCCGCATCGAGGCGCCGATCAAGGGTTCCTTCCGGCTCACCAAGGTGGCGACCGTCCTCGGCGGCCTCGATGTGGCCCCGGGCACCGTCGTGCTGCTCCTGAACGGCGCCGCGGGCCGGGACCCCCGGGTCTTCGACCGTCCCGCCGATTTCGACGCGAAGCGGCCGAACGCCCGGCAGCACCTCGCGTTCGGCCGCGGGCTCCACACCTGTCCCGGGGCTCCGCTCGCGCGCGCCGAGACGGTCCTGTCGGTCCAGCGGATCCTGGAGCGCACGGAGCGGGTCTGGATCGACGAAGAGCAGCACGGTCCGGCCGGCGACCGCCGCTGGCAGCTCATCTCGGGGTACAAGTTCCGCGGCCACAAGCGCCTGTTCCTCCGGTACTCCGAGCGGGAGGCCTCCTGATGGCGGACGAACTGGCGGTCAACCGTGACCAGTGCATGGGGTCCGGCCAGTGCACGTACTACGCGCCGAACACCTTCGCCCTCGACGAGGAGGACATCGCGACGGTGATCGACACAAGCGGCGACAGCGCCGGCAAGATTCAGCAGGCGATCGACGTGTGCCCCACCCGGTCCATCACCCGCACGGCCAAACGAGAATGATATTCTCCTTTTAGAGAATGACTACGAGGAGGCAGTCGCGTGAAGCTCGGCAACGACCCGGAAGTGGAGAAGTTCCGAGCGGACCTCGCCGCCTTCCTTGACGAGTCCCTGCCGGACCCGGCCCGGACGACGGAACGCTCGCACTCCAGTGCCGACGTGCCGGCGTGGGCCCGCGAGTGGCAGCGAACGATGTTCGACAACGGCTGGCTGCTGCCCATGCAGCCCCCGGAGTTCGGCGGCCGCGACGCGACGCTGCCGCAGATGCTCGCCTACCAGGAAGAGCTGTCCGCGCGGCGGATCTACCAGAGCTTCAACCCCCAGGGCGTCAGCATCATCGCGGCGTCGCTGCTGACCTTCGGCACCGAGGAGCAGAAGCGGAGGTGGGCCGTCCCCATCCTCCGCGCCGAGATCACCGCCGCGCTCGGCATGAGCGAACCGGGGGCCGGCTCGGACCTGGCCGGCCTGCGGACGCGCGCGGTCGCGGACGGCGACGACTTCGTCATCAACGGCCAGAAGGTCTGGACCTCGGGGGCGCACGACGCGGACGTGATCCTCGCGTTCGTGCGCACCGATCCGGACGCGCCCAAGCACAAGGGCATCAGCGTCCTGCTGGTCCCGACGGACACCGAGGGCGTCACCCGGCGCCCGTTCCCTTACCTGATCTCCCAGGACGGCGAGATCGACTTCAACGAGGTCTTCTTCGACGACGCGCGGGTCCCGAGGGAGAACCTGGTCGGCGAGCTCAACCAGGGCTGGAAGGTGGCGAACGGGTCACTGGGCCACGAGCGGACGATGCTGTGGGTCGGTTACGCCGAGCGGCTCGACGACCTGGTCCACGACTCGCCGAGCGACAGCGAGTGGTACGCCACCCTCCAGATGGACCTGCAGGCGCTGCGCCTGCTCGGCTACCAGAACCTGGCCGGGACCATCAGCGGGACGGCCAACCCGTCGGCGGTATCCGTGCTGAAGCTCTTCGGCTCCGAAGCCGTGCAGGCCGCCTCCCTGCGCGCCCTGGCCGAGCACGGGAGCGAGAGCCTGCTGTTCCCGCACCGGACCGGGCCGGACACGCCCTTCAGCCTGGACGACTTCGGCGCCAGCTGGTTCGAGCGCTATGCCCGTTCGTTCCCCGGCACGATCGCCGGCGGCACCTCGGAGATCCAGCGCAACATCATCGCCGAGCGCATCCTCGGCCTGCCCCGGTAGGCGTTCTCAGGCGGAGGCGAAGGCCGCGGCCAGGGCCGCGTAGATGTCCCGCAGGAACTGGGCGGTACGCGGGGTGGCCGGCGGCGCCCCGAACCCCCCGTGGATGACGCCCGGGTACACGTGCAGGTCGACCGGGACCCCGGCCCGCGACAGGCGGCGCGCGTAGTCGAGGTTCTCGTCGAGGAACGCGTCCACGTCCCCGACGCCGACGAACGCGGGCGCCAGCCCCGACAGTTCCCCGGCCCGGGCCGGCGCCGCCTCGGGCGGGACATCGTCGCTTCCGGAGAGCGGGCCGAGATAGGCGGCCCAGCACATCCGGTTGGCCCGCAGGTGCCACAGCCCCCAGTGCCCCGGGTCGGCCGCCGCCTGAATCGACGCCGTCACCTCCCGGTCATCCAGCATCGGGTAGATCAGCAGTTGCAGGGCCGGCTGCGCCAGCCCGGCCTCCCGCAGCCGCAGGCAGAACCCGGCGGCCAGGCCGGCGCCGGCGGACGCCCCGCCGACGGCGAGCCGGGCCGGGTCGAGACCGTACTCCCCCGGCTTGGCGGTGATCCGGCGCCAGACAGCCTCCGCGTCCTCCAGGGCCGCCGGGTACGGGTGCTCCGGTGCGAGCCGGTAATCCACCGCGGCGATGGCGCAGCCCACCTCGCTGGCCATCCGGTCGAGGCGGCCGTCGTTCTCGTCCAGGGTGCCCATGATGTACGCGCCGCCGTGCAGCCAGAGCAGGCACGGCAGCGGGCCTGCCGCGCCCCGGGGCCGGTACCAGCGGACCGTGACGTCCGCTCCGCCGTCCGGGCCGGGGATGATCTCATCGGAGCGCTCGACCCGCGGGTCCTCCGGGGCCGGGGAGCCGCCGGAGCCCACGTACGACTCCCTGATCGTCGCGATGCTGGTCAGGTCCCACTGGGTAAGCCGGTCCAGGGCCGCCACGGTTCCCGGCTCGATGCGCCGGGTCACGTCGTTCATCCGGCCGCCCGGTCCCGCGGGTCGTAGGGCTCGATGCCCTCCTCGATCGCCTTGATGAGCAGGGCCATGAACTGGGTGTAGTAGCGGGCCATCCGGATGAAGCCGGTGCCGAACCAGATCCCCGGGTGCGCGGACCGGCGCCAGGTGTTCGCGTACTCGCCGTCGCCGGCGCGGCCGTAGACCTTGTCGAACAGGTCGCCCACGCTGCCCAGGGCCGGCTTGATGTGGCCCCAGAACTGGTGGTACCCGGTGGCGAAGATGATGAGATCGACATCGGTGAGCGCCGATCCGTCGGTGAACGTCACCGTTCCCCCGGCGATCTCGGCCACCTCGGTGCCCTGCTTGAGCCCGATCTCACCGTCCGCGATGAGCTGGGACGCGCCGATGTCGATCTGGTAGGAGTCCATGCCGTTGTTGATCGCGGCCAGGATCCCGCCGCCGTCCGGACCCATGTTGATCTTGAACCCGCGCGCCTGGAGCTGATCGAGCAGGTCCTTGTCGGCCTCGGCGGCCTGCCGGGTGAGTGCCTTGCTGTTCTCGTCCGACCGCTCGGGCGGCAGCGCGTAGGCCATCTGGTCGCCGATGTCCGCCGAGTAGGGCATGTCCTCGGTGAACAGCGTGGAAAAGCACTTGTGATACGTGCCGTAGGTGATGACGTACGTCGAGCTCCGCTGCAGCATGGTCACGTCGGCGCCGTGCTCGCACAGGTCGTGGGCCAGCTCATGGCCGCTGACGCCGGCGCCGATCACCAGGGCGCGCTTGCCCTCGTAGGCGTCGCCGTCCTGGAACTCGTCGGAGTGCGCCGCCACGCCCGTGAAGGTCTCCATCCCCTTGAGCTGGGGGATCTTGGGCACTCCGTACAGGCCGCCGGCCACGACGAAGTGCCGCGGGCGCAGTGTCCGGACCGACCCGTCGCCGCGCCGGACCTGGATCACCCAGCGCCGTTCGGCCTCGTCGTAGTGACCCTTGAGGAAGGTCGTGGAAGTCCACACGTTGAGGTCCATCAGCGTCGCGTAGGACTCCAGCAGGTCCGCGAACTTGTCCTTGGGGGTGTGCGCGGTCCACGTCGGCGGGAGCGGCAGGTAGGGCAGGTGATCGCCGTAGGTGGTGCTGTGCAGGGCCAGCGACGCGTACCGGTTGCGCCAGGTGTCCCCGACGCGCTCTTCCCGGTCGATGACCAGGGCCGGCACGTCGAGCGCTCGCAGCCGCGCGGCGATGGACAGGCCGTTGTGCCCGGCCCCGAGGATGAGCACCGCGGGGTCGCGGTCGGCGAAGGCGGCCTCCTGGCCCCGGTCGGCGGACCAGCGGGTGCGGCCCGGCACGACGCCGTAGACCTTGCCCTCATCGCGGTTGTGGCGGGTCCGCTCGGGATGGTCGAGCAGTCCGGTGACCTGGGTCTGCAGGACCGACGCGATGAACCGGTCCCCGTCGGGGACCAGCGCCACGTAGCCGCGGTCGGTGCGGTCCCTGGTGGTGAAGTCGAAGAACCCGTTGATCCGGGTCCCGGCGGCGAAGGGGGCCTGCTCCTGGCTGACCGTGAAGCCGGACGCGTCCTGAGTCTTGCTCAGCTCGAGGAAACGCGCGACGGTCTCGTCCCGCCCGACGGTGTGGTGGAAGTCCCACGGGAAGGCCATGAAGTCCCGCCAGGTGGCCTCCGGGTCCAGGAGGCCGGCGAGGTCCTCGGCGGAACCGTCCCGCACCGCCGCCGCGAAGCGCGTCAGCCAGTGCGTGAAGATCCCGGCGGCGTCGGTCGCGGCGGCTTCAGTCGCCGTTTCGGTCATCGGCTTCATCCTTCCTGAGGGGTCTGGTGGTCGGTGGCCGCGGCCCGGCCGGCGAGCATTCCCCACACGCCGGCGACGGCGAGGGTCGCCCCGGCGCCGCCGTAGACCATTCCGGTCGGGCTGGCCATGGCGTTGCCCGCCGCGTACAGCCCGCTGATCACGTCCCCGTCGACGTCCAGGACCCGGCCCTCGGTATCGGTGCGCGGCCCGCCCTTCGTGCCGAGCAGCGAGGAGTGCACCTCGACGCCGTAGAACGGGGCTGTCTCGACCGGCCCCAGCGTGGACAGCGGCGACCCGGGGTCCCCCGTCGTCCGTCCTCCGGGGAACCGGTCGAACGCGCTGCTCCCGCGGCCGAAATCGGGGTCGGTCCCGGCGCTTGCGTTGTCATTGAAGCGCTTGACGGTCTCCGCGACCTTGTCAGCGGGAAGCCCTAGCCTGGCCGCCAGTTCGCCGAGCGTCGCGGCCCGCGTGACCCAGTCCGGAACCCCGGCGCCGGGCGGCAGCCCGAAGACGCCGAATTTCCCGGCAGTCCCCTGGTCGAAGATCATGTAGCTGGGCAGGTTCGGGTACTCGAACCTGGACGCGTCAAGCTGGTGGAAGGCCCCGCCGA
>WRBL01000035.1 GCA_009784565.1 Streptosporangiales bacterium | reverse complement strand
GTCAACGGGCTGCTGATCCCGCCGCCGTACTCGCATCAGCACCTGCTGCGGTCACCGCGGGCCGGGATCAGCGGCAAGCTGCTGCAGCAGCCGGGCGCGGAGACCCCCGACTTCGGCGACCAGCTCAACGACATCCTGGCCTTCCTGACCGGGACCTGGGAGTCCCCCGACGGGGTTTCCATGAGGCCGGCCCCCGGTGAGGGGGCCGACGCCGAGCTGTGGATCCTCGGCTCCAGCGCCGGGCAGAGCGCCCGGGTCGCCGGGGCCCTCGGGCTGCCGTTCGCCGCCAACTACCACGTCTCCCCCGCCACCGTGCTCGAGGCGGTCTCGGCCTACCGGGACGCGTTCCGGCCGTCGTCGGTGCTGGATCAGCCGCACGTCATGGTCTCCGCCGACGTCGTGGTCGCGCCGACCGAGGACGAGGCGAGGGAACTGGCCCGGCCGTACGGGATGTGGGTCCGTTCCGTCCGGTCGGGCGAGGGCGCGATGAAGTTCGCGTCGCCGGCGACGACCGGCGCCACGCTCGCGAAGTGGACCGACTCCGATCACGAACTGGTCGCCGACCGGACCAGCACCCAGTTCGCGGGCACGCCCTCGTCCGTGGCCGAGCAGCTGCGCGTCCTCCAGCGGGCCACCGCCGCCGACGAGCTTCTCACCACGACCATCACCTACCGGCACGCTGACCGCGTCCGCTCCTTCGAGCTTCTGGCCAAGGAGTGGGGGCTGAGCTAGCCTCCGGGCGCCCCGGCCGCTGCTCCGGGGCGGGGCACGGTTTCCGGGTCGGCCAGAATGAGGGCATGGAGACTTCACCTGGACGGCCGGGCACCGCCGAACTGCTGGATCTCCGGCCGCATCCGGAGGGCGGCTGGTACCGGGAAACCTGGCGGGCCGGGCCCGAGTCGGTGCCCGCCGGGTACCCGGGGCCGAGATCGGCCGCGACCGGGATCTACTTCCTGCTCTGCCCCGGGGAGGAATCACGCTGGCACCGGGTCCGGTCGGACGAGGCGTGGCTGTGGCACTCGGGCGGCCCGCTGACCCTGGAAACCGGCGGGACCGGGGACCGCCCGGTGTCCGGAACCGTCATCACGCTGGGGCCGGATCTGGCCGCGGGGCAGGTCCCGCAGCACGTGATCCCCGGCGGTCACTGGCAGTCGGCCCGCCCGGCGGGGGACGCCGAGGTCCTGGTGAGCTGCGTGGTGGCTCCCGGCTTCGACTTCGCCGACTTCGAGCTCCTCCCGTCCCCGGGATAGCCGGCGCGGCTAGGGGTGAGCGGCGGCGGCCTTCTCGATCTGCGACACCGGGAGCCAGCCGTCGTGGGACCAGGTGATCTTGCCGGAGGAGCTGACGAGGGCGAGCCAGGGCTGGTCCTGGACCTGATAGCCGTCCGCGAGACGGCCCGTCGGGTCCAGGGCCACCGGGTAGCGCAGCTTCCCGGCCTTGGCGAGATAGGACTTCACCGCCGAGGCCGACGGCTCGGTCGAGGTCTCGTCCACCGCCGTCAGCGGGGGCAGGTGCCTGGACGAGGCGGCGGAGGCGTAGGAGTTAAGGGAGGTCAGCTCGCCCTTGAGGTCGGACACGTAATCCAGCCACGTGGCGAAGAAGACCACCAGGCGCTCCTTGCGGCCGCCCAGCGCCACCGCGGGACCGCCGACGGCTGACGGCAGCGAGACGGGCGTCCCCGGCGCGTACGGGGTGACCGTGGCCAGCGACTGCCGGCTGGCCAGCTTCGGGTGCCCCGGCAGCAGCGACGAGATTTCCTGAGCGATCACCTGGGCCGACTGGCCGACGCTGTCGTAGGCCATCTGCGTGACGTAGAGCTTCTCGAGCTTGCCCTGCTGGCTGATGACGTACACGGCCGGGGTGTGCTCGATGTCCCCGTCCTGGACCAGGTCGGCGACGTGGTACGCCTTGAAGATCTTCTTGAGCTGAGCGCTGGAGCCGGTGAGGAAGTCCCACTGATTGGTCATGCCGTGCGCGCGGGTGTAGGACATGACATCCGAGACCTTGCTGGCCGTCGGGTTCGCGTCCACGCCGAGCAGTTGCACGTTCTCCCCGGCCTTGCCGAGGTACTCCTTGGCCAGCAGCTGGCTCTCCGAGGTGAGCGGGCACACGTCGGTGCATTTCGCGTCGTCGAAGGAGAGCACGGTGACCTTGCCGCGGAACTGGCTCAGCGACATGGGCTGGCCGAACTGGTTGGTCAGCCGGAAGTCGGGGGCCGGGCCGCCGACGGAGTTCCCCAGGTCCAGATTCGGGTTCTGTTCCGCCGCGATGTTCGAGGAACCCCCTCCGCCCTGGGCACCGGAGGCCGGCGATCCGCTCGATGAACAGCCCGCCAGCAGGGCGGCCGCGGCCATGGCGGCCGCGACCAGCCCTTTTCTCGTCCTTACGCCCATGCGGACAAGGCTACTACGCCTTGTCGGAGACGGTCTCCTCGTCGTGCTCCTTCACCGAGCCGGCCGAAGCGGCCGGGGCGGCCTCCGGCTTGGCGGCCCCCACGGCGGACGGCTCCGACTCGGTCGGCAGCGGCCTCGACGGCTCGTCGCCGACGATGGCCCCGCTGCCCTGGCCCCAGGCCAGGTACCGCCAGCTGAGGTTGATCATCGTGGAGACCCGGTTGCGCAGGCCCAGCAGGTAGAACAGGTGCAGCGCCAGCCAGGACAGCCAGGCGAACGTCCCGGTGAACTTCGGGCCCTTGGGCAGCTGCACGACGGCGGACCGGCGGCCGATCGTCGCCATCGTGCCCTTGTCGTAGTAGGAGAAGGACGCCGTCTCCCCGCCCGTGAGCAGCGCCTTGATCTGCTCGGCGATGTGCTTGCCCTCCTGCAGCGCCGGCTGGGCCAGCTGCGGCAGGGGCGCTTCCGGATTCACCGCGATGTCCCCGGCGGCGAAGACCCGGTCGTTGCCCTTCACCCGGAGGTCGGAGCCGACCTCGATCCGGCCGCCGCGTCCCTGGGGCAGGCCCCAGTCCTTCACGTAGGACGGCGCGGCCACTCCCGCCGCCCACACGGTCAGGTCGCTGCGCAGTTCCTTGTCGCCCTCGAGGATCACCCGGCCGGCCTTCACCGACTCGATCTTGGTGTTCAGCAGGACGTCGACGCCGCGGTTCTCCAGCTGCTTGCGCGCGTACTCGCGCAGCTTGTCGTCGAACGGCATCAGCAGCGCGGGCGCCATCTCGATGAGCCGCACGTGGACCCGCTCCGGGTTGACGTCGGGGAACGTGACCTTCAGGACCTCCGAGCGCAGCTCGCCTAGAGTGCCGGCCAGCTCCACGCCGGTGGCGCCGCCGCCGACCACGGTGACCGAGAACTCCTGGTCGCCGGTGTCGGAGGCGCTGAGCCGCTCGAAACCGTTCATGATGTGGTCGCGCAGCACGATGGCGTCGCCCCGGTTGTACAGGCCGAACGTGTACTCGGCCGCGCCCGGGAGGCCGAAGTAGTTCGCCGCTACCCCGGTCGCCACCACCAGGTAGTCGTAGTCCAGCGTGCGCCCGTCATCGAGGGTGAC
The DNA here is from genome assembly GCA_009784565.1 of Streptosporangiales bacterium. Taxonomy (GTDB): domain Bacteria; phylum Actinomycetota; class Actinomycetes; order Streptosporangiales; family Streptosporangiaceae; genus Trebonia. The sequence goes on along the minus strand of WRBL01000035.1, from coordinate 26,804 downwards.
CCGCCGGGCATCGGTGTCGACCGCCGACAGCTCGCCCCGGATGTACCGGGCCCCGCGCCGGGCGGCGAAGCCGCCGACCGGGTAGGCGACGTCCCCGGGGTTCAGGCCCCCGGTCGCCACCTGGTACAGCAGCGGCTGGAACGCGCTGTACAAGTTCTTGTCAATTACCGTCACGCGAACGCCCGCCTTGCGCAGGTTGTCCACCACCGACAGGCCGGCGAATCCGGCGCCGATGATAATCACGTGCGGGGGGTTAGTGTGTTCCGTCATGCCACTTTCGTCCCTGAGCTATCTGACCCGTCAGCGGTGCCCACGCGGTCCGGATTGCTTCTTTGCCCCGGTACGTGCGGCTGATCCCCGTCATCGGACTTTAGCGACCTCGGCCATAGCTTCCGAACCAGGACCACATCAATTTCCGCTGCGTACAACGTAACTTCAGCTTGCAGGTACACCCACGCCATGAGGCCGATGACTACCCCGAACGTGCCGTACAGAGCCGATGCCCGGTGCAGCTGATGGGCGACGACATAGCCTCCTGCCAGCTGAAGTACCTGCCACACGACGGCGGCGGCGATCGCGCCGCCCCGCAGCTCCCGATACGGGATCTTCCGCACGCTAGCCAACCGGAACGAGAGCCAGAACATTCCCACGTTCAACACGAATGAGACAATTATCGCACCCGCGTGGGCCCCTATCCCGGTGAGCAGATGCCCCGCGCCGCCCGCGAGACCGGAGATGAAGGTCGTCAGCATGAATCCGCTTCCGACCGTGATCGTCAAGAGGGCATTGTAGCCGAGCGAGACGGGGAAACCGGGCCGTTCTTCGCGGGGCACGTCCCAGATGTCGCACATGGACCGCTGCATGGCGGCGGCGGCGCCCCTGGACCCGTAGACCAGGATCACGAAGCCGAAGACCAGGGCCAGCCCGGTGCCGTTGATCTGCCCGAGATTGTCCTGGATCTCCGGCCCGACCACCGGGTACTGGGACAGCGCCGAGTTCAGGAGCTTCGCGCGCAGCTCGGGATGGTTGCCCAGCGTGATGTTCAGTACCGTGCCCAGTATCAGCAGCAGCGGGAAGATGGCGGCCACCGCGTAGTAGGTGATGAGCGCGGCAAGGTGCCCGGCCTGGTCGTCGTTGAACTTTTTCCAGACCGCAACCGGAAACGCCAGCCACGGCTTGCGCTGCTGAAAGCGGTCCACCGCTTCGACGGTCTTGTCGATGGAGCTCATCTCGTTAGCTGCCTACCCGATGTTGTCGTTCACTTATCCACACCATCGGCATTCCTTACGGATACGCCTGGACTCTTACCAGCGTCCGGCGGTCCGGTTCCGTCACACGTGTACCAGATCACACGGAGGGGCAGCCGGTTCCGGGGCCGCGGCGGGCGGGGACACCGCCGAGTCCCCTGCATGCCAGCGGGCTCCGGGTAATAGCGTTGGCGAAGACACCAAGGGAGGTACACCAATGGCCGATCAGGCACCGCTTCCGTACGATTTCCTGCCGAAGGTCCCGTCCTTCACCGTGACCAGCGAGGACGTCGCGGCGGGCAAGCAGATGGGCGACAAGCAGGTCGCCAATGTCTTCGGCATGACAGGTCAGAACATCTCTCCCCAGCTGGCCTGGTCCGGGTTCCCGGCGGAGACCAAGAGCTTCGCCGTGACCTGCTTCGACCCGGACGCGCCGACTGGTTCCGGGTTCTGGCACTGGGTCGCGATCGACATTCCGGTGTCGGTGACGTCCCTGGCCGCGGGCGCCGGGGCGACCGGCGACTCCGGGCTGCCGGCAGGCGCGTTCCACGTGCGGAATGACTACGGCACCAAGGACTTCGGCGGCGCGGCGCCGCCCGCGGGCGACCCGGCGCACCGGTATGTGTTCGCCGTCCACGCCGTGGATTCCGAGAAGCTCGGCATTGACTCGGACGTCTCGCCCGCCGTCGCCGGGTTCAACCTGCGTTTCCACACCATCGGGCGCGGACTGCTCATTCCCGTCTACGGGCACTGAGCCAGCAGTACGAAAGACCGCTCCGGCAATCCGATGCCGGGGCGGTTTTTCTGTAAATTCCCCCGGTGTTATTCCTCGGTCTCGGCAACGAGGCCGAGGGCCTCGGGGTGCGTCCGCCGGTAATGCTCGGTCAGGACGCTGCTCGCCTCGCCGGGGCGGTATGCCAGAGTGCGCTCGCAGATCTGGCAGCGTGTGGTGGGGAGGCGGGTCACCGTTACCGGGAAGCGCCTCGCAGCTGAAGTGCTCATTTGCTTCTAATAATGCCAGACGACCACAGTTAATTCCCAATCCGTGCCCGAAGGTCCCCCTCATCCTGCCCCTTCGGCCGTCCGCGCAAGCTCTGCATAAGCATCGAACTACCATTATTCGGGCATGGGCGATAATGGCCGCCATGAAGAGCGAGATCATCCGGGTCCGGACCGGCGGGCGGGACACCGTCGCCGACATCACCTCCGAGTGCGCCGAATTCGCCCGTCAGGCCTCCGCCGACAGCGCTTCCCAGGGCGGGGACGGGGACGGGCTGCTGCACGTGTTCGTGCCGCACGCCACCGCGGGAGTCGCGCTGATCGAACTCGGGTCGGGCAGCGACCCGGATCTTCTGTCGGCGCTGGGCGACCTGCTGCCCGCGGATGACCGCTGGCGGCACGCCCACGGCAGCGAGGGCCACGGCCGGTCGCACGTCATGCCCGCGTTCATCCCGCCGTACGCCACCATCCCGGTGCTGGGCGGCCGCCTGGAACTCGGCACGTGGCAGTCGATCGCCCTGGTCGACGTGAACGTCGACAACCCGGACCGTCAGGTTCGCCTCTCCTTCCTGGCCGGCTGAGCGCGAGGAGTGTTAACAACTTCATAATCGCGCTGCCGGAGGCGGTGGCCGGCCAAGGGGGAATCCCGATACCGTTAGGAGTCCCCCGAACAGCTTTAATGCCGCCTCCCGGTCGTTCCCGCCGGGAGCGGCCCACCTCCTGGTGATCGCAATGATGAGGTGAAGACGACCATGGCCCGCATCGTCGTCATCGGTGACCTGATGACAGACACGCTCGCGCAGGCGACCCTGCCCCTTTCCCGCGGCAGTGACACTCCCGCCAAGGTGACGACCCACGGCGGAGGCTCCGGTGCCAACGTGGCCGCCTGGCTCGGCGCCGATGGCGTCGATACCGCGTTCATCGGCAGACGCGGGGCAGACATCACCGGCCGTAACCGCGATATGGAACTGATGGGCTACGGCGTGGACGCCCGCCTGGTCATGGACCCGGAGCGGCACACCGGCACGTGTGTCGTCATGGTGACCCACAAGGGCGAGCGGACAATGCTGTCAGACCCGGGCGCGAACTCGGCGCTGTCCCCGGACGACCTTCCGCACGACCTGTTCACACCGGGAGCGCACCTGCACCTGTCGGGCTACACGCTCCTGTCCGAGTGGTCGCGGGCGGCCGCCCTGGCCGCGCTGGACTTCGCGGGCCGGACCGGCATGTCGACTTCGGTGGACGCCGGGTCGGCGGCGCCGCTGGAGCGGGGCGGCGCCGAGCCGTTCCTCGAGCTCTCGTCCAACGCGGTGCTGCTGTTCGTGAACACGGCCCAGGCCAAGATCCTGACCGGGCGGGATGATCCCGAGGCCGCGGCCCGGGTGCTCACCGCCTGGTACCCGCAGGTGGTCGTCAAGATGGGCGCGGACGGTGCCCTGTTCTACGCCAACGGCCGTCCCGCAGTGCGGGCCCAGGCCCCGGCGGTGGAGCGGATCGTCGACGGCACGGGCGCGGGCGACGCGTTCGTCGCCGGGTTCCTGCCCGCGTGGCTGGACAAGAAGCCGCCGGCCGAGGCTCTGTCCAGCGGCTGCCGGCTGGCCGTGCACGCGCTCGGCCTGGTCGGCGCGCGCCCCATCCTCTAACAGCCCCAGCGACTAACAGTCCCAGCGACAGCAACGGGACCTGAGGGGACGCTATAGCGACACCTTCGGTCCCGTTGCGGGCCTGCGGGCCCGGCCGGGGCGCTTCGCCGGGCCGGCGCTAGCCGGGACGCTTCGCGGTGCCCAGGTGGGCCAGGGGGCGGGTGATCTGGAAGCCGGAGCCGTCGCGCTTGGCCCGCATCTCCGAGATGTCGATCTGGATACCACGTTCGGTGATGGCGACGAGGGGCTCGGTGCCGACCCAGGCCAGGACCAGGCGGTCCTCGCCCTTGAGGAAGCGCTGGCAGCGGACGCCGCCGGTGGCCCGGCCCTTGGCCGGGTACTCGGAGAGCGGGGTGATCTTGAGGCTGATCCCGCCGGTGCCGGGCAGGCCCTGATCCTGGCCCGCCGCGGTCACGACGATCACCTCGTCATCCGCGGCCGCGCCGCCGACGGGAGCGGGGACGACGGCGCTGAACCAGATAGCCTCCGCGCCCTCGGACAGGCGGATGCCGGCCATCCCGCCGGCCGGGCGGCCCTGCGGGCGGACCGCGGCCGCCGGGAACTTCAGGAGCTGGGCGTCGCTGGTGACGAACACCAGCTCCGCCTCGTCGGCGGGGACCTGGACCGCGCCGATCAGGCGGTCGTCGTCCTTGAGGGTGATGATCTCGAACTCGTCGCGGTTGCCCGGGTAGTCCGGGGCTACGCGCTTGACCACGCCCCCGGCCGTGCCCAGGGCGACCGTGCCCGCCTCGGGGTCCAGGGACGCCAGGGTGAGGACCTTCTCGTCCTCGTCCAGGGTGACGAACTCCGCGATGTCGTGCTCGCCGGTCAGCGGCACCTCGATCACGTCCATCTTGATCATCCGCCCGGCCGTGGTGACGGCGCCGATCTCGGCCCGCGCGGACGTGTTCACGACGCAGCCGACGATGTCGTCCTGCGGAGCGCGGTCGCCGCCGGCGGACCCGGAGTCGTCCGCGGAGGCCCCGGGCGGCTCGGAACCGGCCGTCCCGGCGGCGAAGCGCGAGACCAGGCCGGTCGCGGACATCACCACGGTGCACGGGTCGTCCGCCATCTCCAGCGGGACCTCGGCGGCGACCGCCTCGCCGCCGTCGCTCAGGGTGGTGCGGCGGGGGGTCGCGAACTTCTTCGACACCTCCTGCATCTCCTGGCCGACGACCTGGCGGAGGCGCTCGTCCGAGGTGAGGATCTCGGTCAGTTCGGCGATCTCGGCGCGCAGCCGCTCCTGCTCCTGCTCGAGCTCCAGCTTGTCGTACCGGGTCAGGCGGCGCAGCGGCGTGTCCAGGATGTACTGGGCCTGGACGTCGGAGAGCTCGTAGGTCTCCTTCAGGCCGCTCTTGGCGGCGGCGGAGTCGTCGCTGTTGCGGATGAGCCGGATGACCTCGTCGATGTTGAGCAGCGCGATGAGGATGCCGTCGACGAGGTGCAGGCGCTCCTCGCGCTTGCGGCGGCGGTACTCGCTGCGCCGGGTCACCACGTCGAGGCGGTGATCGACCCAGATCGACAGCATCTCGTGCAGGCCGAGCGTCCGCGGCTGGCCGTCGACCAGGGCGACGTTGTTGATGCCGAACGTCTCTTCCATCGGCGTCAGCCGGTAAAGCTCGGCCAGCACCGCCTCCGGGTTGTACCCGCTGCGGATCTCGATGACGAGCTGGAGGCCCTTGGTCCGGTCGGTGAGGTCCTTGAGGTCGGAGATGCCCTGGATCTTCTTGTTCTGGACCAGGTCCTTGATCCGGCTGATGACCTTCTCGGGGCCCACGTTGTAGGGCAGTTCGGTGACGACGAGGCCGGTCTTGCGCGAGGTGATCTGCTCGATCTTCACCGTGGCCCGGGTCCGGAAGATCCCGCGGCCGGTGGCGTACGCCTCCCGGACTCCGTCCAGGTTGGTGATCCGGCCGCCGGTCGGCAGGTCGGGGCCCGGGATGTACTTCATGAGCTGCTCAAGGCTGGCGTTCGGGTGCTTGAGCAGATAGCGGGCCGCCGCGACGACCTCGCCCAGGTTGTGCGGCGCCATGTTGGTGGCCATGCCGACGGCGATGCCCGCGGTTCCGTTGACCAGGAGGTTCGGGATGGCGGACGGAAGAACCTGCGGCTCTTCCTCCTGGCCGTCGTAGTTCGGGCCGAACTCGACGGTCTCCTCCTCGATCGACTCGACCATCGACATCGCGGCCTGGGTGGGACGGCACTCGGTGTACCGCATCGCGGCGGGCGAGTCGTCGCCGCCGAGGGAGCCGAAGTTCCCGTGGCCGTCGACCAGGGGCACCCTCATCGCCCACTGCTGGGTCAGGCGGACCAGGGCGTCGTAGATCGCCGAGTCGCCGTGCGGGTGCAGGCGGCCCATCACGTCGCCGACCACGCGGGCGCACTTGACGTGCCCGCGGTCCGGGCGCAGCCCCATCTGGTTCATCTGGTAGAGAATGCGCCGCTGCACGGGCTTGAGCCCGTCCCGGGCGTCGGGCAGCGCCCGCGAGTAGATGACGCTGTAGGCGTACTCGAGGTAGCTGGTGCGCATCTCCTCGGAGACATCGATATCGACGATGTTCTCTTCGAAGTCCTCTTCCGGAGGCGGCGTGGCGGTGCGGCCGCGGCGTGGTGGCATGGGTGGTGTCCTGGTTCAGGTATCAGGTGTCGATGCGGGACATGTCGAGTTCGGAGGCGCCGCTGATGATGAACTCCCGGCGGGGCGCGACCTCGCTGCCCATCAGCAGGCTGAAGACGCTCGTCGCGGCCTCGGCGTCCTCGATGCGGATCCGGCGCAGCATGCGGTGGCGCGGGTCCATCGTGGTCTCCGCGAGCTGGTCGGCGTCCATTTCGCCGAGGCCCTTGTACCGCTGGACCGGTTCCTTCCAGCGCTGCCCTTTGCCCTCGAGCTCCAGGAGCGTCCGCTTCAGCTCCGAGTCGGAATAGGTGTAGGTGTACTTCTGCTGCCCCTTGCGCGGGTTGGACAGCTCGATCCGGTGCAGCGGCGGGACCGCGGCGAACACCCGGCCCGCCTCCAGCATCGGGCGCATGGTCTTGTGGAACAGCGTCAGCAGCAGGGTCCGGATGTGCGATCCGTCCACGTCGGCGTCGGCCATGAAGATGACGCGCTGGTAGCGGGCGGAGTCCAGGTCGAAGGTGGTGCCGGAGCCGGCCCCGATGACCTGGATGATCGAGGAGCACTCGGCGTTCTTGAGCATGTCGGCCGTGCTGGCCTTCTGCACGTTGAGGATCTTGCCGCGAATCGGGAGCAGCGCCTGGAACTCGGAGTTGCGGGCCAGCTTGGCCGTGCCCAGCGCGGAGTCCCCCTCGACGATGAACAGTTCGCTGCGGTCGTCGGAGGAGCGGCAGTCCACCAGCTTGGCCGGGAGGCTGGAACTGGCGAGCGCGCTCTTGCGGCGCTGGTTTTCCCGGTGCTCACGGGCGGCGATGCGAGTCTTGGCCGCGGCGGCCACCTTGTCCAGCACGGCGCGGGCCTGCTGCTTCGCGCCGCGGGGCGGGTTCTCGAAGTATTCCCTGAGCCGTTCGCTGACCACCCGCTGCACGATCCGGGTCGCGGCCGGGGTGCCCAGGACCTCCTTGGTCTGGCCCTCGAACTGGGGCTCCGGGACCCGGACCGACACCACGGCGACCAGGCCCTCCAGGACGTCGTCCTTGGTGACGGGGTCGTCGCTGTTCTTGAGGACCCGGGCCGCCCGCATCTGCTCGTTCAGGGTCTTGAGCACCGCGCGGTCGAAGCCGGTGACGTGGGTGCCGTGATGCGGGGTGGCGATGACGTTCACGAACGAGCGGGTGACCGTGTCGTACCCGGAGTTCCACTGGACCGCGACGTCCACGTCGAGGGTGCGCTGCACCTCGGTCGGCGTCATGTGCCCGCGGTCGTCCAGCACCGGGATCGTCTCGGTGAACGTGCCGTCGCCCGCCAGGCGCAGCACCTCGGTGAGGGGCTCGCCGGACGACAGGTGCTGGCAGAACTCCCCGATGCCGCCGTCGAAGCGGTACTCCGCCCGCTTCGGCTCCTCGCCCTCGGCCGACTCGTCGCGGAGTACGATGGTCAGTCCCGGGACCAGGTACGCGGTCTGCCGGGCCCGCTCGTCCAGGATCTGGAAGCTGAAGACGGCATCCTTGATGAACACCTGCCGGTCGGGCCAGAACCGCACCCGGGTGCCGGTCTTGCTGGCGGGCACCTTGCCGTCCTTGCGCAGCCCGGAGCGGCGGCTGAACTTGGCGTCCGGCCCTTCGGCGCTGAACTCGCCGGTCACGCCGCGGCGGAAGCTGGCGGCCCAGGTCTTCCCGTCCCGGTCCACCTCGACGTCCAGCCGGGCCGACAGGGCGTTGACCACGCTGGCGCCGACGCCGTGCAGGCCGCCGGAGGCGGTGTAGGAGCCGCCGCCGAACTTCCCGCCCGCGTGGAGCCGGGTGTAGACGACTTCCACCCCGGACAGCTTGGTCTTGCGCTCGGTGTCCACGGGGATGCCCCGGCCGTTGTCCCGCACCTCGGCCGAGCCGTCGGAGTGCAGGATGACCTCGATCCGGTTGCAGTAGCCGCCGATGGCCTCGTCGACCGAGTTATCGAAAATCTCCCACAGACAGTGCTGGAGACCCCGCCCATCGGTGGAACCGATGTACATGCCCGGCCGCTTGCGGACAGCCTCCAGGCCTTCCAGCACCGACAGGTGGCGGGCGGTATAGGAATCAGCCGGGGCGTGGTCCGCGGCCACCCGATCTGAATCAACGGTAAGTGGCGACACGGGCGGGCGGTCTCCTCTCGAAAGTACATGCGGTCATAGCACTGTACCGAAGGTTAGTCGACGGCCGGCGGATTCCGGCGTATGCCACACGGACTTGGCCGCGGAGGGCGGGATCGGGTAGTTGCGGGCAAATGTGTCACGATGACCGCCGGGGGGTAGCTATCACATGAACCGCACGGGTATCTCACCGACGACTACCCGGTCGGTGGTGTAGGTGCCGGATAGTGAAAAGGCGGGATTTGTCCTGGTCATGCGATCGTATGCAGCCGTTTCGCTTCTGGCGTACACCGGCCCGAGTCGGGAAGCCTCCCGCGAGGGTATGTGTTGTGCTGTGCTGTAAGGCACTAGTACTCAACCCGAAGCCAGCCGGACGACAAGCCGGAGGGCATGAGACGAGGAAGGCGACGTGACCGGAGCCATAGCCCCCACCAAGCCGCTGACCGCCCTGGACGTTTGCGACCGCTGCGGCGCACAGGCATACGTCCGCGTCCTGCTTCCGAATTCAGGCGAGCTTCTCTTCTGTGCCCACCACAGCCGGGAGCACCTGCCCGCCCTGAAGAAGGTGGCCGTAGACATCCAGGACGAGACGCAGCGCCTGAACGAGCCTGAGAAGGACTGAGCTATAGCGAGCGACAGGCTCTAGCGAGACGACGAGCTGGCGAACCGAGCCAACTGGCGCGCGCCCGATGACGGAATTCCGCCATCGGGCGCGTCGCCGTTCCCGGGCCCGGGCCCGGGCTAGCAGGATTCGTTCAGCAGCTGGAACAGGACATGGTCCTGCCATCTGCCTTCGATCTTCAGGAACCCGGGCGCCAGCGCGAACGGGCGGAACCCGTTCCGGGCCAGGACCCGCTGCGAGCGGACGTTGTGCGGCAGCGTTTCCGCCTGCAGCCGGTGCAGGCCGACCGGCCCGAACGCATAGGAAATAACATCGGCGACGGCCGCGGTCGCGAGACCGCGGCCGTTGCGTTCCCGGCTGACCCAGTAACCGACGCTCGCTGACTGGAACGCGCCCCGGACAACCCCGTTGAGCGTGATGCGCCCGGCCAGGTCCCCGGACTCGTCCAGGATCGCGAACGGGACCGTCTGCCCGCGCACGTGCTCCTCAAGATGCCGGCGGATGACCGCCCGCTGCCGCGCAAGCGTGAAAAAGCTCTCGTCGTGTTCGGGCTCCCATGGCTCGAGGAACTCCCGGTTGGCCGTCAGGAGGGCGGCGAGCGCCTCCGCGTCCCCTTGCTCGATGAGCCGCGTAACCGGCATCGCACGCCCCTTTCAGTCACGGTGGGCAGGGCCCGCAAGCAGGCGACCCCGGCCGGGCAGCACGCCGGGCCGGGGTCGCTTCAGGTTCCGAGGAACCCGGTTCTAGTCCAGGTAGTCGCGCAGGACCTGAGACCGGGACGGGTGACGGAGCTTGGACATCGTCTTGGACTCGATCTGGCGGATCCGCTCGCGGGTGACCCCGTAGACCTTGCCGATCTCGTCCAGCGTCTTCGGCTGGCCGTCGGTCAGGCCGAACCGCATGGAGACCACGCCCGCCTCGCGCTCGGACAGCGTGTCCAGCACCGAGTGCAACTGCTCCTGCAGCAGCGTGAACGACACCGCCTCGCCCGGCTGGATGGCCTCGGAGTCCTCGATCAGGTCACCGAACTCGCTGTCGCCGTCCTCGCCGAGCGGAGTGTGCAGGGAGATCGGCTCGCGGCCGTACTTCTGCACCTCGACGACCTTCTCCGGCGTCATGTCCAGCTCGACGGCCAGCTCTTCCGGAGCCGGTTCCCGCCCGAGGTCCTGCAGCATCTGGCGCTGCACCCGCGCCAGCTTGTTGATGACCTCGACCATGTGAACCGGGATGCGGATCGTACGGGCCTGGTCGGCCATCGCCCGCGTTATGGCCTGCCGGATCCACCAGGTGGCGTACGTGGAGAACTTGTAGCCCTTGGTGTAGTCGAACTTCTCGACCGCGCGGATGAGACCGAGGTTGCCCTCCTGGATCAGGTCCAGGAACAGCATTCCGCGGCCGGTGTACCGCTTGGCCAGCGAGACCACAAGACGGAGGTTGGCCTCCAGCAGGTGGTTCTTGGCCCGGCGGCCGTCCTCGGCGATCCACTCCAGGTCGATCCGCTGGTCGTTGTTGAGCCCGGACGTGCCCTCGGCCAGCTTCTCCTCGGCGAACAGGCCCGCCTCGATCCGCTTGGCCAGCTCAACTTCCTGCTCGGCGTTGAGCAGGGGCACCTTGCCGATCTGCTTGAGGTAGTCCTTGACCGGGTCGGCGGTCGCCCCGGCCACCGCGACCTGGGCCGCGGGCAGGTCCTCGTCGTCGTCGTTGAAGACGAAAATCTCTTCTTCTTCGCCCTCGGGCTTGGTGCCGTCCTTGGGCTTCTGCTCGGGACCGGCGGTCTTCGCGTCAGGCGCGGCCACGGCGGTCACCGGGCTGACGCCATCGTCGTCGCCCTCGGCTTCGTCGTCGCCCTCGGCCTCATCGTCGGCGCCGGCGGTGTCACTGTCGGTGGCTCCGTCGGAGTCGTCATCGTCGGAGCCGTCGTCGGACGACTCGTCCGCGGCCTCCAGGTCATCGTCTGAGAGGTCCGCTTCATCGAAGTCCTCGATCTCGCCGAGTTCGGTTTCGTCCGTGCCCTCGTCGAGGTCGTCCACGACCGAAAGCTCGGCCGGCGAATCCTGAGAGGGGACGACGGTCGCGGGAGCGGCGGAACCCGCGCCCACGGCGGAAAGTTCTTCGCGCGCCTTCGCGGCCCTCCGCCCGGTTCCGCCGGAACGGCCGCGGCCCTTGGCCGCCCTGCCGTTACCCGACGGCGCGGGCTGCTGCTCAGTCATGTCGGACGTGTCGCTTCCCCGGTCGGACACCCGCGAGTCCCGGCCCGCGGAGCCGTTTGCCCTAGCGCGCTTGCGCGCCGCGGAATTGGCAGCGGTCACCACCACGGTCACCTCTTCCTTCGCTGGGTAGCTTGGCTGAGCTGCATACGCATCGCGTTAATCGGCCCCTCCCGCGAGGGTATTGACGCCTGGACCGTGTGCGGAAGCAGGCCTGGGGATCCTGCTGACATCAACATCAACCCGCTAGCCTCCTCCTTCTCACCACGATAGGCGTCCTGTGGGAGTGCCTTGTACGCGTACGTCGTTCCCCCCTCAACGGGGCGCCCGCCGCTGTCGTGCCTCGCGGCTCCCGGAGCCGCCCTGATCGCCCGCCGTTCCCTGCGGAGTGCCGGGAACGTGCATGACCAGCACAGTCACGTCATCGTCCTGCTCATGGCCGGCGAGCATATGGTCTACCAGGTACTGAAGCAACTGGCCGGGCTCGGTCAGCTGCTCCTCCTGGGCGTCTGCGGCCACCCGGACGATCTCGTCCAGGCCCGTGTTGAGACCGCGCCTGCGGTTCTCCACGAGGCCGTCCGAATAGAAAACGGCCGTACTGCCCGGCGGCAGCCGGAATGCGTGCTGCCTGCGCGGACTCGGCCAGCCGAGCGGCGTGCCCGCCTCGGCCTCGTCCAGGACGGGCATCGCGCCGGGTCTCATCACCAGGGTCGGCAGGTGCCCGGCATTTCCCGCCTGCCCTTCTCCCGTCTCAGGGTCGATTACCAGGTAGGTGACCGTTGTAACCTGTTCTTCGAGTTCGGTGGCGCTGAACAGGCGGTCCAGGCCGGACAGGACGGCGGCCGGGCGCGGATCGGTCAGCGCCAGCGCGCGCAGCGCGTTGCGCACCCGGCCCATCCCGGCGGCGGCCTGCAGCCCCTTGCCCATGACGTCGCCGACCGTGACGGCCATCCGGCGGTCCGGCAGCCGGAACACGTCGTACCAGTCCCCGCCGATCTCCATGTTGCGCGTCACCGGCAGGTAGCGGGCCTCCAGTTCCAGGCCCGGTACCACGGGGAGCTTGTCCGGCAGCAGGCTGCGCTGCAGCGTCTCCGCCGTGGTGTGCTCCCGCTCGTACATCTCGGCCCGCTCGACCGCGAGCGCGCACTGGCCCGCCAGGGCCTCCAGGAAGACCCGTTCCTCCTCGGTGATGCGCCTCGGCCGGCTGAACGAGAACCGGAGCGCGCCGAGCGTGGTGCCCGCCGCCAGCAGCGGAAGCCCCACCCAGGACCGCTCGTCGCCGGCGTCGGCCGGCGCGTCCGCTTCCGCGCCGGCGGGAGCGTCCGCGCCGAACTGCAGCCGCAGTTCGTTCAGGTCCGGAACGAGAACGGGGCGCCGGGTGGCGATCGCCCGGGTCATCACGCTGGGGGTGTCCAGGGTCAGCCGGTCGGCCTCCGGCCCGGACGGCGCGATCCCGTCGGAGTTGATCACCCGCAGCCGGAGCGTCTCCGGGTCCAGCAGCGCCACCGCCGACCGCAGCGCGCCGATCGCGGTGCGGCCCACCTCGGTGATCACCTCGACGACCTGCTCGACGGTCAGCGCCTCGGCCAGCATCGACGTCGCCTGCTGCAGCCGGGCGGTCCGCAGCGCCGCCGCCGACAGCTGCTCGGTCAGCCGGCCTCGCATCTCCTCGGCCTCGCGCTGGCTGGTCACGTCCGTGCAGGAGCCGACCCACTCGGCGATCCGGCCTTCCCGCTCGATCGGCACGGCACGCACGTCGTAGTGGCGGTAAGAGCCGCCTTTGGTCCTCATCCGGCAGCGATCGTCGAAGATCCTGCTGGTGCGCAGGCATTCCCGCCAGGCGGCCTCGATGCGGTCCCGGTCATCGGAGTGGATGGCGTCCAGCCACCCGTCGCCGAGGAATTCCTCCTCGGACTGGCCGGTGATCCAGCGCCAGTCGGAGGAGTCCTCGGCCATCTTGCCCTCGGGGGAGGCCACCCAGACCACCTGGGCGCCGCCCTGGACCAGGGCACGGTAGCGCTCCTCCCGGCGGCGCAGCGCCTCCTCGGCGGCCTGCAGCGGGCCGCCGGCCATCACGGCCAGGCCCGCGCCGCGGATGGCGCCGCGGGAGTCGTGCACGGGATACCAGTGGAACACCCGGGGCCCGCTCAGGCTCTCGTCCGCGCCGTCCGGCTTCCCGGCGTCCGCGCCTCCGGCCTCCGGGGTCCCGGCGACGGGGCCGGCGGCGAATGTCTCGATGGCGGCGCGTCCGGTCTCCATGACCTGGCGCAGTACCGACTCGGCCCGCGCGGCGTCGACCGGCGGCCACACGGCGTGAACCGGCTGCCCGGGAAACTCCGACTGGTCGCGGCCGTACATCTTGGCGAGCGCGGGGTTGACCCACTCGAAGCGCAAGCTCGTGTCAAAGGAGGCCATCCCGGCAGGCAAGTCGCGCAGCATGGCTTCGGGCAGCGTCATTTTCGAAGGCCCGGATTCGGATCGGTCCAACCCGGCCTCCCGATGTTCGGGCACGGAGGTATCGGTGCTCATACCAAGCACCAGACTACCGTGCAGGCGCCTGCCACCGGCGGCTCCTTCCTGCCTCCACCGCGCTGGCCAGCCGGAAAAACGCGGGACCAGCCAGTATGCCACGGCACGTGCGGCATGCACTGCTCGCGCCACGGCCATTTGATTAAGCGTCCCACATTCCGGGTAGACATGTTGCCAGCTAGCGGTACCTTACCCCTTCAATTCCCCGCAGACCGCGATTCGCCCGTGTCACATGTTGCCTATCACTGCCATCAGGGCAGCGCAATCGTGTCAACATAGGTAGATTCTGATTAAGCGGATAAGGTGCTCAGGTGCTGACCCTGCCACAACGAGGAAAGCAGGAGTAGCGTAGCGTCAACATGTCCAGATCTGAGAGGCTATCAGGGTGAGCCCGCAGAGCCCACGTCGCAGGCAGTCAGGCGGATCCGAGCCGCCGAACGCGCTGTTTCGCGAACTGCTGCACGCGGCACGGGAGCTGCTCGCGGTACGCAGCCCGCTCGACGCCGAATTGATGGTCAGCGAACTGGTCGGCACCTGGTGGGGACAGCGCCACCGGACCGCGGGCGGGGCTGGCGTCGAGCAGGCGCTCGGCGAGGGCCTGGTCGAGTACGCTGCCGGGCAGCGCACCCCCGCCGCGCTCGCGCTGCTATCCGGAATCGCCTGCCTCGGCACCCCTCGCCAGGCCGTGCTGGCCGAGCAGGTGGCGATCGGCCTGATGGAGGCCGGGGTCCGCGCCCCGGCGTGGGCGAGCCACCTCGGCGCCGTCGCGCCGGCGGAGTGCTACGTCAACCCCGACCGGTGGGGCGACAAAGACGAGATCATCTGCGTGTTCAGCTACGCCGGCGAGGAGCCCCACGCCCTGGTCTGCGTCGTGGACTACAACTCCGAGGGCATGCTGCTCGACGGCTGGGTCACTTCGCGTGTCTCCAAACTGCTCGACCACTGCCGCGAAGCCAGCCCCGAGTACCCCGATTCCGACTCCGGGTTCCGGGAGATCGAGCCGTCGCTGGCCCGGGCGCTGCTGAAGACCGGGCTCGACGCCACCGACGAGGCCGAGGACCCGCCGGTCGGCTCCTCCTTCGCCTCCTACCACGCGTTCATCCGAGCCCGGGTCAGGACGCTGCCGCCGGTGCCGGCCCGCGGCGCGAGCCGGGCGGCCGTGGCCCGCGGCGGGGCTCCCTTCGCGGCCCGCTCCCCCAAGCGCGCCTGGACCCGTGAGCGCCGCGCCTTCCTCGCCGCGCAGTTCCTCGCCTCCGACGAGGCCGAGGACCTCTCGGACCGGACCTCGGCCAGCCGGTGCGCCGACCGCATCATCGACTTCGGCTGCGACCAGGACTTCGGCCGGCCCCTGCGCATGAGCCCGCTGAAGGCCCAGAACTTCCTGCTGTCCTGGGTCCCGCGCCGGGTGATGCTGAACTCGGCCGACCGGGACGCCCTGCCCCACGTGCTCGTGGCGTGGACCCGCTGGGCCGGGCGCCGCCGGAAGCTGGCCGAGGCCGACATCCGCGAGACGCAGAACATGGTCTTCGACTCCATGAGCACGTTCGCGCGCATCTACCGGGACTTCTCCGAGTTCGGCCTGGACGAGAAGCTGGTGGCCCGGCTGCTGCCGGACTCGGACCTGGAGGCCCTTCCCCGCCGCGTCTTCATCTTCCCCGTGCTGGAGGGCAAGCACGGGGGCGTGGACCTGTCCAAGCTCGACCCGGCGAACCCGGATGACCGCAGGCTGCTGCTCGCGGCCGACCACGACACCCGGACCGGCAGCCCCAGCGCCGCCGGCGTGGGCCGGCATATCGAGGGGCACCTGGAGATCGCCGACCGGCTCTGGCGCGGCAAGCCGACGGTGCTGTGGAAAGCCGCGCAGAAGCTGCTGGACTCCGGCGAGGACCGCCACCTGGTGCTGCACGCCCTGATGGAGGCCCTGGAGGCCGCCGACGGCGACGAGGCCGAATTCGAGGGCACTCTGCACGCGCTGGCCACCGGCCTGGACGAGTCCGAGTTCGACGACCTCGAGCCCTGAGGGGCCCGGGGCTCAACGTCACGTAGACCCCCCTCTACGGGGTGCAACGTCACGTCCAGTCCTCTGGAGGGGCGTCTCTGGAGGGGCGGCGCTGGAGGGGCGCCCTTTACGCCGACGGGCCGTAGCCGCCTCCGCCGGGGGTTTCGAGGACGAACACGTCGCCGGGGGTCAGGTGGGCGGTATCGCAGCCGTCCATCGGGGTGACGGTGCCGTCGGCGCGTTCCACCCAGTGCCGTCCCAGCGCCCCGGGCTCGCCTCCGTTCAGGCCGAACGCGGGTACCCGGCGGTGACCGCTCAGCGTGGTCACGGTCATCGGCTCCAGGAACCTCAGGCGGCGGACGCCGCCGTCGCCGCCGTGCCACCGCCCCGCGCCGCCGCTCCCGGAGCGGACCCGGAACGACTCCAGCCGCACCGGGTAGCGCCATTCGAGCACCTCGGGGTCGGTCAGCCGGGAGTTCGTCA
Organism: Streptosporangiales bacterium; assembly: GCA_009784565.1. Classification (GTDB taxonomy): domain Bacteria; phylum Actinomycetota; class Actinomycetes; order Streptosporangiales; family Streptosporangiaceae; genus Trebonia. The sequence goes on along the minus strand of WRBL01000035.1, from coordinate 10,330 downwards.
TCTTGGTCTGCACGACATCGGCGCCGTCGAAGCCCTCCCCGGCTCCCGACCCGCTGGCGACCGTCTCGTAGTACTGGTGCTTCTCGTTGCCGAAGGTGACATTGTTCATCGTGCCGGAGCCCTCGGCCATCACGCCGAGCGCGCCGTACAGCGCGCCCGTCACCGCCTGCGATGTCTCGACGTTGCCCGCCACCACCGCCGCCGGGTACTCCGGGGACAGGATCGTCCGGGGCGGAATGATCACCTTGATCGGCTCCAGGCAGCCGGCGTTGAGCGGGATCTCCTTGTCCACCAGCGTGCGGAACACGTACAGGACCGCGGCCATCGCCACGCTGGAGGGGGCGTTGAAGTTGCCCGGCTGCTGCGGCGAGGTGCCGGTGAAGTCGATCGTGGCGGCACGGTTTTCCCGGTCGACCGTGACCCTCACCTGAATGCGGGCCCGCGAGTCGAGTTCATAGGTGAACGCGCCGTCGCCGAGCGCGGTAATGACCTCCCGCACCGCCTCGGCGGCATTGTCCTGGACGTGCTTCATGTAGGCCGCCGTGACGTCGTGGCCGAAGTAGTCCACCATTCCCCGGAGTTCTTCGAGGCCCTTCTCGTTGGCCGCGATCTGCGCCCGCAGGTCGGCCAGGTTCGTCCGGGGGTCGCGGCTCGGGTACTCGGCTCCCGCGAGCAGTTCCAGCGTCTCGGTCTCCCGGAGATGCCCGCCGGAGACCAGGAGCCAGTTGTCGATCAGTACCCCTTCTTCCTCGACCCGGGTGCTGCCGGCGGGCATGGAGCCGGGGGAAATTCCGCCTATTTCCGCGTGATGGCCGCGGGAGGCGACATAGAACAGCGGGAAGTCCCCGGATTCCGCCGATTCCGCGAACATCGGGGTGACCACGGTGACGTCCGGGAGATGCGTTCCGCCATGGTACGGATCGTTGAGAACGTAGACGTCGCCCGGCTTCATATGGGTACGCCCGTTATTGTCAACATTCCTGTTTATCACCATTTTTATCGATTCACCCATGGACCCGAGATGGACCGGGATATGGGGCGCGTTGGCGATCAGGCCGCCTTCGGCGTCGAAAATGGCGCAGGAGAAATCCAGCCGTTCCTTGATGTTGACCGAGTGGGCCGTGGACGCCAGCCGCACGCCCATCTGCTCGGCGATCGACATGAACAGGCTGCTGAAGATCTCCAGCATCACCGGGTCGGCCTCGGTCCCCACCCCGGCCGCCGGCGGGCGGGCCTCCACCCGGGACATCAGCAGGTCGAGGCGGCCGGTCACCGCGGCCCGCCAGCCGTCCTCCACGACGGTCGTCGCCAGGTCCTCGGCGATGATCGACGGGCCGTCCACGGCCTGCCCCGGCCCCAGGTCCGCGCGGCGGTACAGCGGCACGTCCCGCCAGGTCCCGGCCGCGTACATCCGCACCGTCTCGGCGGCCTCCGGTGTCCCGGCTTCCGCCGGGGCCCCGGCCGGCGCGGACGCGGCGGACGCGCTCGCGGCGGACGAAACCGCCTCCACCGACACGGCCTCCACGACGATGGGCTTGTCCGGCATCAGGAACGAGAAACGCCGCCGGTAGGCCGCCTCGAACGCCTCCGTCATTCCGGCGGCGGATCCGGAACCGACCACCAGCGGGGTATCCGTCCCGTCGTAGCGCAGGTGTACCCGGCGGCGTGCCTCCACCGACGAGTCCGGCGCCCCCTGGGCGGACAGCTCCGCCCGCGCGGCCGCTTCCAGGTCTCCGAGCCGTGCCTCCAGGGACTCCAGAGAGGACGCCCGCAGCGGCTCCTCCACCGCCTGCTCCCGCATCGCCACCACGTCCGCCAGGCCCATCCCGTACGCCGACAGGACCCCGGCGAACGGGTGGATGAGGACCTGGGGCATCCCGAGCGCGTCGGCGACGGCGCAGGCGTGCTGCCCGCCCGCGCCGCCGAAGACCGACAGCACGTACCGGGTGATGTCGTAGCCGCGCTGCACGGAGATCCGCTTGATCGCGTTGGCCATGTTCTGCACGGCGATGTCCAGGAAACCGGCCGCGACCTCCTCCGGAGACCGTCCGTCCCCGATCGATGACGCCAGCGAGGAAAACGCCGACCGCGAGGCCTCCACGGACAGCGGTTCGGATCCCGAGGGCCCGAAGACCGACGGGAAGTACGACGGCTGCACCCGTCCCAGCGCCGCGTTCGCGTCCGTGACGGTAAGCGGGCCGCCGAGCCCGTAGCAGGCCGGGCCCGGCGCAGCGCCCGCTGAGTCCGGGCCGACCCGGTAGCGTCCGGAGTCGTAGGCCAGCACCGACCCTCCGCCCGCCGCGACCGTGTGGATGGACAGCATCGGGGCCCGCATCCGGACCCCGGCGACCTGAGTCTCGTACTGGCGCTCGTACTCGCCGGCGTAGTGCGACACGTCGGTGGAGGTGCCGCCCATGTCGAACCCGATCACCCGGTCGAACCCGGCCAGCCCGGCGGTGCGGGCCATGCCCACGATCCCGCCCGCCGGCCCCGACAGGATCGAGTCCTTCCCCCGGAAGCGGGCGGCGTCGGTCAGCCCGCCGTTGGACTGCATGAACTGCAGCCGCACCCCGTCCAGCGCCGACGACACCGACGACACGTAGCGGCGCAGTACCGGGGACAGGTAGGCGTCCACCACGGTCGTGTCGCCCCGCGACACCAGCCGCATCAGCGGCGATACCTCATGTGACTCGCTGACCTGGGTGAACCCGATCTCCCGCGCGATCTCCGCCACGGCGCGCTCGTGCTCCGGGTACCGGTAGCCGTGCAGGAACACGATCGCCGCGGCCCGGTATCCCTCGTCGTAGGCGGCCCGCAGGTCCCGTTCCGCGGCGGCGGCGTCGAGGGCCGTGACAACTGACCCGTCCGCGCCGGTCCGTTCGGCTATCTCGATGGTCTTCTCGTGCAGCGGCGACGGCAGCCGGATGTGCCGGTCGAAGATCCGGGGCCGGGCCTGGTACCCGATCCGCAGCGCGTCCCCGAAGCCCCGGGTGGTGACCAGGACGCAGGGCTCGCCGCGGCGCTCCAGCAGGGCGTTGGTCGCGACCGTGGTCCCGAGCCGGACCGAGCCGATCCGCGAAGCCGGAACCGCGTCCCCGGAAGCGACGCCCAGCAGCGACCGGATTCCCGCCACGGCGGCATCCGGATACGCGGACGATTCCGACAGCAGCTTGCGGGCGGTCAGCGACCCGTCGGGGCGGCGCGCCACGATGTCGGTGAACGTTCCGCCCCGGTCGATCCAGAAGTCCCAGCGAGTATCCACGAACCCGATTCTCGCAGAGCCGCTAAGACAACCAGGTCGGCGTAGGCGCCGCGGACGTCGTCGGCGGTGAGCGTGGTGAGGTCCTCGGCGGTCGCGGACTCGCCGAGCCGCACGACCCGCACGTCCCGGCAGGCGCACGCCCGCTCGAACAGCGACCGGGCGAACCGCCCGTTCCCCAGGTCGTCCACCCGTCCGGCGTCCACCGCCGACGAGAAGATCGACGACAGTTCCTCCTCGGCCCCCGCGTCGAACACGTCCCCGGCCTGCTCGGCCAGGAGCGTCGAGATCCGCAGGAGGTCCGCCGCGGTGTAGGACGGGAACGACACCTTCGAGGAGAACCTCGACCCCAGTCCCTGGTTCGAGCGCAGGAACCGGTCCATGTCGGCGGGGTACCCGGCCAGCACGACCACCAGGCGGTCCCGGTCGTCCTCAGCCCGCTTCAGCAGCGTGGCGATCGCCTCGTCGCCGTACGGGTCGCCGCCGGTGTAACCCGCGTTGTGCAGCGAGTACGCCTCGTCGATGAACAGGACGCCGCCCAGGGCGGAGTCGATGAGCTTGTTCGTCTTGATGGCGGTGGAGCCCAGGTGCTCGCCGACCAGGTCCGCGCGGTGCGCCTCGATGACCTCCGGCCGGACCAGGAGCCCGAGGGCGGCGAAGATCCGCCCGAGGATTCGGGCCACCGTCGTCTTGCCCGTGCCGGGCGGGCCGGTGAACACGAAATGCCGTGCGGGCGGCTGCGACGCCAGCCCGTGGGTGTCCCGCAGCTTGGCGACCCGGAGCTGGGCCGCGATCGCGTGGACCTGCTGCTTGACCGGGTCCAGGCCGATCAGCTCGTCCAGTTCGGCCAGCGCGCTCTCCAGGGTCGGCGTGTCCTCGTACCCGCGCAGCCGCGACGTCAGTTCCCCGAACGCCTTCGAAACGTCCGGCCCGCTGATCGTGATCAGGTCCTCCGCGGTGGGGTCGCCGACCGTCCCCATCACCCGCACGTCCCGGGCCTGCCCCGACTTCTCCATCAGCGTGCGGACGAACCGCCCGTTGCCCAGCTCGTCGGTCATCCGCCGCCGGCCGACCTCGTCCAGCATCTGCCGGAGCACCGGCCGGGCGTCCGTGCCGAGCATCTCGCCCCGGCCGGTCACCTGCAGGTCGGCCAGGGACATCAGCTCGTCCGGGGAATAGCTGGGGAACCGGATCCGGGTGGCGAAGCGGGAAGCGAGCCCGGGGTTGGTGGACAGGAACGCCTCGGTCTGCTTCTCGTACCCGGCCAGGATGATGATCAGGTTCTCGCGGTCGTCCTCGGCCCGCTTGAGCAGCGATTGCACGGCCTCGATACCGAACCGGTCGGCCTGCCCGTCGCCCTCGTTGACCAGGCTGTAGGCCTCGTCGATGAACAAGACGCGGCCGAGCGCCCGGTCGACGAGTTCGTTGGTCTTGATGGCGGTCGCGCCGAGGTACTCCCCGACCAGGTCCGACCGCTGCGCCTCCACCACGTCCGGCACCTCGAGCAGCCCGAACGCGTAGAAGATCTTCCCGACGACCCGGGCCACCGTCGTCTTGCCGGTGCCGGGCGGGCCGAGGAACACGAAGTGCCGCATCGGCTTCTCGGAGCTGTACCCGGCGACCGCGCGACGGCGGGCCGCCTCGATGGACGCGGCGATCGAGCGCACCTGCTCCTTGACCGGCGCGAGCCCGATCATCGCGTCGAGTTCGGCCATCGCGTCCTCGACGGAGATCTCCGGCCGGCTGGCGGGCGCGGCCTGCCGCGAGGCGGCCCGGTTCCCCTGCCCCGGGGCGGCGTCGGCGGCCCGCGCCGCCACCTGCCCGGCACCCGCCCGGGCCCCGGGGGTCCCGGCGGCCTCCGCGGGCTGCGCATTCTCCGGAGCATCATCCGGAACGGATCGGGCCGACTGTCCCTCCCGCCGGGCCCGGGTCTCGTACAGGCGGGGATCCTGCATGCGCTTGGCCATCCGCCAGCCCAGGGCGATGAAGGCCAGCACCCACGCGCCGATCACGATCATCAGCGCCGCCGGGCTCTCCGGGCTCCAGTCCCGGCCCAGCGCGACGGCCAGCACGACCGGCCAGACGAGCGTCATCGCGGCCGTCCGGCAGGGCACGTACGCCCGGCGCAGCGGGCCGAGATGCGCGCACACCGCCATCACCAGCGGCAGAAGCAGCAGCGTCCCCAGCGGGCCGGCCGACCGCGGCCCCGGGTGCGCGTTGTCGGGCAGCAGCACGAAGAAGGCGATGATCCACAGCGCGAGCATGGCGACGTACGCGGTGGCCATCCGGGACCGGGCCCGGCCGGCGACGGCCGCGGGGGCCAGCACCGGGCACAGGACGGCTACGGCCCCGATGACGGGGGCGATCCTCCTCGGCATGGGCACCCGGTCGATAGCCCGCTGCACCCGGTCAACCAGCGTGAGGTTCCCCTGACCGGCGGTTCGGCCCCTAGCGTGTGGCAGCATCGTGCTCCCTCGGACAGTCGTATGTCCCTGTATAGCGTATTGCGCCGTTCCACGACAGCACACACCCGGATACGTTGAGTGATTGGCTCTGCCGAATCCCTTGCCCCAACGGTAGTTGGCCGGATGAGCGGGGGAGTCGCGAATATCCGTTAGGGCGTAATGAAGGGTTTCTGGTTGTCGGAAAGCCCCCTCAAACCGGGCACGTCAGGTCGATCTCGTCGCGAAGGGGAATGCCGTAGTCACCGGAGCGGGGGATCGACGGCTTGACCCGGCGGGAGCGGTCGACCGCGCCGGAGCGCAGGGCGATCAGGCGGAAACCGCGGCGCTGGTAGAAGCGGAGCGCGTCCACGTTGTCGTTCGTGGTGGTGAGCCTGACCTCGAGGCAGTCCCGGCGCTGGGCTTCCGCGCAGACGGCGTCGAGCAGCGTCGTGCCGGTGCCGACATGACGCTGCAGGGCGTTGATCGTGACGATCTCCAGCACCGGCGGGCGGATCTCGAAGGTCACCAGGCCGACGATGCGGCCCTCGCGCTCGGCGATGTACCCGGGGAGCCGGGCCGGATAGTAGGCACCGCCGTGGACCACCACTTCGGGCGCGCCCCACAGCCGCGTGATCAGCCATTCGACCGTGGGCCGGTCCCCGTCGGTGACCGGTCGGGTCAGCACATCCCGCCGGACCAGCACGTCCTGCTCCTGTGCCAAATCAACGTTCCCATCGTCGCCGTCGCCTGGGTTCAGGCTATCGGCGCCGGGGTCCGGGAAGCGAAAAACGAGAGGGGCGCGGCCTGCTCACCGCACCCCTCTCGCGCCCAGGCTAACACCCGGGCCCTCGTGTTTATTCCCTCGCCGCGGGGCCGATCGCCGCCGTCAGCTGCAGCCGGAGGTGCTGCCGCAGCCTTCGCAGCAGTAGCAGCTTCCGGCCGGGCGCATCTTGGTCCCGCAGGTCAGGCAGAGCGGAGCGTCAGCCGTGCGGCCCTGCTGGGACTCCAGCAGGCCGGGGCCCCGCTGCGCCGGAGCCGACGCCGGGCCGCCCGATCCCGGGGACTGCGCGGGAACGGAAGGCGTCTCCGGCTGCCCGGCCCGCTCGGCGTCGCTGCCGAAGGACTGGGCCAGTCCGACCGTGTCCACCTCGGCCGGGTCCTGGCCGGCCGCCTGGGCGGCACGCTCGGCCGCGGACAGGATGCCGAGGGCCGCCCGGTCCTCGAAGGGCAGGTGGTCCAGGGCCAGGCGCCGGAAGATGTAGTCCATCATCGACGTGGCGATCCGGACGTCCGGGTCGTCGGTCATGCCGGCCGGCTCGAACCGGAGGTTGGTGAACTTCTCGACGTAGGACTCCAGCGGGATGCCGTACTGCAGGCCGACGGAGATCGCCATCGAGAACGCGTCCATCACGCCTGCCAGGGTCGAGCCCTGCTTGCCGAGCTTGAGGAAGACCTCGCCCAGGCCGTCGTCGGGGTAGGTCGAGGCGGTCATGAACCCCTCGGCCCCGGCGACGTTGAACTTGGTCACGGTGGCCGACCGGGTCCTCGGCAGGCGCTGGCGGGTCGGGCGGTGCTCATGCGGCTCCGCATTCACGATCTCGGCCGCGAGCTGCTGCGCCTTCTCCTCGACCTCCTTGTCCACCTCGTCCTTCTTCATGACGGACAGGGGCTGGCCGACCTTGCAGTTGTCCCGGTAGATGGCCAGGGCCTTCAGGCCGAGCTTCCAGCCCTCGAAGTAGATCTGCTCCACGTCCTCGACGGTGGCCGCCTCGGGCATGTTGACCGTCTTGGAGATGGACCCGGACAGGAACGGCTGGACCGCGGCCATCATCCGGACGTGGCCCATCGGGCTGATCGCCCGCTCGCCCATCGCGCAGTCGAACACCTCGTAGTGCTCCGGCCGCAGGCCGGGGGCGTTGACGACGTGCCCGTTCTCGGCGATGTACTCGGTGATCGCCTCGATCTGCTCGGACTGGTAGCCGAGGTTCTTCAGCGCCCGCGGGACGGTCTGGTTGACGATCTGCATGGAGCCGCCGCCGACCAGCTTCTTGAACTTGACCAGCGCCAGGTCCGGCTCGATGCCGGTGGTGTCGCAGTCCATCATGAAGCCGATGGTGCCGGTGGGCGCGAGCAGGCTGGCCTGGGCGTTGCGGTAGCCGTTGGCCTCGCCGAGGGCGACGCACTCGCCCCAGGCCTTCTTGGCCAGGGCGAGGATGTTCTTGTCGAAGTCGTCCACGTGCGGGGCCTGGCGGTTGGCGTCGGCGTGCTTGCGCATCACCCGGTTGTGCGCGCTCGCGTTCTTCGCGTAGCCCTCGTAGGGGCCGACGGCCTTGGCCAGCTCCGCCGACCGCTTGTAGGCGGCGCCGGTCATCAGCGAGGTGATGGCCGCGGCGATCGCCCGGCCGCCCTCGGAGTCGTAGGCGTGGCCGGTCGCCATCAGCAGGGCGCCGAGGTTGGCGTACCCGATGCCGAGCTGCCGGTAGGCCCGGGTGGTCTCGCCGATCTTGTCGGTCGGGAAGTCGGCGAACGTGATGGAGATGTCCATCGCGGTGATGATCAGCTCGGACATCTGCTGGAACCGCTCGGCGTCGAACGTGTCGTCCTCGCCGAGGAACTTCAGCAGGTTGATGCTGGCCAGGTTGCAGGAGGAGTTGTCCAGGTGGACGTACTCCGAGCAGGGGTTGCTCGCCGTGATGCGCCCGGTCTCGGGGCAGGTGTGCCAGTCGTTGATGATGTCGTCGTACTGGATGCCGGGGTCGGCGCACTCCCAGGCGGCCTGGGAGACCTTGCGGAACAGCTTCTTCGCGTCGACGCTCTCGATGACCTCGCCGGTCCGGCGGGACAGCAGGTCGAACGGCTTGCCGTCCTCGACGGCGCGCATGAACTCGGCGTTGACCCGGACCGAGTTGTTGGCGTTCTGGTACTGGGCGCTGACGATGTCGGAGCCGCCGAGGTCCATGTCGAAGCCGGCGTCGCGCAGGACGCGGATCTTCTCTTCCTCGCGGGCCTTGGTCTCGACGAACTCCTCGACGTCCGGGTGGTCGACGTCGAGGACGACCATCTTGGCCGCCCGGCGGGTCGCGCCGCCCGACTTGATCGTCCCGGCGGAGGCGTCGGCGCCGCGCATGAAGCTGACCGGCCCGCTGGCGGTGCCTCCGGAGCTGAGCAGTTCCTTGCTGGACCGGATGCGGGACAGGTTGACCCCGGCCCCGGACCCGCCCTTGAAGATCAGGCCCTCTTCGCGGTACCAGTCCAGGATCGAGTCCATCGTGTCGTCAACGGCAAGGATGAAACAGTTGTGGACACGCAGGTTGCCCGACAGGTACTCGCCGCTCTCGGTCTGGATGTCATAGACCTCCATATCGCCGAGCAGCTCGATCCGGTTGATTTCCAGACGCTTGACGTCCTTGGCTCCCTGACCCGGCTTGTCGAAGCTGCGCTCCAGCTTCTCCGCTTTAATCGGATCGATGAAGCCGATGTGGTCGGCGAACAGCCGACGGTCGCCGGCCGACTGGATGCGGAGCGTCCAGCAGCCGTGCCGGTCCGGGCGCGGGTCGTTCTTGAACCCGACCCGGGCGAAGATGCCGAACCGGAGCAGGAGCTGCTGCATTCCCTTGATGAGGTGCTCGGAGATCATGTCGACTTCCACAACCGTGGAGGATTCGCGCGGTGAGACGAACCCTTCGGCCTGGAAGACGCTACGCAGGTACGCGGCCACGACCGGCAGGGACTCCGTGAACAGTGCCTCGGGAACTTCCATCTCGGTGCGCCGCTTCATGAGGCCCCAGCGCTCAACGAACTCGCGGAGGTATTCGCCGTACAGCCTCGTGCGGCGGCAGTCCAGGCTCTTGTCCTGCGTCTCAACGGCGCTCTCGCGTCGGTGCACCCCCGGGAAGACCTGATCCAGCGCCTCGGTGACCCAGTCCAGTTCCGCGTCGGTAACCGTCATGGCCTCGATTGTCAGGGAGTGGTTCGTCCCCTCGTACTGCCCGACGAATCCATCCGACTGCATCCATCCGGCCAGGGCCGCCTCGGCCATTCCGTGAGTGGTGATCTCACGTTCTCCGTGGCTGTCCCTACGGTGCCAGAGCAGTTTGTCTCCGGGCTTCAGGGATCCCGCCTCGACGAACTTTCCGTACTGAGCGTCGCTCGCCTTCCAGACCAGGTGGTCTGCGGTGACGTCGAGCGCGTACCCAGCCTTGGTGTGCAGGCGAAGCACCGGCTTCACACCATTTGCCTTCGTGGCCAGGATCCGGGTCAGGCCATGCGCGTCGTAGACCTTGGTGTCGACGGCATTGTCCTCAACAAGCTTGCCAATCGGAACCAGCCCCGACGGGGTGGACACCATAGCGTCATACGGCTGGCACGCGCTGACCTGCTGCGGGGAGGCGGTGCCGACGTTGAACCACACCGGGGAGTTGAACGCGAAGATCTGGTGGACCAGCGCGTACTTGATCTCGTGGTCGAAGATCTCGGCGTCTTCCTCGGTGGCGAAGTAGCCGTTCTCCCGCCCCGTCTTGGTGTAGGTGTCGCTCACCCGGTCGACAAGCTGCTTCAGCGACCATTCCCGCTGCGGCGTTCCCACGGCCCCGCGGAAGTACTTGCTGGTCACGATGTTCGTCGCGTT
>WRBL01000034.1 GCA_009784565.1 Streptosporangiales bacterium | reverse complement strand
GGCGGGGGGGGGGGGAGAAGGGGGGGGGGGGGGGGGGGGGGGGGGGGGCCGGGGCGCTACCTGGTGGCAGAAATGTCGTGGCCGGGGGTGCTGTCGACGTGGTCGGGGATGGCGCCCTCGTGGCGGTCGCCGGTGGTGACGGTGCCGGTCGGCTCGAACATGAGGATGGCGCCGCCCGGTGAGGACGGCTTGTGCTCTGTGCCCTTCGGGACCGTGAAGATGTCCCCCTGCCGCAGGCTTACCGTCCGCTCGGCCCCGTCGCCGTCGCGGAGCGACACGTCGAACTGGCCGTCCAGGACCAGGAAGAACTCGTCGGTGTGCTCATGCACGTGCCAGACGTGCTCTCCCTCGGTACGGGCGATCCGCACATCGTAGTCGTTGACCTTCCCGACGATGCGCGGACTATAGACATCGCTGAAGCCGGAAAGGGCCTGGCCGAGGTTCACGGGTTCGCTGCTCATGCGACCAGCCTCCGTCCCGGAGCGCCGACCGGTCTTGTACGCCTGAGCGGTTCCCTACCCGTACAGTCGCTTGGTGGCCAGTTCGGCGCCTTTGGCGAGGGTGTCTAGTTTGGCCCAGGCGATCTGGGGGTGGACGCGGCCGCCGAGGCCGCAGTCGGTGCCGGCGATCACGTGGTCGCGGCCGACGACCTGGGCGTAGTTCACGATGCGGTCGGCCACCAGTTCCGGGTGCTCCACGACGTTGGTGGAGTGACTGACCATGCCGGGAATGATGGTCTTCCCCTCGGGCAGCTTGACGTCCCGCCACACCTTCCACTCGTGCCCGTGCCGGACGTTGGCCGCCTCGAAGGAGTACGCTCCCGCGTTGATCTCCAGCATGACGTCGACGATGTCGGCCATCGGCAGGTCGGTCGAGTGCGGGCCGTGCCAGCTGCCCCAGCACAGGTGGAACCGGATCCGCTCCGGCGGCAGGCCGCGGATCGCGTAGTTGAGCGCCTCGACCCGCTTCCGGGTGAACCGCTGGTAGTCCTCCACGCTGGGCGCCGGGTTGATCTGATCCCAGTTCTCCGCGATCCCGGGGTCGTCGAGCTGCAGGATGAGGCCCGCGTCAACGATGGCCCGGTACTCCTCGCGCAGCGCGTCGGCGCAGGCGTAGATCAGCTCCTCGTCGCTGTCGTAGTACTCGTTGCCGAACCGCCCGGCGCTGCCCGGTGCCACCGCGTTGAGGAAGCCGTCGGCCACGCCGGCCGCCGCCATCGCGGCCTTCATGTCGGCGATGTCCCGCTGGATCTCCGCCTGGCCGGTGTAGGTGACCGGGCCGGTGCAGACCGGGGCCGGGACGTCGGGGCCGCCCTGGCTGGGGATCGCGACGCCGGCCGACGGGTCCGCGTAGGCGTCGGAGAAGGCCTGCCAGTCCCGTCGCCCGCCGAACGTCGTCAGGGTGACCTCACCCGGCCTGGCCTTGGCCTGCGGGATGTTCTCGATCGTGTACCGGCCCAGCTCGACGCCGCCGAGCCGGCCGAACACGTAGGTCCACCATGACCCGTAGTTGTAACGCTGGCCCATATCGTGGCCGTACTCGCCGTCGTTGACGAGGTCGATGCCGATGTCCCGCTGGCGGGCGACCACCTCGCCCACGGCCGCGCTCAGCCGCCGGGCGTACCCCTCCTCATCGCTGAAGCCCGCCGCGGCGCGCTGCTCGTTGAGGGCGATCAGGTCTTCGGGCCGGGGCAGGCTGCCGGCGTGGCTGGTCAGGATCCGGTCGGGCATCGTCGCCTCCACGGCGTATCCGGAAAGGGTTTTCCGTCCCCGTTTCCAGGATGCGGGCAATGGGGAAAGGCGACAAGAGCGACTTACAGCGGGTGCCGCATCCAGACGTTGGGTTCCCAGTAGGAGCCGGTGCCGCCGGTGATGGTGAGCGGGGCCAGGCCCTTGGGGAAGACGTAGTCGCCGTCCTCGGGGAACACCATGCCGGTCCAGGACTGCCAGTCCTTGACCGGGGCCGTGATCTCCATGGACCGCGGCTCGGGCCGCACGATCTCCGCGCCCATCCGGACGTGGACCCTCATCCACGGGTCGAAGGGCAGCCCGCCGTCCTGCTTCCACCGGGCGTACTTCTCGATCGGAGTCAGCGGGTACCAGTCCTTCCAGAACGGCCGGACCGGCGCGACGAAGGCCGACAGGCCGCGGTTCCGGGCCGCCTCACCCATCGCGGCGACGATCTGGCGGCTCAGGCCTTCCATCTTGTACTCCCCGAGGACCTCCGCGGCCAGGGCCGACAGCGCGCTGGGCTCCCCGGCCGCCTCGACGCCGCGCAGGCCCACGGCGTCGATCCCGGCGGGCAGGTCTTCCAGGGTTCCGTCCCAGCGGAACGGGATCGTCTGCCCCCGAGCGACCGGGTTGCCCGTGCGCTCGTCGATGAAGAGGATCTGGGTGTCGGCGAACCGCGGGTACAGTTCGCCGAAATAGCGGGCGGCCTGGTTGCCGAAGAGGTTGTACTTCGGCCACACGCCCTCGAAGACGTTGTCCTGGACCGCTTTCTCCCAGAGGTCGGGCCGCTCGGCCGCCGTGTACGCCGCCAGCCATTCCGGCGCCTCGGGTGATGTCCGCATACCGCCTAACCGTACAGGCGGCGGGTGGCGATCTCCGCTCCCTGGGCGAGGGAGTCGAGCTTGGCCCAGGCGATCTGGGGGTGGACCCGGCCGCCGAGGCCGCAGTCGGTGCCAGCGGCCACGTTGTCGCGGCCGACGACCTGCGCGTAATTCACGATGCGGTCGGCCACCAGTTCCGGGTGCTCCACCACGTTGGTGGAGTGACTGACCATGCCGGGAATGATGGTCTTCCCCTCGGGCAGCTTGACGTCCTGCCACACCTTCCACTCATGCTCGTGCCGGACGTTGGCCGCCTCGAACAGGTACGTTCCGGCGTTGATCTTCAGCATGACGTCGACGATGTCGGCCATCGGGATGTCGGTGGTGTGCGGGCCGTGCCAGCTGCCCCAGCACAGGTGGAACCGGATCCGCTCCGGCGGCAGGTCCCGGATCGCGTAGTTCAGGGCCTCGACGCGCTTCATCGTGAACCTCTGGTAGTCCGCCACACTGGGCTCCGGAGTGATCTGATCCCAGTTCTCCGCGATGCACGGATCATCCAGCTGCAGGATCAGGCCCGCGTCGATGATCGCCTTGTACTCCTCGCGCAGCGCGTCGGCGCAGGCCTGCATCATCTCCTCGTCGTTGGCGTAGTACTCGTTGCCGAACCGGCCGGCGCTGCCCGGGGCGACCGCGTTGAGGTATCCCTCGGTGACCCCCGCCGCCGCCATGGCGGCCTTCATGTCGGCGATGTCCCGCTGGATCTCGGCCTGGCCGGTGTAGGTGATCGGGCCCCGGCAGACCGGGAAGAGCGTCGCCGCGTTCGGCAGCGCCGCCCCGGAGCTGGGATCGAGGTAGGCGTCGAGGAACTCGGTCCAGTCCCGGCGCTCGGCGAAGGACGCCAGCGTGATCTCGCCGGGCGGGGCCTTCGGCTGCTCCATCTCCGCGACGCTGATGTCGGTCAGCTCGATGCCGCCGAAACGGCCGAACACGTAGGTCCACCAGGTGCCGTAGTCATACCGCTGTCCCATCGAGTGGCCGAATTCGCCGTCGTTGGCGATGTCGATCCCGGTGTCCTTCTGGCGGGCGACCACGTCGGCCACGGCCGCGCTCAGCCGCCGGGCGTACTCCTCCTCGTCGGTGAACTCGCCGCTGGCCCGCTGCTCGTTGAGGGTGATCAGGTCTTCGGGCCGCGGCAGGCTGCCGGCGTGGCTGGTCAGGATCCGGTCGGGCATCGTTGCCTCCGTGAGTGTGGTCGCAAGAGGGGGGCCTCTGTTCTCCGTTTTCCAGCATGGGCGCGATGGGGAGAAGCGACAATCCGTTCGGAAGATCAAATTCCGTGCCGTTGACAAGCCGGGCCCCGCGCTGGTTGCATCACCCGACGTGACCTTCGATTTTTCACTGTCGCCGCGGGTGACCGAGTGGCGTGATGCGATCCGCACCTTCATCGACGACGTCGTCATCCCGCGGGAGCAGGACATCTTCGCCCGCGGGCTCGACGACACGGCGCGACGGGAACTGCAGAAGGCCGGGAAGGACGCGGGGCTGTGGGCGCCGCAGCTTCCGGCCGAACTCGGCGGCGGCGGGTTCTCCTTCGACGAGGCCGCGATCCTGCTCGAGGAGGCCGGGCGGTCTCCGCTCGGGCCCCTGGCCCTGAACTGCGCGGCGCCCGACGAGGGCAACCTGCACACGCTGAACCTGTACGCGTCGCCGGCCCAGCGGCCGAAGTACCTGGAGCCGCTGGCCAACGGGGACGTGCGGTCCTGTTTCGCGATGACCGAGCCGCCGCCCGGCGCCGGATCGGACCCCGCCGCCATGCTGACCACGGCGGTGAAGACGTCCGGCGGGTGGACCCTGTCCGGTGACAAGCACCTGATCACCGGAGCGGACGGGGCGGCGTTCTCGATCGTCATGGCCATGGCCCGGGATGGCTCGGAAGAGCTGGGCGCGACCATGTTCCTGGTCGACGCGGACAATCCCGGTTACACCGTCGGCGAGCACATCCGGACCATCGACACGCTCTCGCCGGGCGGCCACTGCGTGGTGACCCTGTCGGACGCGTTCGTCGATGAGGAGTCGGTGCTGGGCGTGGTCGGGGACGGGTTCCGGCAGGCCCAGGCGCGGCTGGCGCCGGCCCGCATGACGCACTGCATGCGGTGGCTCGGGGCCGCCCGGCGGGCGCACGAGATCGCGCTGGAGCGCTCGGTGTCGCGGTCGGTGTTCGGGGCCCCGCTGGCCCAGCACGGGATGGCGCAGCAGATGATCGCCGACAACGAGATCGAGATCGCGGCGTCCCGGGCGCTGCTGTGGCAGGTGTCGTGGCAGGTCGCCCAGGGGTCGAAGTCGACGGAGGAGTCGTCGAGGGCCAAGGTGTTCATCAGCGAGGCCACGTCGCGGATCGTGGACCGGTGCGTGCAACTGTGCGGCGGGCTCGGGACGTCGGAGGAACTGGTGGTCGGACGGATCTACGCCGACATCCGGGCGTTCCGGATCTACGACGGCGCCTCCGAGACCCACCGCATGTCCATCGCGAAGCGCGCGGCCCGGCGAGCGTCGCCGACGGCTTGACGCTGGGGACGAATGGTCGTTTAATCGTCACGCTCAGGCACCTTCAGGAAGAAGCGGCGATGACGGCGGACGAGCGTTTCATCCAGCGGGGCGAGCCGCGCCGGCGGGGTCCCCGGGGCCCCGTCAGCGAGGTCGTCGACGGCCCGGTCAGCGACTGGGCGACGGACTTCTCGCACGTGGACCCGGCCTGGACCGCGGATCCCTACCCGATCACCGACGACCTCCGCCAGCGCTGCCCGGTCGCGCACACGGACCGGTTCGGCGGGGCCTGGCTGCCGACCCGGTACGAGGACGTGGCGGCGGTCGCCTATGACACCGAGCGGTTTACCTCGCGCGGGGTCGTCGTCACCAATTTCCGGCCGTCGGCCGACCAGGCCCCGGCGGGGATCAATCCGCCGATCACGTCCGACCCGCCGTTCCACCGCGAGGCGCGGAAACTGCTGCTGCCGCCGTTCACGAAGAAGGCGATCACGCGCTACGAGGAGCCGACGCGGGCGTTCTGCCACTCGCTGATCGACGGGTTCGACGGCCGGGAGACGGTCGACGCCGCGGACGAGTACGCGCAGCACATTCCCATCCGGGTGATCGCCGACATGCTGGGGCTCCCGCCCGGGGACGCGCCCCGGTTCGCCGGGTTCGTCCACGACACCGCCGAGGTGGTCAACCTGCCGCCGGACGAACGCCTCGCCAAGACCCGAAGGGTCGGGGACTACCTCCGGGAGCAGGTCCGCGACCACCTGGAGAATCCGCGCGACGACCTCACCACCTACCTGATCAACGCCGAACTGCACGGCGAGAAACTCTCGGCCCGGCACGTCGTGGGCGCCATGTCCCTGCTGCTGATCGCCGGCATCGACACGACCTGGAACACGATCGGCGCGTCGCTGTGGCACCTGGCCACCCACCCTTCCGATCGCGCCCGGCTGGCGGCCGACCCGTCGCTGATCCCCGCCGCGGTCGAGGAGTTCCTGCGCGCCTACACCCCGGTGACCATGGCCCGCCTGGTCAGGGAGGACACGCACTGGCGCGGCGCCGACCTGAAGCGCGACGACTGGGTCCTGCTGTCCTTCCCCGCCGCCAACCGCGACCCGGAGCAGTTCGACCGCGCGGACGAGGTCATCATCGACCGCGCGGTGAACCGGCACGCCGCCTTCGGCCTCGGCATCCACCGCTGCCTCGGCTCCCACCTCGCCCGCATGGAGGTGCGGGTCGCCCTCGAGACCTGGCTGGAACGGATCGGCTCCTTCCGCCTGGACGAGCCGGCGCGGGTGTCCTGGTCCTCCGGCCAGATCCGGGGCCCGCGCGCCCTGCCCCTCCTGCTCGGCTGACCTGGGACAGCCCGGCAGCCCCAGTCCGCCCGCGGTCAGCGTGACCGCGGGCGCTTTCGTGACCCCGGCCGAGTCCCGTGATTCGCTTGACGAAAGAAATGAATGGTCGTTTAATTAGGTCGCGTGGGACGAGTAGCGGGCGTGACCGCCGCCCAGACGCGCGACAGGCTGCTGGCCGCCGCCGCTGATGTGTTCGCGCGGGACGGCTACGCCGGCACGCGGGTCGCCGAGATCGCGCGCGCCGCGCAGGTCAGCAACGGCGCGATGTACGCGCACTTCGGCTCCAAGGCGGAACTCCTCGCGGCCGCGCTGCGGGCCCACGGACCGCGACTGCTCGCCCAGACGTTCAGCGACCATCCCGAGCGCCCGGTCACGGACATGCTGCTGCGCTCCGGCCGCAAGCTCCGGCACCGCTCCGGCAGCCGGGGCAACCTCGTCGTCGAGGCCCTGGCGGCCTCGCGCCGTGACAAGGACCTGGCCGCCGCGATGCGCCAGTACATCGGCGAGCGCGCCCAGGTCATCACCGAACGGGTCACGAAGGCCCAGGCCGACGGGGAACTGGATCCGTCCTGCGCCCCGGACGCCATCGCGCATTTCCTGCTGCTGCTCGGCCTCGGCAGCGCCCTGCTCACCCCCGACCTGCACGAGGTCGGCGAAGACGACTGGGCCGGCCTGCTCACGACGATGATCAGCGCCATCACGTCTCCCGACTTTCCTTCACCCAGGGAAAAAGAACCACAGGAAGAAGAATCATGACCGTAGATGAACGGTTCGTCTTCGAGGACGGCTCCCTCCGCCGGGACGAATACGAGATCTCCAAGGCCAGCGAGGTCATCGACGGCCCGGTCTGCGACTGGGCCACGGACTTCTCGCACATCGATCCCCAGTGGGCCGAGAACCCGTTCCCGATCCAGGACGATCTCCGGCAGACGTGCCCGGTCGCGCACACCGAGCGGTTCGGCGGCGTCTGGCTGCCGACCAAGTACGACGACGTGGCCGAGATCGCCTACGACACCGAGCGCTTCTCGTCCCGGTCCGTCGTCATCACCAACATCCGGCCCTCACTGGACGCGGCGCCGATCGGCATCAGCCCGCCCATCTCCTCCGACCCGCCGTTCCACCACCCGGCCCGCAAGCTGCTGCTCCCCGCCTTCACCAAGAAGTCGATCAAGCCGTACGAGGAGTCGACGCGGGCGTTCTGCCACAAGCTGATCGACGCCTTCGACGGACAGCCGTCGGTCGACGCCGCGCGGGCCTACGCGCAGCACATCCCCATCCGGGTGATCGCCGACATGCTCGGCTTCCCGCCCGAGGACGGCGACAAGTTCACCGGGTTCGTCCACGACGTCCTGGAGTCGATCAACCTGTCGGCCGAGGAGCGCTTCGCCAAGACGGCCCCGCTGGTCGACTACATCATGGCCCAGGTCAACGACCACCTGGAGACCCCGCGCGATGACCTGACGACGTTCATGATCAACGCCGAGATGTTCGGCGAGAAGCTCACGTCCGAGCACGTCGTCGGCACCATGGTCCTGCTGCTGATCGCCGGCATCGACACCACGTGGAGCGCGATCGGCTCCTCGCTGTGGCACCTGGCGACCAACCCGGCCGACCGGGAGCGGCTGGTCGCCGACCCGGCGCTGATGCCGACCGCGCTGGAGGAGTTCCTGCGCGCCTACGCGCCGGTCACCATGGCCCGCCTGGTCAAGGAGGACATGGACTGGCACGGCGCGGCGATGAAGGCCGACGACTGGATCCTGCTCTCCTTCCCGGCCGCCAACCGCGACCCCGCGCAGTTCGACCGCGCGGACGAGGTGCTGATCGACCGGGAGATCAACCGCCACGCCGCCTTCGGCCTCGGCATCCACCGCTGCGTCGGCTCCCACCTCGCCCGCATGGAACTCCGCGTCGCCCTCGAGACGTGGCTCGAGCGCATCCCGTCCTTCAGCCTGGACGAGAGCACGGAGATGGCCTGGTCGACCGGCCAGATCCGCGGCCCGCGCAAGCTCCCGCTGCGCCTGGGCTGAGGGGCTGAAGAGCCACCGGCCCGCGGCGCACGGGGCTCAGGCCAGGGCGCGTTCCGCCAGTCCTTCCGCGTAGGCCCGGATCAGTTCCGGCGTCACGTGCGGAATGTCGCCGTCCGGGCCGGCCCCGTGCGCCCGGACGGCCGTCTGAAAGCGACCGGACGGGGCGCCCGCGCCGTCGGCCGGCTCCTCCGGCCGGCCGACAGCGTGCAGGAGCGGCAGCATCGACCGCTGCTTCTTCCCCTCCGGCAGCGCCCGGACCGCCGTCTCGAACCGGCTGTACCAGGTGGCGTAGTCGTCGATCCGCGTGATCCCGCGGCCGGCGCCGGCCAGCCAGCCGACGATCACGTCCAGGGAGACCCCGTCCCGGTGCGGGTTGACGACGTTGTACGTGCGGTACTCGTCTCCGGCGGCCGCGCCGAGGGACGTGATCGCCGCGGCGATGAAGTCGACGGGAAGGCCGTCATAGTGGGCCGGATCCTTCGTCCGGTAAAACGATCCCGGCGCGATGCCCGTCATCATGAGACTCAGCAGCAGGCGGGTGAACATGTCCGTCTCGTTGAACTGGCCGGGGAAGCGGCGGTGGGCCAGGATCATGCTCGGCCGGAAGACCGTCACCGGCAGGCCGGCGGCGTCACGGGCCTCCCGCAGCAGGACCTCGCTCGCCCACTTGCTGGCGGCGTACCCGTTGGCGTAGCCCTCGCCGAGCCCGCGCTCGGGGCTGGTCACGCGGATGTCCGCGTCCTCGTCGCCATCGGCGGCGGCGAGCAGGACGGCGGCCGTCGAGACATAGGTGACCGGCTTGATCCGGGTGGTCAGGGCCAGGCGGATCAGTTCCGCGGTCCCGGCCACGTTGGGCCCGAACAGCTGCTCGTACGGCAGCACGTGGTTCACCAGCGCGGCCGGATGAACGATGAGGTCCGCGTCCCGCGCCAGTTCGTTCCAGGTGTCGTCGTCCAGGCCGAGGCCCGGCTCCCCGACGTCCCCGCGCACGACGTCCAGGCACCCGGCGGAGAGATCCCGGAAACGGCGGGCCAGGTCATCGTTTCCGGAGAACGCGCTGGCGAGCCGGGCCCGGGCCGCCCCGGGGCTCCCGCCCCGGACGACGCAGACCAGACGGCCGCCCGTATCCGCCAGGCGCTCCAGCCACTCCAGGCAGAGGAACCGTCCCAGGTACCCGTTCGCGCCGGTCAGAAGCACCGTCCGGGGTGCCGTCCGGGGTACCGTCTCCGGCCGGGGCGGGGGTACGTACCGGGGCAGAGCCGCCGCCTTGGCCAGGGTCTCGGCGTCGATGAACTTCTCCAGCGTGAGGTCGGCCGCGCGGACGACGGTGCTGTTCCGGCCGTGGACGGAGGCGAAGGCGGCCCGGGCCGGGCCCCGGCGCAGTGACCGTTCGATGTAGTCCGCGATCGCGCGCAGGTCGCTGGCCGGGCTGGTCACCACCGCGACCGGGACCTCGACCCCGTAGATCTCCTGGAGAAGAGCGCAGAACCGCAGGCCGGAAAGCGAGTCGCCGCCCAGGTCGGCGAAGGCCGAGCCCGGGTCCGGCGCGCCGCCGTCCGCGCCGCCGTCCACGCCGAGCAGGGCCCGCGCCGCCGCCGCGACCGTGTCGATGACGGGTCGCGATCCGCTGCCGGTCCTGAGCTCGCCGAGCCGCCTGTCTTCGCGGGCGGCGATGTCCGCGCACAGGTTCTCGAGCCGGGCTCCGTAGCGCTTGCCCAGTTCCGGCCGGACCAGCTTGCGCAGACCGGTCAGGAGCCCGTTCTCGGGGCTGAACGGGTCGGGTTCCACCAGGAAGGCGCGCGGGATCTCGTAGGAGGCCAGCCCGGCGTCCCGCGCCAGGTCCCCGATTGACCCGGCGATCGCGGCCTTGAGCTGGCCGGCGGGCCGCCCGAGGGCTTCGGGAACCGGGACCACGACGGCGACCAGGTAGGACCGCTCGCTGTTGCCCTGCAGGTAGATCTGATGGATCAGCGGGCTGGAGACGTACACGGTCTCCAGCTTTGACAGGGTCACGAACTCTCCCTGCGCCAGTTTCAGGACGTTGTTCCGCCGGTCGATGTACTGGACGCGACCGGGCTCGATCTCGGCCATGACATCGCCCGTGTGGTAGAAACCCTCGGCGTCGAAGACCCGGGCGGTGGCGTCCGGCTGATGGAAGTAGCCGGGCACGATGCCGCCGGACTTCAGCAGCAGTTCGCCGCGCGGATAGGGCGCGTCGGTACGGAAGCAGCCGAGTTCCGGCACGTCGGCGAGCCGGTACTCCTCGACGCGGGAGGAGATCCAGCCGTCCTTCACCGGGAAGACGGCGCCGGCCTCGGTGCTGCCGTAGCCGTCGTGGAACGGCACGTCCAGGAGCGACTCCATGAAGGCCGTCAGCTCGCCGGAAAGCGGCGCCGACCCGCACCCGGCCCAGACGACCCGGCCGCCGAGGACCCGTTCCCGGAGGTCTCCCATCACCTCCTCGGCCGTCCCCGCGCCGCGCGCGAGCTCATGATGGAAGTACTGGAACAGCGTCTCGCAGATCCGGGGCACCAGGATCAGCTCGGTGGGCCGGACGAGCCCGAAGTCCTCCAGCAGCGCCGACATATCGGACCGGGCGGTGAAATAGACGGTCCCGCCGCTGCCGAGCTGGCTGAACAGGAGGAAGGCGCCCATCACGTGGTTCAGCGGAGCGAAGTGCAGCGCGATCACGGGATGGTCCTTGCCGGGCCAGAACTCGCCCCACAGGTCCCGCACCAGGCGTTCGGTGTACATGGCCCCTTTCGGCGTACCGGTACTTCCGGAGGTGTAGATGAGCCGGGAGAGGACGTCGGGCCCGGCGCCAGGGAGCGGGGCGGGCGGGAGTTCCCCGCCCTTCGCGATGAGGGTGCCCAGGGCCGCGATGACGGCGTCCGAGCCCGCCCGGGCGAGCCGGGACCGCGCCTGCGCCAGTGCCGTCCGGTGAGCGGTCACGCCGTCCTCGTAGTCAAAGACGACCAGCTGGCGCACGGTCCGGCTGCCCGCGGCGAGCTCGGCCGCGACGGGAAGATGCCCGGCGCTCGCGGCCAGGACCTGGGGGTGGGTCTCTTCCATGATCGCCCTCAGAGTGCCCAGGGCGGCGCCGGCCTGCAACGGCACGCTGACCGTTCCGAGGCGGATGCCCGCCAGTTCCACCGCCGCGTAGTCGCCGCTGGCGAACCCCAGCGTGGCGACGAAATCGCCCTGCCTCAGCCGGGTCTCGTGCCACGCGGCGGCGACGGCGCCGGCCCGGTCCCACAGTTCCCGGTACGTGATGGTGGCGAACCGCCGGGTCAGCCGCGATTCGGTATCCCCGGTCTCCGGGTCTTCGACCACCTCCGTCACCCGTTCCCCCAGGGCGGGACGGTCGGCGTAGCCGTCCATGATCGCGGCGGCGGTCTCGGCGAGTGACCGGCCCGGACGCAGGGCGGCCTCCCGGACCTCCGGCCGGCACGCGGCCGCGCGCGCCTGTGGATCGGACTCCCGCAGGCCCGCGATGAGCCGTTCGTAGTGGTCCCGGCTCCACAGGTGGTCCCGGCTCCACAGGTGTTCCCGGCGGCGCGGCAGACGGCTGCTCGTCATCAGATGTCTCCCCGGATGAAGGCCCGGCGGCGAGGCGGCCGGCTCCCGGCCGGGTCTCGCCGCTACTCGGATACGAACCGTAACCGGGGTATCTCCGGCGGGGCCTCCCGATCGCGCCCGGGGACTCGCCAATTACCGCACCGCCGGGTGATACTCAGACCATGCCTCAGTTCGGGGACGCGGAAGCCCTGCAGGACCTCGGCTCGTCGCTCCTGGTCCCGATGCGCATCACCACCACGGCGCCGGACCAGCCCTTTCACGCCGAGGCAACGGACGCAAGCGTCGGCCCGGTGGTGATCTCCAGGGTTTCCGTCTCCGTTCCCGGCCAGATACAGCGGCCGGCGCGGCTCATCGGGTCCGGCGACCGTCACCTGGTGAAGGTCATCATGCAGCGCCGCGGAAGCGCGGTCATCGCCCAGGGCGGCCGCCGGAGCCTGGCCGGCCCCGGCGACCTGATCGCCTACGACGTGAACCAGCCGTACGAGTATCTTTCCCGCGGGCCCGTCGACGTGGTCATCATGGCCCTGCCGTGGCCGATGCTGGGCCCGTTCGGCGACCTCTTCCGCCAGCGCACGGCCCTCGCGGTCCCCGGCGACCGGGGAATCCGGTCGGTCATCGGCACGTTCTTCGGCGGCCTGGCGGACGCCGCGCTGGCCGGGCCCGGCGACCAGTTGTCCGGGCCGAACGCCGCCCGGCTGGCGGACGCCGCGGCCAGCATGCTCATCGCGGCCTTCACCGACACGCCCTGCGAACGGATCGAGCTTCCCACCGGCCTGACCGACCAGATCCTGGAGTACGCCCTCTCGAACCTGCACGACCCGGACCTGACGGTGGGCTCGGCCGCTCGCCGGTTCGGCATCTCGCCCCGGTACCTGCACAAGCTGATGCGGGACCGGGACATCCAGTTCGGCGGCTGGGTCCGGCGGGAACGGATGAAGCGGATCCGGCAGGACCTGCTCGACCCGCGCCTGGCGAATCGCACCGCGGCCGTCATCGCGGCCCGGTGGGGCGTGGGCGACCCCGATCATCTCAGCCGGTCCCTGCGGGCGGAGTTCGGCCAGAGCGCCGCCGAGATCCGCGCCGGCGCCGGAGGCTAGGCCGTCAGCCGGTCTCCTTCTCCCAGGGGTAGGCCGTGGTGCCGTCGTCGGAGGTGACGCCGTCATCGCCGATCGTCCACCGGGTCCCCGGGGCGGAAGCGAAGGCGAGGATCCGGGAGGCGGCCTCGTCGGACACGATGACCCTCACGGGGGTGGCGCCGAACCGGCCGGCGATGCCGCTCGGCTTGATCCAGCGGTGTACCCGGCCCATCTTGTGGACCTGCACCGTTTCCCCGGGGCCGATGGTGGAGCCGACCTTCTCCACCTGGGCGACGGCGTCCTTCGCGATCTTGCGTCCCGTGATGACGAGGGTCCATACCTTCCTCGCCACGAGCAGGGACTTGATCGTCTCCTCCGCCTTCCACGCCGTGTAGGCGGCGCCTCCGAGCGGGATCAGTACCGCCGCCGCGGAGGTTCCCACATCGGCCACGGCCCACTTGGGCGCGATCATCGCGACGGCGGACACGTCACGCGACAGCGAATTGGTCACTGTGGTCCTGACTGCTGGCATTGGCACCCCGTTTTCAGACAACTGACATCTGGTCACGAAGAGCGTAGTAAGGGCTCAATGACCGGCGAATGCGTTTTCGCCGGATTGGAACCTCCCGGTCACCCGCCGTCGGCGGCGGGCCCGGTGTAGGAAGCGCGCGGGCGCAGGATCTTCCCGGTCTCGTACGCTTCCATCGCGTGGGCGAGCCAGCCCGCGACACGGGCCACGGCGAAGGCCGCTTCCCCGGCGCCGTGAGTCATCCCGGCCGTCATCGTGAAGGCTCCGAGGGCCAGGTCGACGTTGGGTTCCGGTAGGGACTTGCGCCGCACCTCGGCGATGACGGCGTCGGTCACCGCGACGGCCGGGGATTCCGGCGCCGCCTGGCGGACCAGGCCGGACAGCAGGGTGAAGCGCGGGTCTTCGCCCCGGTACACCGAATGCCCGAACCCGGGGATCCGCTCTCCGCGGCGCAGCAGGTCCGCCACGACCCGGGGCACGTCCCCGGGCTCCCGCGCCGCCGCCAGCATCGCCTCCACGGCGAGGGACGCGCCGCCGTGCAGGGCGCCGCTGACCGCGCCGAGGCCCGCCGACACCACCGCGTAGGGGTCGGCCCGCGCCGAGGCCGCCGTCCGCGCGGCGAGGGTGGACACGGCGAGTTCGTGGTCGGCGAGCAGCACCAGCGCCGCGGACATCGCCCGCAGTTCCGGCCGGGACGGGCGGCGGTCGCAGACCCGGGCCCAGAGCCGGGAAGCGATCGTGTCATCGCCGGGATCCGAGAGCGGCGGAAGGCAGTCCACCAGGCCGGCGGCGATGGCCCGGCCCGCCGCCGCCACGGCCGGGCGGTCCAGCTGCAGCCGCAGCGGGTCGGTGACCGCCATCGCCGGGGCGATCACCTGCATCCGTTCCAGCGGCCGGGCGTCCGGGGGCAGCACCGCCGCGGCCGCCCGGCCGGTCTCCAGAGCCGCCTGCGGCACCCGCCAGGCCTGCCCGCGCCCGGGTCCGGGCAGCGTCCCGGTCCACAGCAGTTCCGCCGCGTCCTCGAACGGCCGGTCCCGGGCGAGGACGATCGCGTCATGGCCCCGGTAGCGGAGCCGGTCCCCGCTGATCTGCGTGATTTGCGACTCGACGGTGATGTCGAGGGCGCCCGCCGGGCGGCGCGGCCGTCCCCGGCGGGCCAGCCTCTCGATCTCCTCGGAGTCGAACAGGCTCGTCCGCCCGTCGGCCGACCGCCGCCGGCTCAGCGTCCCCCGGCTGACGTACGCGTACAGGGTGGCGGGCTTGACCCCGAGCCGTCGGGCGGCTTCGGCGGCGGTGAGCTGGGTCGTCACCGGTCAAGAGGTACCACGGGGCTCGGGGCCGGTGTAACGGGCACCGGGCCGGATGATCTTGTTGCGCGCCGCCTGTTCGGTGATGTGCGCGGTCCAGCCGACGACCCGGCTCACGGCGAAGGTCGGGGTGAGCAGTTCGCGGGGCAGGCCCGCCGCCTCCATCACGATGGCCGCGTACAGTTCGACGTTGGCGTTGATCCTCGCGCCGGACTTCCGCTCGGCGAACGCCGTCATCACCGCCTTTTCCACGGCGGCCACCATCTCGCCCCGGGGGTCCCCGAGCCCGCGGGCGACCTCGCGGAGCAGCGTGTCGCGCGGGTCGGCCGTCCGGTACGCGGCGTGCCCGAAGCCCATGATCACCTCGCCGCGGTCGAGGCGGGCCCGGACCCAGGCGTCGGCCCGGTCCGGGGTGCCGATCTCATCGAGCATGTCCAGGACCCGGGACGGCGCGCCGCCGTGCAGGGGGCCGGACAGCGCGCCGAGGGCCGCGATCACGGCCGAGCCGAGGTCGGCCCCGGTCGAGGCGACGACCCGGCCGCTGAACGTGGAGGCACTGAAGCCGTGGTCGATGGTCAGGATCAGGTACGTCTCCAGGGCCCTGGTCCTGACGGGATCCGGCTCGGCGCCGTCGAGCATATACAGGTAGTTGGCCACGTGGCCGAGATCGGCGCGGGGCGGGATCGGCTCCCGGCCCCCGGACAGCCGGTGCAGGGCGGCCACCAGGACCGGGAAGACGGCGGCGGTGGCGAGGGCCTGGTCCTGGAGCGTTCCGGGGCCGGCGTCCAGCCACGACGTCATTCCCTGATCGAGGGCGACGAGTTCGTAGGCGGCGCGGAGCGCCTGCAGCGGCCCGGCGCCGCCGGCCAGTTCCGCGATCGCCGGAAGGGCCGACGCGACTCGCGGCGTCAGCGCGCGGCACCCGGCGGTCCGCTTCGCGAAGTCCTCGCGCTGGGCACCGTCGGGCAGGTCGCCCGCGTGCATGAGGTGCCAGACATCCTCGAAGGAGCGATCCCGGGCCAGTCCCGGCGCGTCATACTGGCGGTAGTGGTAGAAGCCCTCGCCGCCGCGGACGTCGCCGACCGAGGTCTCGGTGACGGCGACTCCCTTGAGGCCCGCGGGCACATCGATCATCTGGGTCATGCGCTCATGGAATCAACCCGGCCGGACCGCCATCAATATTGATTTTCCTCAACGATTGATTATCGTCAATGCCGATCCGGACGAAGATCGCCATTCGGGACGATTGGCGTCAATACCGGGGTGCTGTCGTCGGCAATAGGTGATTCCCTCTACTATTGCGGAATCATGAGGATTCTTGACCCCACACTGCACACGCTCAGCCCCCGGCACCTTGAGGTCTTCTGGCGGTACCAGCTGGTCCGGACCGGCGTGGACTTCGGCGCCGCCTGCTGCTTCGTCGTCGGCAGCATCTGCTTCTTCTACGCCTCCCTGGATATCCCGGCAGCATGGCTGTTCCTCATCGGATCCATCCTGTTCGCCGTCAAGCCGTCCATCGACATGGTGCGGTCCCTGCACCTCAGGCGGCTGCCTGCCTCGGAGGCCGCCGAGGAGATCACGGAGGAAGCCGAGTCGGAAGTCGTCTCCGGGTAGTCCGGCCTGCCGGGCGGTCCGGCGGCATGACACTCAAGTCAATCGGGGATACGGGGCGAAACACCTGGTAGAACGCATGCTGTTCTAGCATGCTGAAGGTATGAGGGTTCTCGATCCGACGCTGCACGACCTGACCCCGCGCCACCTGGAGATCTTCTGGCGGTACCAGGTAGTCCGGACCGGCGTGGACTTCGGCGCCGCCTGCTGCTTCGTCGTCGGCAGCATCTGCTTCTTCTACCCGTCCCTGGACATCCTGGCGGCCTGGCTGTTCCTCATCGGCTCGCTGCTGTTCGCCGTCAAGCCGTCCATCGACATGGTGCGGTCCCTGCACCTGAAACGGCTTCCCGCGCCAGCCGGCACCGCGGAAAGCGACGGCAGCCCGGGATAAGGGCTTGGTTTTCTCCAGCAGACCCCGGTCGGCGTCATCGCCCAGGACGGCCCGCGACAGCCGGTCGATGACTCCCGACAGCTCGGAGTGCTGCTCCGGCGACCAGCCGCCGATCTGCTCCTCCAGCCACGAGTGCTGGGCCGCGAACAGCTTGTTCGCGCACTCCGCGCCCAGCGTGGTCAGCGCCAGGACCCCGTCGCCGGAGCGGGTCGTCAGGCCCCGGTCGACCAGTATCTGCGAGGCCGGGTGCCCTTCCTCCACCGTGACCCCGGCCTGCCTGGCCAGTTCGGCGCGCGGCGTCGGCCCCTGCCGGGCGAGCCGGGTCAGGATCCAGCAGGCGCCGCCGGGCAGGTCCAGGCCCGCCGCCCGGGCCAGCTTCGCGTACCGGAACCGGCGCATCTCCACCGACGACAGGTGCGTGAGGATGCGCTCGGCCTCCTCGGCCGACGTCCGGGCGGCGGGGATCGCCCCCAGGGCCTCCCCCAGGTCGGGCACCGCCGACGACGCGGTCACGGTCCGCAGCGGGACCTCGCGCAGGAACCAGGCCAGGACGAACGCCACCAGGGCCACCGGGACCGACGCCAGGAACACCGGGTGCAGCGCGGCGCTGTAGGCGTGCAGGATCGCGTGCCGGAGCGCGGCCGGCAGCGTGTGCAGCATGGACGTGTTCGCCTGCACCGCGGCCGCGCTGAACCCGTGCGGCAGCGGGTGACCCGCCAGTGCGCCGGCCAGCTGGGTGGCGAGCTCGTTGGAGAAGATGGCGCCGAACACCGATACCCCGAACGACCCGCCGATCGTCCGGAAGAACGTCACCCCGGAGGTGGCCGCGCCGAGGTCGGCGAAGTCGACCGTGTTCTGCACGGCGATGACCAGCACCTGGATGACCAGGCCGAGGCTGAACCCGAGGGCGAAGAAGAACAGGTTCATCACCAGCGTGGACGTGTTCTCGTCCAGCCGGGACAGCAGGAACAGCGCGACCGCCATAAGCGCGGACCCGACGATCGGGTAGATCTTGTACCGGCCGGTGCGGGCGATCATCTGGCCGCTGCCCACCGACGTGAGCAGCATGCCGAGCACCATCGGCAGCAGGTACACGCCGGACATCGTGGGCGAGACGCCGTGCACCACCTGCAGGAACAGCGGCAGGTACGACAGCGCGCCGAACATCGCGAACCCCGCCGCCAGTGCGATCGCCGACGCGATCGTGAAGACGGGGTTGGAGAACAGGCGGAGCGAGAGCATCGGCTCGGACGCCCGCCGCGCCGACGCGTACCAGGCCAGCAGCAGGACCGCCGCGCCGGCGAACAGGCCGATGATCACCGGCGAGCCCCACGGGTAGGTGGTGCCGCCCCAGGACGTGGCCAGCACGACGGCGGTGGCGAACCCGGCTAGCAGCAGCGCGCCGGCGTAATCGATCTTGTGCTGGCGGCGGCTGCCGGCGGCGGGAAGCACGACGGCGATCACGACCAGGGCGATGGCGCCGACCGGCAGGTTGATGTAGAACACCCACCGCCACGACAGGCTGTCGACGAAGAACCCGCCGAGCAGCGGCCCGGCCACGCTCGCCACGCCGAACACCGCGCCGAACGCCCCCTGGTACTTGCCTCTCTCCCGCGCGGGCACGATGTCGCCGATGATCGCCTGGGTCAGCACCATGAGCCCGCCGCCGCCGATGCCCTGCATGGCGCGGAAGGCGATGAGCTCGCCCATGTTCCGCGACTGGCCGCACAGGACCGACCCGACGAGGAAGATCACGATGGCGCCGAGAAACAGGTACTTGCGCCCGTAGGAGTCGCCGAGTTTCCCCCATACCTGCGTGGTCGCGGTGCTGGCCAGCATGTACGCGGTGACCACCCACGACAGGTGGGACAGGCCGCCCAGGTCGTTGACGATGGTCGGCAGTGCCGTGGACACGATCGTCTGGTCGAGGGCCGCCAGCAGCATCGCGAGCATCAGCGCGCCGTAGATGACCATCAGGCGCTGGCCGTGCGCGGCCGGCGCGGGCGCGGTCCCGGCCGCGCGGGCCGTCGCTGGCGCTTCCCCCGGTGAAGACATAACCGCTGGATACCCGCGCCCGCCCCATTCGGAACTACTGTCCCGCGGTACCCGCCTTCACCGGCGACCCCGGTTGCCGGGACGCCTGCCGCGCGGCCGCCGCCGCCTTCTTCGACGCGGCCGCGTCGGACTCCGCCTGCTGCGATGACGATGCCAGCGACGGCCCGCTGACCGTGTGCCACACGCCGCCCTCGCCGTTGCCCGAGGTCTGCCCGGGGGCGGTGTCGGCGGCGTAGGTATACAGCGGCGACCCGTTGTAGGTGGCCTGGGTGGTGCCGTCGGGCCGGGTAATCGAGCCGATCGTCCCGGCCAGTTGCACCCCGCTGCCGGTGAACGGCTTGCCCTGAACCGCGGGCCATGCCGACAGGCACCCGCCGGCGCAGGCGGGCTTCCCGCTGCCCGGCTGGTCCTGGCTGTCGGTGTATACGGCGTCCCCGTTGCCCTCGGCCAGCACGTACCCGGACTTGGTCTGCTCCACGATCAGCATGATCTTCGCGGGCATCATCGGCGCCGCGCCCTTGGCCGCCGACATGGTCCCGCCGCCCGCCCCGTGGCCGGCCGCGGGCTTCGCCGGCGCTGTCCCGGGCGCCTGCGACGAGGCGCCCGGCGCGGGCGAGGAGGACCCGTACGCGGCGCCCGGCGACGGCGACAGCACGGTCGTGCAGCCGGCCAGCGGGAGCATTCCCAGGGCCGTGGCCCCGAGCGCCCAACGGATCGTGCGCATTGCCTGATTCCTCCACATCACGGACGTAACAATCACGGGCATAACCCGACAGCAGCGACGATAGGCCCGGCCCCGCCGGGCAGTCCGCGCCTTCGGGCGGACGAGACCCAGACGTGATATTCCGGTTACGGCTTTACCGCTGTCCTGTGCCGGCGGTCATCCGCCGGCACAGCCAGGCCAGGGACATCGGGTACCGGTAGTCGATGCCGCTATGGGTGCCGTCGAACAGCTCGAACCGGATCAGGTCCTCGGCCACGCCGGCGTCCAGCAGGGCCGCCCGGAACGCCTCCGCGCCGACGTCCAGGTAGTAGTCATCCCGGGTCCCGGCGTCGATCCAGATTCCCTTCAGGCCCCGGAGTTCGCTTTCGTACACCGGTACCATCCGGACCGGGTCCCAGTCCAGCCACCGCTGCCACACGGCGGGCCGGATGACCCCGGTGACCGGGTCGAACGGCAGCACGGGGGTGCCGTCGTCGCCGGCGGAGAAGCAGGCCGACATCCCGAGGGTCTCCAGCAGGCTGAAGTCCTCCGGCCGGCTGAGCGTCCCCCGGGCCCGGAACTCCTCCCACCACCGGAAGATGTCCCCGTCATACTTGCGCAGGTGCCGGACCGCCACCGGGATCCCCGAGGCGTGAGAGTGCTCGTAGAGCGCGTCCCCGGCGTGCGTGGCCAGGAGCCCGAACAGGTCCGGGCGCAGCATCGGCGTGATCATGGCGCCGAACCCGCCGCTGGACTTCCCCATGATCGCCCGGTGAGGCGCGTCGGGGATGGTCCGGTAGTTCTCGTCCACGTACGCCGTGACCTCGTCGCACAGGTAGGAGTGGTACTTCCCGGTGCCCGGCGAGTCGACGAACTGGCTGCCCCCGTAGGAGGTCCAGGCGTCCACGTAGACGACGATGGCGGGCGGGGCCTCCCCGGCGGCGAACAGCGCGTCGGCGGCGTCGGGGAACGGCTGCCGGTAGGCTTCCCGGTTCAGCCACTTCGACACGAACCCGCTGTAGCCCTGGATCACGTACACGGCGGGGTACCGTCGCTCCGGCTCGGCGTCGTACCCCGGCGGCGTGTAGACCAGCAGCGGCCGCTCGCGGGGGTCCCCCAGGGGGTTGCCGCGCAGCGCGTCGCTGGAGATCAGGCGGTCATCGAGACGGCCGGCGAGCCCGGCGGACCATGGCAGCATGCCGGACATCATTCCACCTAACGGATCGTCGTTTCTCCCCAGGCCAGCCAGGCTCACCCGGCGCTGACGGCGGCGATGGCGAAGGCGGAGACCATCAGGCCGGTGACCTGGGCCGGGCCCCAGCGCTCGTGGAAGACGAACCGCGCCATGAGGACGGTGACACCCGGGTAGAGGGCGGTGACGACCGCGACCACGGCCAGCTGGCCCGCGCCGGTGGCGACCAGGTAGAGGATGCTCGCCGCACCGCCCAGTACCCCGGCGACCAGCCCGAAGCGCACCGACGGCCGCCACTGCCCGCGGCGAGGCCGGTTCCGGGCCGGAATGAGCCAGGCCAGGACGAGCACCGTCCCGATGAGCTCTCCGGGGACCAGGGGCCAGGCCCCGGAGGCGGTTCCGGCCCGGTCCAGCGCGATGAACAGCAGCGCGAATCCCGCGCCCGCCGCCAGGCCCGCGATGACGCCGTCGCGGCGGCTCGTGCCGCCGTCGGCGTCCCCGGGCTCCGCCGACACCAGGGCGACGGCGGGGATCCCGGCCGCCACCCCCGCCCAGCCGAGCGGGGACAGGTGCTGGCCGATCACGGCCCCGGTGACCGCGGGGATCCCGGCGGTGAGCACTCCCGAGATCGGGGACACGATGCTCATCCGGCTGACGCTCAGCCCCCAGTACAGGGCCAGGACCCCGACCCCGGTGCCGAGGCCGCTGAGCGCGCCCCACCACAGGGCCGCGGCCGAGGGCGCCGAGCCGGGCACGATCACGAGGGCGAGGCCGACCGCGGCGATGACGCCCGCCTGGCCGACGGCCGCGACGGCTCCGGGGTGACCCCGGCGCCCGGCGGCTCCGGCGATGAAATCGGAGGCCCCGTAGCCGACGGCGGCCAGCAGGCTCAGGAGAACGCCCACCCGCGGTCAGGTGCTGTGCGTGACAGCAAAATGGCGCAGCAGGGCGTCGGTGACCGGGCCGGGGGTCTCGTAGTGCGCGAAGTGGCTCGTGCCGCGCACGACGACCAGGCGCGAGCCGGCGATGCCGCGGGCCGTGGCCGCGCCCACCCACGGCGGGGCGGCCGGGTCCTCGGCGCCCGACAGCACCAGCGTCGGGGCCTTGACCAGCGGCAGCAGCGGCCGCAGGTCCATGGAGGCGATCGCCTCGCCGCACGCGGCGTAACCCTCGGGCTGGGTACCGCGCAGCATCTCAAGGACCGGCTCGACCTCGTCAGCGTGCCGCTCGACGAACGACGGGGTGAACCAGCGCGGCACCACCGAGTCCGCGATGGCCTCCATTCCGCCCTCGCGGACCAGGCGGGCCCGGTCGTGCCACAGATCCGGCGACGGCATCGGGGTCAGGACCGCGCACAGCACCGCCAGCGACGTCACCCGCTCCGGCGCGTTCGCCGCCAGCCACAGGCCGGTCATGCCGCCGAGCGACACCCCGGCGTAGGCGAAGGACTCAATGCCGTAGAAGTTGGCCACGGCCAGCACGTCGGCGCCGAGTTCGGCGATGGTGTACGGGCCGGGCGGCGCGCCGGACTGGGCACCGGGCGCGCCATGACCGCGCCACTCCAGGCGCAGCAGCCTGAAGTGGCGCGACAGCGCCTCGGCCTGGCGGTTCCAGACGTCGCGCGTGGTGCCGATCGGGTTGCCGAGGACGAGCACGGGCGCGTCTTCGGGCCCTTCGAGGGAGGAAACGATGTCAGCGGCGGGCACGTGCGGCACCTCACATGTCGAAAAAGACGGTTTCCTGGTCGCCCTGCATCCGGATGTCGAACCGGTACAGGCCCGGGGTCGCGGTGCCGTCGTCGTACGGCGTGGCGAGCAGGGTCGCGCGCCGCCCGGCCGGGACCTGCGCCAGGACCGGGTCGGCCGCGTTGGCCGTCTCCTCGTCGGAGAAGTAGATCCGGGTGACGGACCGGTCGAGCATGCCGCGGGAGAACACGGACACGTCGATGTGCGGGGCCTGGTTCCCTCCCGCGCCGTCCGGCACGGGCCCGGGCTTCAGCGTGACGATCTTGAACGTGCCGTCGTGGGCGGTCTCGGAGCGGCCGAAGCCGCGGAACGCCTTGTCGCCCCAGGGGACCGGGCCCCGCGGGTCGTCGGGGTGCGCGAAGCGGCCCGCCGGGTTCGCCTGCCAGGTCTCGATCAGGCCGTCGGGGATGGGGTCGCCCGCTCCGTCGGTCAGCCGGCCGACGATCGTGATCGCGCCCTCGGTGCCCTCGGGCACCACGTACGGGCCTCCTGCCCAGGGCAGCCGCATCGAGAAGTACGGCCCGACGGTCTGGGACGGGGTCAGAAGTTCGCTCACGCGTGGGGCTCCTCGAAGACGGTGGCGTTGCGGCCGCGCAGGACGATGTCGAACTTGTAGGCCAGCGCCCACTCCGGCTGGGTGTCCTCCAGCGAGAACTCGGAGATCATCCGGACCTTGGCCTTCTCGTCCGTCACCGAGTTGTAGATCGGGTCGTACTTCAGGAGCGGGTCGCCCGGGAAGTACATCTGCGTGACCAGGCGCTGGGTAAACGCGCGGCCGAACAGCGACAGGTGGATGTGGGCCGGCCGCCAGGCGTTGTAGTGGTTGCCCCACGGGTAGGCGCCGGGCTGGATCGTGATGAACCGGTAGCGTCCGCCCTGGTCGGTGATGCAGCGGCCGACGCCGTCGAAGTTCGGGTCGATCGGCGCGGGGTGGTGCTCGCGGGCGTGCAGGTAGCGGCCCGCCGCGTTCGCCTGCCAGATCTCGATCAGCGTGTCCGGGACCGGCCGGCCGCCGGAGTCCCGCACCTGGCCGAACACGATGATCCGCTGCCCCTGGGGCTCCCCGGGCTTCTGCGTGGTGAGGTCCGCGTCCGTCATGGTGATGACGTCGTCGCCGAGCAGCGGCCCGGTCACCTCGGTGAGCCGCTGCGGGAGAAGCACCAGCGGCTGCTTCGGATGGCGCAGCCGGGTGGACTTGTAGCCCTCGAAGTCCAGCGGCGGGTGGTTACCGGGCTGCGGCTTGGCGTACTCCGGCAAGGCCAGCTTGCCGGAGAGCACCAGGCCCTGGTCGGACACGGTCACGGTCGGTCCTCCTTAAGGACGTGAGCGTACCGTTTACTGTACATCTGTTCGCAGGGCGCACACCTTCAGCCCGCCTGCTCGTCGTCCCACTCGCGAATGGCCCGGTCGGCGATGGCGAACGCCCGGTTGGCCGTCGGCACGCCCGCGTACACGCCGGTCTGCAGCAGCACCTCCTGGATCTGCTCCCGGGTCAGCCCGTTGCGCAGCGCGGCTTTGACATGCATCGCCAGTTCGCCCTCGTGCTGGAGGGCGGCCAGCACGGTCAGCGTGACGATGGACCGTTCCGTCTTCTCCAGGCCCGGCCGGGACCAGACGTCCCCCCACGCGTAGCGGGTGATGAAGTCCTGGAACGGCTCCGTGAACTCGCTCTTGCTGCGTTCCGCGCGGTCGACGTGCGCGTCGCCGAGAACCGCCCGCCGTACCGCCATCCCCTGCCGGGCCCGCTCCTGATCATCCACGGTGGTAAATCCCCTCTCCGTTAGGATTAATTCTTGCTGTTATCTCGGGATTCGTGGGCGCGCAGGGCCGCGGCCACGAACTCCCGGGCCGCGCCGAGGTAGCCGGCCGGGTCGAGGGCCTGCTCGATCTGCCCGGCGCCGATCCCGGCCTCCGTGATCTCCGGGGCGGCGGTCAGCACGTCCCGCAGCGGGATCCCGGAGCTCACCGACTTGGCCGCGGCCGTCGCCACCACGTCGTGCGCCCTCGGCCCGCCCAGGACTCCGGCCAGCAGGGACGTGACCCGCTCGGCCAGGGGCAGGCCGCCGGCCGCCGTCAGGTTCGCGCTCATCCGGGCCTTGTCCACCCGCAGGCCGCCCAGCAGTTCGGCGGTCCACGCGGCGGCGGAGCCGCCCAGGTTCAGGATCTCGGTGAACGGCTGCCACTCGGCGTGCCACGCCCCGGCCGCCCTCTGGTGCTCCTGCTCCGCGCTGGCCACCAGCGTGGCCAGCAGGCCCGGCACCTGCCGGGCGCAGCCCAGGACCGCCACCGAGGCGACCGGGTTGTTCTTGTGCGGCATGGCCGATGACCCGCCCCGGCGCGGCGCGCCCTCGTTCCCGGCCGGTTTCGGCCCTCCGGCGGCCAACCCCGGGCCGCCTCCGGGCTTGTTGCTGTTATCAGCCGGCCCCTCCGAGATCTCCCCGACCTCGGTCTGGGCCAGCAGGGTGACGTCCCGCGCGATCTTGCCCGTGGCCGCGGTGACCCGGGCCATCGCGGCCGCGGCGTCGATGAGGCGCAGCCGCTCGGTGTGCCAGGGCAGCGGCGGGCTGGCCAGGCCCAGTTCCTCCGCCAGCAGCGCCGCCACCCGCGGACCGCGGTCGCCCAGGGACGCGAGGGTTCCCGCCGCCCCGCCGAACTGCACGGCCAGCCGCTGGTCTCTCGCCGCCGCCAGCCCGGCGAGGGCGGAGTCCAGGCCGGACAGCCAGCCCGCCGCCGTGACGCCGAACGTCACCGGCACCGCCTGCTGCAGCAGCGTGCGGCCGATCATCACCGTGCCGGAGTGGGCGTCCGCGAGCGCGGCGGCCCGGTCGGCGGCCGTTTCCAGGTCGGCGATGGCCGCGTCCATCGCCTGGCGGGCGAGCAGCATCGCCGCGGTGTCGATGATGTCCTGGCTGGTCGCCCCCCGGTGTACGGCGCGGGCGGCCTTCTCGTCGTTCTCCGCGACGGCCCGGGTCAGCAGCCGGGACAGTCCGGGCACCGGGTTGCCGGTGAGGGCCGCGAGCTCGCCGAGTTCGGCGGCGTCGAAGTTCCGGGCGGCCGCGGCCCGGGTCACCGCCGCGCCGGAGCCGGCGGCCGCGATCCCGGCCCGTTCCAGGGCCCGGGCCAGGCCGGCCTCGGCGTCCAGCATCGCCTGCAGCCAGGCTTCGTCGCCGAGGCGAAGGCCCCGGCTGAACACTCCCCCGAACAGTGTCCCCCGCCGCTCCGTCATCCGCTGTCCCTGATCGTCAGGCATGTCGGTCGGTTCCTTTCCGGGCTGGCTTTGGGCCCAGATGTTATCGTCCCGATCATGAGCGCACTTCCCGTTGGCGGCCCTGGCCTGCCGCAGCGACGCAATCTTGTCACGGAGATCCCTGGCCCCGCTTCGCGCGCGCTGGCCGCGCGCCGCTCCGCGGCCGTCGCCCCCGGCGTCTCCTCCGTCCTCCCGGTGTTCGTCACCGCCGCCGGCGGCGGCGTGCTGGTGGACGCGGACGGCAACTCCCTGATCGACTTCGGGTCGGGCATCGCGGTCACGTCGGTGGGCAACTCCGCGTCCCGGGTCGTCGACCGGGTCACGTCCCAGGTGGCCCAGTTCACGCACACCTGCTTCATGGTCGCCCCCTACGAGGGGTACGTGGAGGTCTGCGAGGAACTGGCCCGCCGCACTCCCGGCGACCACCCCAAGCGGTCGGCGCTGTTCAACTCCGGCGCCGAGGCGGTGGAGAACGCGATCAAGATCGCGCGGCACTACACCGGCCGGTCCGCGGTCGTCGCGTTCGACCACGCCTACCACGGGCGCACGAACCTCACGATGGCCCTCACCGCCAAGAACATGCCCTACAAGCAGGGCTTCGGCCCGTTCGCCGGCGACATCCACCGGGTCCCGATGGCCTACCCGCTGCGCTGGCCGGGCGGCCCGCAGGCCTGCGCCAGCGAGGCCCTCGACACCGTCAAGGCCCTCATCCATGCCCAGGTCGGCGAGGAGAACGTCGCCGCCGTGATCATCGAGCCGATCCAGGGCGAGGGCGGGTTCATCGTGCCGCCGGACGGGTTCCTGCGCGACCTGGCCGCGTTCTGCGCCTCCCAGGGGATCGTGTTCATCGCCGACGAGGTCCAGTCCGGGTTCTGCCGGACCGGCGACTGGTTCGCCAGCGAGCACGACGGCGTGGTGCCCGACCTGGTCACCACCGCCAAGGGCATCGCCGGCGGGCTCCCCCTCGCCGCGGTGACCGGCCGCTCGGAGATCATGGACGCGGTCCACGTCGGCGGGCTCGGCGGCACCTACGGCGGCAACCCGGCCGCGTGCGCCGCCGCGCTCGGCGCCATCGAGACCATGGAGGCCGAGGACCTTGCCTCCAAGGCCCGCCGGATCGGCGAGATCATGCTGCCCCGGCTGCGGAAGCTGGCCGGGGAGCATCCAGTCATCGCCGACGTCCGCGGGCGCGGCGCGATGATCGCGATCGAGCTCACCCGGCCCGGCACCCTGGAGCCCGACCCGGCGACCACCGCCGCGGTGGCGAACTACTGCCATTCCCGCGGCCTGATCACCCTGACCTGCGGCACCTTCGGAAACGTGATCCGGTTCCTGCCGCCCCTGGTGATCGGGGAGGATCTCCTGGAAGAGGGCCTCGGCATCCTCGAGGACGCCTTCGCGTCCCTGGAGGCGTGACCGAGCCCCTCCAGTCCGGCAGCCCGGCACCGCCGGAACTGGCGGCGACCGGGCTGACCGTGCGGTTCGGCACCCTGACCGCCCTCGACGGGGTCAGCCTGGCGGTCCGGGCCGGGGAATGCGTCGCCATCGCCGGGGAGAACGGCTCCGGGAAGACCACTCTGATCCGGGCGCTCGGCGGTGACCTGGCCCCGGACTCCGGAACGGTCGAGCTGGAGGGGGTCGCGCTGGCTCCCGACCCGGTGGCCGCCGCGCGGCGCGGCATGCGGATCGTCTGGCAGGACCTGGTGCTCGCCGACAACCTGGACATCGCCGCCAACGTGATGCTGGGCAACGAACGCCGGCGGCACCTGCTGTTCCCCGCCCTGCTGCACGCCGACGCCGCCCGGCTGCTGGACCGGCTCGGCATCCCGGTCGGCGACCCCGCCCGGCCGGTGCGGTCGCTGTCGGGAGGGCAGCGGCGGATGATCGCGGTCGCCCGCGCCATGGCGCGGGCGCCCCGCGTCCTGCTGTTGGACGAGCCCACCTCCGCGCTGGGCGTGGCCGAGGCCGCCCTGGTGGAACGGCTCATCACCCGGCTCCGGGCGGAGGGCACCACGATCGTGGTGTCCGGTCATGACGTCCCGCAGATGGTCCGGCTGGCCGACCGGATCCTGGTGCTGCGGCACGGGCGCCTGGTGGCCGAGGCGGATCCCGGCGACGTTCACCCCGACGACGTGGCGGCGCTCATCTCCGGGCAGGCGCTGGAGGAGGTCAGGGCCCGGAGAGAGGCGCTGGAGGCGGCGCTGTCCGCCCAGGAGGAGACCATGGCGCTGCGGCGGGCCCGGGACATGCAGCACGCCTTCCTGCGACGGCTCTCCCATGAGCTGCGCACGCCGCTCACCGCGATCACCGGATACGCCACCAGCCTGCTGCAGCCGGACGTCACCTGGGACGACGAGACCCGTCACCGGTTCCTGTCCCGGATCGCCGCCGAGTCCTCGCGCCTCGGCCGCCTCGTCAACGACCT
This sequence comes from Streptosporangiales bacterium, assembly GCA_009784565.1. Classification (GTDB taxonomy): domain Bacteria; phylum Actinomycetota; class Actinomycetes; order Streptosporangiales; family Streptosporangiaceae; genus Trebonia. The sequence goes on along the minus strand of WRBL01000034.1, from coordinate 2,365 downwards.
GCTGGATTTCTCCGCGATCGAGGCCGGAATCTTCCGCCTGTCCTGCGACTGGTGCGACCTGCCGCTGGTCATCGACGCGGCCGTCTCGGTACTGCCGCCGGAGCGGGCGCCGATGGTCGAGGTCAGGGCACCGTCGGACCTGCCCGCCGTCTGGGCCGACCACGACCGTCTCGAGCAGGTCTTCGTCAACCTCCTGGCCAACGCCCTGGAGCACAACCCGCCGGGCACCCGGGTCCAGGTCAGCGCCGACCCCGGAGAGGACACGGTGACCCTCCTGGTCTCCGATGACGGCGGCGGCCTCGATCCGGAACTGCTGCGGGACCCGCCGTCCGCCGGGCAGTCCCGCCCCCGGGGAGCGGGCGCCGGGCTCGGCCTGTCCATCGCCCGGGGCATCGTCGCCGCGCACGGCGGGACCCTGGAACTGGAGCCGGTCCCGCGCGGCACCTGCCTGCGCATTACGCTGCCGGTGGAGAAAGCGGCCGAACAGGAGCAAGCGTGACGACCCAGGTGCTGATCGTGGAGGACGACCCCAACATCGTCGACCTCATCCGGTCCAACCTGGCCGTCCGCGGGTTCGACACCCTGGTCTCCGTCGACGGCGCCCGGGTGCTGTCCCTGCTGGAGACCGAGCGGCCCGACATGGTGCTGCTCGACCTCATGCTGCCCGGGACCGACGGGTTCGAGCTGTGCCGGCAGATCCGCGAGCGGTCGGAGGTCGCGATCATCGTGGTGTCCGCCCGCGGCGGCGAGCGGGACAAGGTCACCGCGCTCAACATGGGCGCCGACGACTACATGACCAAGCCGTTCGGCATCGAGGAGCTGATGGCCCGGATCCTGGCCACCCTGCGCCGGACCCGCCCGTCCGGCCAGGCCGACGCCGAGGAGGAAGCCCCGGTCATCACGATCGGCGAGGTGGAGATCGATCTCGGCGCGCAGCGGGTGCGCCGGGCCGGCTCCGAGGTGCACCTGACGCCGACGGAGTTCCTGCTCCTGCGCGAACTGGCGCTCCACCGGGGGAAACTGCTGTCCCGCACCCACCTGCTGCGCCGGGTGTGGGGGCACGGGTACGAGACGGAGACCGAGTACGTCCGCGTCTACATCCGGCGGCTGCGGGCCAAGCTGGAATCCCCGGACGGCCCGCCGCTCATCGTCACCCAGCCCCGGGCCGGGTACCGGATCGCCGACTTAACCCGGACAAATCGGATACGTTAACACTTTATTAACAGCATCCCGGATTCGTTAACGACCATGTTTCTGCGCGCCGTTCTACGATCTCCGCCAGATCAGGATGAACCGCATAAGCGAGGTACAACGGTGTATTCGATAGCACGCAGAACGAGACTGGCCGCGATGGCGGCGGCCGCCGGCGCGGCGGCCCTGCTGGTGGCGGGGTGCGGGACCAGCGGATCCGGCAGCGGGGCCAGCGGCTCGGGAGGGACCGGCGGCAAGGCGTCGGTGTCGATCTCGCTGAGCCAGCTCGACAACTCCTTCAGCTCCATGTCCAGCCTGAAGCCGCTGGTGTCCAAGGGCAAGGGGAGCATCGCCGTCATCCTGCCCGACACCGTCTCCTCCACCCGGTACAACGAGTTCGACGCGCCGTACCTGAAGGAGTCCTTCACCAAGGCCGGGCTGCCGGGCTCGGACCTGACCGTGCAGAACGCCCTCGGCAGCGACGCGACGCAGTTCAGCGACGCGCAGACCGCCATCACCAAGGGCGCGGGCGTGCTCGTTATCGACCCGCTGGACTCCGGCGTCGGCGCGCACATCGAGTCCTACGCCAAGTCCCACGGCGTCGCGGTCATCGACTACGACCGGCTCACCCTGGGCGGCACCCGGAGCTACTACGTCAGCTTCGACAACGTCAAGGTCGGCAAGGTCATGGGCCAGGGCCTCGAATCCTGCGTGCAGCAGTGGGGCGTCAAGAAGCCGAACGTCATCGTCATGAAGGGCGCGCCGACCGACAACAACGCGACGCTGTTCGCCCAGGGCTACGACGGCGTGCTCAAGTCCGACTTCTCCTCCGGCAAGTGGAAGGACGTGTCCAACCCGGCCGGCACCTGGGACCCGCCGACCGCGCTGAGCGAGTTCCAGCAGCAGTACACCGCGCACAAGACGATCAACGCCGCGCTCATCCCGAACGACGAGAACGGCGCCCCGATCATCCACTACCTGCAGGGCCAGGGCATCAAGCCGAAGTCGTTCCCGGTCACCGGCCAGGACGCCACCCTGACCGGCCTGCAGAACATCCTGTCCGGCTACCAGTGCGGCACCGTCTACAAACCGATCTACGACGAGGCCGGGGCCACCGCCGCGCTGGCGATGTACCTGCGGGCCGGGCAGACCCCGCCGTCGTCGCTCGTCAACG
>WRBL01000033.1 GCA_009784565.1 Streptosporangiales bacterium | reverse complement strand
CCCGGACCGGCCCGGCGGCCCGGACGACACCCGGGTGGACCTGCCGACCCTGATGGACGATGACCCGCCACGGGAGAACCCCCGGTCGTCCGGGGGATACGGCTACGGTTCCGGACCCGGCTTCCGCTCCGGGCCCGGCTACCGCATGATGGCGCTCGCCGGGCTGCCCTGCGTCCTCGGGCTCCTGTGCTCGTCGGCCGGCACGAACTCCTCCTCCTCCTCGTCCTCCTCGCCGTCGGCATCCGCGTCACCGTCCGCGTCCCCCTCGGCTTCGTCCAGTGCCGGGAAGGCCGGTGCCGGGAAGGGCAGTGTTCTCCCCTCGGCGAGCCAGTCGGCCGGGAGCACGAAGACTCCCGTCGGCAAGGCCGCCCAGCCGGCCGCGAACGCCGCCAAGTCCGCGGGCAAGAAGCCCGCGAACACGAAGGCCGGGAGCAACAAGAAGGCCGGGAACAAGAAGGCCGCGAAGAAGGCCACGCCGGTGAACCAGGTCAAGGCGCCGTCGGGGCTGGTCGCGCCCAGCACGCCGTCCACGCTCACGGCCAAGTCCTCCACCCTGACGAAGCTGAACCTCGTCGGTGTCACCACCCTGCCCGTGGGCGGGGGCGGCAGCGAGAAGGTCCTGGAGTTCACGGCCGCCTCGGGCGACCTCTCCACCGTCGGCATCACGATCCACCAGTCCGGGCACGAGGTCCTCACCACGACCAGTTCGCTGTCCATGCCGAACGGGATGACGCTCTACACCACGAAGATGTGCGGCCAGGTCGAGGGCATCGCCCCCAACGTGTGCTTCACCCCGGACACGGCCAGCCAGGTCGCGCTCAAGCTGGCCAGCGCCCTGGGCCAGGCTGTTCCGATCACGATGACCAACGTCACCGCGAGCCAGTTCCTGAACGTCGCCGCCACGTCCCAGTGGGGCAAGCTCAGCCTCTCCGCGCACTAGCGCTAGCGGCGGCCTATGACCGGCCAGCGGCCGGTGACCGCGCCGTCCCGGACGACCAGCAGGGAACCCGTGAGGTTGACGACCGGGCAGACGTGGTTCGGGACGACGCGGACCAGGTCCCCGACCGACAGCGAGGACTCCGCCAGCCCGCGGACCACGGCATGCTCCTCGCTCAGCCAGGCGATCGTCGCCTCCGGGGCCTCCAGGAACAGGCCGTGCCCCTCCAGCCACCCGGCCCGGTCCGACGTCAGGGCCTTCGACCCGCAGTCGAGCACCGCCTCGCCGGGGCGGGGCGCCGATACGACCCGGGCCGCGACCACCAGAGCGATGTCGTCGGCGGTCAGCCCCGACAAGTGCATCTGCTGGCGGTCGCCGAATACGTAGGTTCCCGGCCGCACCTCAGTCAGCGGTGCCGTCTCGCCGCCCAGCCCGGCGAACGCGGTGGGGGAGGACCCCCCGCTGAGCTCAGCGGCCCGGCCCGTCACCCGGGCGATAGCCTCGCCCGCGGCCGACAGCGCGGCCTGCTCGTCCGCCACCGCCCCCTCGACCGCGTCCGCGCCCCCATAGGAATGGCCCGGATGCGTGAACGCTCCGAGAACCTCGAGCCCGAGGCGATGGCATTCGGCCGACAGTTCCCCGGCCCGGCTGGCGGCGACCCCGGTCCGGTGCTGCCCGCTGTCGATCTCGATCAGCACTTGCGCGCCCGGCGCGGCGGCGGCCAGGGCCTCCGCCGCGGGAACGCTGTCCACGCCGATCCGGAGGTCGGTGGCGGACCGGAGTGCCTTGATCCGTTCGGGCCGGCCGGAGGATCGAGCCCACAGGGGGAAGGCCACGAACACGCTCGGGCAGCCCGCCGCGGCGAAGGCCTCAGCCTCGGCCAGCGTGGCGACCGTGAGCCCGGCCGCACCGCGGGCCAGTTGCATCCGGGCGATCTCCGCGCACTTGTGGGTTTTGGCGTGAGGGCGCAGCGCCACCCGCGCGGCCGCGGCCGCGTCGGCCATCCGGCCGATGTTGCGCTCTATTCGCATCGAATCCACTACGACGGCCGGCGTCTCTATGTTCTCGGGTACTCGCATGAGTTCGTTCTATCCGCAGGTGTCGCCGGGGATGCGGCCGGGACGCTCGGTACTGGGCGCGGCGGCGGCGGCGCGGTACGGTGGTACCAGGAGGGGGACGGGACGCCCTGTCCTTGAATAAAAGTGAATTCGGGGGACAAAGCTTGCATGTGCGACACGCGTCTCCCGTAACGAAAATCCCTGTGCGCTTGATCACGAGACGACTTGTTTCGGGTACGGTGCGCGGGGATAGGGTACGACAGACCAAATGACCGACGTACGGAAGTAGCAGCATGGAGTACTCCGCGCTACCGCCTAACTCCTCCAATGAGATTCGCCCCGACGCCGGGCGCTTGTGGGCCGGCGGGTTCGCGACCGCGATTGTCGCCGCACTGATTGCCTTTGTCGGCGTGTTGATTTGCCGGTGGACGCTTAACATCCCGATCCTCGCTCCGCAGAGTGACGGTGTCTGGGGCAACGCCTCGACCGGTTACCTGGCCCTGGCCGCCGCGCTCGTGGCCCTGGCCGCGACCGGGCTTTTGTACCTGCTGATGCTGGCCACCCCGCAGCCGGGCACGTTCATGCGGTGGATCCTGGGACTGGTCACGCTGGCCGCCGTGGTTTACCCGTTCTCGACGAGCGCCCCGTGGGAACAGAAGATCGCCACCGCCGTGGTGCTCTTGATCATTGGCGTCGCCATTAGCTCGCTGCTCAATGAGGTTGCCGCGCGGGCCGTCAAGCGGGTCGCTCACCCGAACGTTCTCCGCGGCGGCTACGGGCCCGGGGGCCCTGGCGGACCCGGCGGGCCCGGGTACGGCCGTCGGGGATACCCCGAGCCGCCGCCTCGCGGCTATGACGACCGGGGCGGCTACGGCCCGGGCTACGACGACCGCGAGTACGGCCGCCCGGGCTACGACCGCGGGCCCGGGCCGGGGCCGGGTTACGACCCGCGCTTCGACGACAGGGGCGGCCGCGGGGGTTACGACCCGCGCGGCGAAGAGCCCACCCGTCAGTACCCGCCTCGCGACCGCTGGTCTTAGCGACGCGTGACGACGGCCGCCGGCCCTGTGGGCCGGCGGCCGTTTCGCGTTTCACAGGCGGTTGATCAGGCCGCCCAGGAGGCGGCCGATGCGGGTGGCGGACGCTTCCGCCGCGCGCACGACGTCACCGTGTTCCAGCGGTGCCGGAGACAGGCCCGCGGCCGGGTTCGTGACCAGCGATATCCCCAGCACCTCCGCGCCGAGGTGCCGCGCGGCGATCGCCTCCAGCGCGGTGGACATGCCGACCAGGTCGGCGCCCGCCGCGCGCAGCATCCGGATCTCGGCCGGCGTCTCATAGTGCGGGCCGGGCAGGGCGGCGTAGACGCCTTCGGCCAGCCCAGGGTCCGCTTCCTTCGCCAGGGCCCGCAGGCGGGGCGAGTACAGGGCAGTGAGATCGGCGAACCGGCCCGGGTAGCCGTCCGGCGGGGGCGGCCCGGCCAGCGGCGAACGGCCGGTGAGGTTGACGTGGTCGCTGATCAGCACCGGCTGCCCGACCTGATAGCCCGGGTGAATGCCGCCCGCCGCGTTGGTGAGGATCACCGTCCGGCAGCCCGCTTCCACGGACGCGCGGACAGCATGCACGACCCGTTCGGGTTCCTGGCCCTCGTAGAGGTGGACCCGGCCCAGGAACACCAGGACCCGCTGCCCGCCGGCCAGGATGCAGCGGGCGGAGGGTGAGTGGCCCGGAACTGTGGGCACCGGCCACCCCGGGAGGCCACCTAGCGTAATCTCGCTTTGCGGGCTGCCAATGGCATCCGCGGCCGTCTGCCATCCCGATCCAAGCACGACGGCTACGTCAAAACGCGGGACGGCCGCGAGTTTTCGCAGCGTAACGGCGTCCGTCGCTGCCTGAGCGTACGGGTCCACGGAGTCGGTCATAGGGCCGATCATCTCGCACTTCGCCGGCCGTGTCGCACCCTGTGTTATTTATCCGTGATTCACGTCACGATTCGCAGGTAATGCGATAGGCCATTTCTTCGCGAAGTTGCGGGTCTGTTCACCCCATTTCTGGCATTCTTAATCGTCAGCGGTAGATGGGTGGGTACCGACCGAAAGGGACTGCGTTGTCACGACATCAGTCATCGACGCTGGAGCGCCGGCGCCAGACACGGGCTGTGACGCCGACTGGGCGGGCTTCCCAGAGGAAGCACGGGCTCCTGCACCGGACAGGCATCGTGCTGCCCGCGGCGGCCATCGCCGCGGTGCTGGTGGCGATCGTCTCGGTCGTCTCCTACCTGGTCAGTCCGGACGGGAGCGGCGCCGGCACTCTGTCGATGGCGCTGGGCGGCCTGCAGAACAGCAAGTCGGTCACGCTGCTGGCGCAGGAGCGGCAGCAGATCGTCACGATGAACGCGGCGGCTACCACGATGTCCGTGGCGGCCAAGCCCGCGGTGGTCTCGCCGTCGCAGATCGAGGCGCAGCAGCCGCAGACGTCTTCCTCGGACACCTCTTCGGGCACGTCGTCGGATACCACTGGGGGGACCACCAGCGACACCAGCGGCGGCGGGGTCAACGACGCGCCCGCGGCCAGCGCGGCCAGTCCCTCCGAAGCGCAGAGCATCGCCAAGTCGATGATGTCGTCGTTCGGCTTCAGCCCGGACAGCCAGTGGGAGTGCCTGGACGAGGTCTGGACGAAGGAGAGCAGCTGGGAGTACGACGCCGAGAACCCCAGCGGCGCGTACGGAATCCCCCAGTCGCTTCCGGCCAGCAAGATGGCGTCGGACGGGCCCGACTACATGACCAACGCCACGACCCAGATCAAGTGGGGCCTGGGCTACATCTCGAGCACCTACGGCACGCCCTGCGACGCCTGGGCGCACGAGGTTAACGACGGCTGGTACTGATCTGACCCGGGAGCCGGCCCTTCGGAGGCCGGCCCCCTGGCCTGGCCCTGTCCCGGGACTGAGGATGGCGTCACCGCTCTGGCGGTGGCGCCATCGTCGTTTTCCGGGGCGCCCGGCGTCAGCGAACCGTAAGGCGTTTTATCCTCTATATCCGTTTCCTTCCTGGCATCCTGAGCTGTCGAAAGGCAGTGGGTGGGCCGACGGAAGGGACTGCGTTGTCACGACATCAATCAGCGGCGGTGCTGGAGCCGCCCGAGGCGCCCGAGGGCGCGGCATCCGGATCGGGGACCGGGGAAAAGCGCCTGAGGCAGCCGGGGATCGTTCTGCCGGCCGCGGCGATCGCTTCGGTGGTGGTGGCGCTCGTCGCGGTGGTCGCCTATCTGATCGGTCCGGACACGAGCGGTGTCGGTACCCTGTCGACGGCGCTGGGCGGCTTGCAGGACAGCCGGTCGGTCACGCTGCTGGCGCAGGAGCGGCAGCAGATCGTCACGATGAACGCCGCCGCCAGCACGCTGACCGCGGCGTCCAGGCCCACGGTCGTCTCGCCCGCGCAGATCAAGGCGCAGCAGCCGCAGACTCAGCCCGCCAGCACCAGTGGCGGCGGGACCACCGCGAGTAGCGATTCCTCTGGCTCCGGCTCAAGTTCCGGTTCGGGATCGAGTTCCGGCTCCGGTAGCGGCGCGGCGCAGATGGACTCCGTGCCGACCGGTGAGGCCAGCCCCTCCGAGGCGCAGGCGATCGCCAAGGAGCTGATGACATCCTTCGGCTTCAGCGTCTCCTCGCAGTGGGAGTGCCTGGACGAGGTCTGGACGAAGGAGAGCAGCTGGGAGTGGGACGCGGAGAACCCGAGCGGCGCGTACGGAATCCCGCAGGCGCTTCCGGCCAGCAAGATGGCGAGCGTCGGGTCTGACTACATGACCGATGCCGCGACCCAGATCAAGTGGGGCCTGGGTTACATCTCCGACACCTACGGCACGCCGTGCGACGCGTGGGCGCACGAGGTCAATGACGGCTGGTATTAGTATCACCCTCCCTCACTAATTCTGATGGCGTCGCCGCTCCGCGGCGACGCCATCTCTGTTTTCAGGGGGTGATTAGCCAAGCGCGGTTAGCCGGCAAATCTATGCCATTTATACGAAATATTTCACACGGTTAGTAGCGCAATCATTACGCATTAGGGTGCATGGTGTTTTCAGGGGCAACGCAATGTCGCGATTTCGGATGATTTACGGCGATGTGATGTTCGTCATAACGGATTGCGAAGCTTGATCATCTAGCGCAATTGCCTTGGCCAGGGCATGTTTCGGCCGGGTTTCGCCAGTGTGAACCGGTCTGATGTGATTTAGGTCACATACAATTCGCCAGTTTTCATGCTGTGTCGTCTGGCATGGTCATTTAGCGACAGCACCCCGGCAGGCGTGGCGGTCACTTCTACGTGACAGATCCACACCGGATGCTTCGGCGCCCTGACCCGCGTCGCGTACGCCTGCCCACGCGTTCGGGAGTGAGACCCTTCCCCCGCAGCGAAGCGGAGGGCGAGCGCGCTGTTCAATGGGTGGAAGTAAGCGCATGGCGCATCCCCTAGCCCCCTAGCTAGTGCGGCGGAGACCTGCGCGCGTTAATCGAAGGCTGTACCTTGACCCGGCTTATGCTGAAATCCAAGCCGTCCAAGCTGACCACTATCGCCGTAGGCGGGGCGTTCGCCCTGGCCGCCGCGGGTGGCGCGTCCGCGGTGACGCTGTCGTCCTACTCCACCGGTTCCGGCGCCTCGGGCGCGACGGGGCTGGCGGCGCAGACGACGAGCAAGACCCAGCAGACCACGACCACGCAGGCGATGGCCGCCGCGGAAAAGGCCGCCGCCGCTCAGGCCGCGGAGGTGAAGGCCGCTCAGCAGGCGAAGGCCGCCGCGCAGAAGGCGGCCAAGGAGCATGCCGCGCACGTGGCGCACGAGAAGCTTGTCGCCGCGCAGAAGGCCGCGGCCCGGGCTGCCGCCGCGCAGAAGGCCGCGGCGGCGAAGGCCGCCGCCCGGAAGGCCGCCGCCCAGAAGGCGGCCGAGCAGCAGGCGAGTGAGCAGAAGGCGACGACTACGTCTGCCTCCTCGTCCTCGTCTTCTTCCTCGGGCTCGTCGAGCGTGTCGGGCTCGCCTCAGCAGATTGCCCAGCAATTGCTGAATCAGGACGGCGAGGGCGGAGACTTTTCCTGTCTCGACCAGTTGTGGCAGAAGGAGAGCGGCTGGAGCACGTCCGCGGAGAACGCGTCTTCCGGGGCCTATGGCATCCCGCAGGCGCTTCCCGGCAGCAAAATGGCGGCCGACGGCCCGGACTGGCAGACCAACGCCGAGACCCAGATCAAGTGGGGCCTGGGCTACATCAAGGACACCTACGGCACCCCCTGCGACGCCTGGTCGCACGAGGAGTCCGCCGGCTGGTATTAACTCCAATCGCCTGATTGCGCGGCCGATAGGATCGAGGAATTTTCGCGATCGGACGCGCGCCGGGGGACGTTCCCCGGGTCTATGCAGAACGGATCGCACCGGGGAATCGGCGCGATCCGTTCTGCGTGTATGGCGGGGCAGGGGTTGATCTTGGCCCCCTCCGGTTAGACGTTCCCGGGGTGTGCTATCGTCAGCGACATGACTGACAGTAATGAATAAGATACTTAGAGTCATGGAAATGGTGCGGGTGGTCTGGCGTGTCAGAGGTCACAAGCCAATGACAACGTGCGTAGGAAATCCTGGTTAACACGGGGTTACTGATACGCGTGCGGCCCGGAATCGGGCGCTTCCCGCTTTTCCTCAGGAATCAGGCCCTCCGCCGCGACGTTCCATGGCAGCGTAAGCATTCGACAGCACCCTGCCTGCGTGATCGGTGGCTGCCTACGGCAGCCCTGCTTCAGTGGAGAAGCAGCATCAGCGCCCTGACCCGCGCTACCTCCGCACGGCCGAGGAGTTGCCTGCCGCTACGTATGGATCGTTTGACGTAGGGATAGTGGCCCTCAAGGGTGGAAACCGATCCGCGCAACCGCGGAACTAGCAAGGGTTCATTTTGTCACGCCATCTTTCCGTGCCATCGCCAGCGACAGGAAAGCGTTCCAGGATCATCTCGCTTACGGCTGTAAGCGCCCTGTCTGTGGCAGGAGCGGTCACCGCGGCGGTCAACGTGCCGTCGGCGGCGTCCGCCGCTCCGAATGGCGCCGCGTTCGCCAGCCTGAACACCGCTCCGCGGCACCCGGCCAGCCCGGTGAAGCCCGCGGCGGCCGAGGTGCGCACCACCAGTGCCCTCAGCGCGGACCGGTTCAGCCTCGCGACCCGGAAGGTCGCGTTCGCGCAGGCCGACGAGGCCACCGCGGCCAAGAAGGCCGCCGCGAAGATCGCCGCCCGGAAGGCGGCCGCCCGCAAGGCCGCGGCCCAGAGGGCCGCCGCGCGGAAGGCCGCTCAGCAGCGGGCCGCGGTCGGCTCATCCGGTTCGCCGCGGCAGGTCGCCCAGGCCATGCTCGGCCAGTTCGGCTGGTCGGGGAGCCAGTACGGCTGCCTCGTCCCGCTATGGGGCAAGGAGAGCGGCTGGAGCACCTCGGCGAGCAACCCGAGTTCCGGTGCCTACGGGATCCCGCAGGCGCTGCCCGGGAACAAGATGTCCAGCGCGGGCCCGGACTGGCAGTCCAACCCGGCCACGCAGATCAAGTGGGGCCTGCAGTACATCCAGAGCACCTACGGCTCGCCGTGCGGCGCCTGGTCGCACGAGCAGTCAGCGGGCTGGTACTAACGCTGCCCCGGGGATGACCCCCGGTGCGCGCCAGGCCGCGACAGGCCGTCCCCCTCCAGGGGGGGCGGCCTGTTCTAGTTCGTGACCGGCTGGAACGTCTGCAGGATCTGGTCGAACAGGGGCAGTCCCTGGCTCTGCGGGAACTGCGCGGCGGGCGCGGTGAAGTACACGGCGTAGGACTGGGTGCCAGTGGACGTCGGCAGGTCGAAGAGCAGGTCGTTAACCTCCATCGTGACCCCGCCGGCGGTCGTCCACGTGAACGACCAGAACGCCCCGCTGGTATCCCGGATCGTGACCCGCCGGAGGCTGAGCTGGCGGTATCCGGGCAGGTGGCCCTCGGCCAGCGCGTTGTGCTCGACGTACCGGGCTTCCGCCAGCATGTCCCCGCGGCTGTGCTGGGTCAGGTCGACGTCCAGGTACCGGTCGCCGTCGGGGGAGTTCAGGTAGGTCGCCGCGGTCCGCTGCCGCACGGTCCAGCCGGAGGGCACGGCGAGGGTGAAGCCGCCGGCGGTTCCGCCGCTGGCGGGGGAGACGGTCTCGGGCCTCCAGCCCGGGGGCGCGGCCGACGCCGGGCTGTTGATGGCCTTCACCGCGCCCGGGAGGCTGGTGCTGGCGGACGCGGTGTTCCCGGTGGTCGACAGGCCGTGCTGGGTCATCAGCGCCACCACCGCGCAGACAATGACCAGGACCACCAGGACGGCGACAGCGATGACCGCCCTCCGGCCCCGGCCGCGGCGAGGAACCGGCGACGGCGGCACGGGCGACGGCGGCACGGGCGCGGGCGGCCGCGGCTGCGGCCTGGTCGGCGCGTCATCCCCTGGCGGAGTGACCACCGGGGAAAGCGTCGGGGCCGGCGGGCCGGCCGCGACTGGAGCGGCCTTCGCCGGAGCGGCGGCCGGAGGGCTGATGGCGGCGGTGATGGCCGGCGGGCCGTTGGCCACCATCGTGGGCGGCTCTTCCGTGAGGACCGGGGCGAGCCCGAGCGAGGGCGCCGGTTCCGGCCCGGGAGCCTCGTCGCTCCCGGGAGCGTCCTGTTCCGCCGGCGGGCCGCCCGGCGCGGAGGCGTCGTCCCCGGCGCCGCCTTTCCGGGAAAGGCCCTCTTTCAGGGAAGGGCCGCCTTTCCGGGAAGGGTCCTCCGCCGGCGCGGAGCCGGCGTCGGCGAGCACGCCCGCGGGCGCGGGCGCGTCCACCGCGGGTCCGCCTACCGCGGGCGCGTCCACTGTGGGGACGCCCTCCTCGTCCTCCCTGTCCGCCGGAACCGCGGGGTCAGCCGGGTCCGGCTCATCCGGTGAATTCAGCGGATCCGGCGCGGGAGCGTCCTCGGGGCCCTTCCCGGCCGCCGAAGCGTCCGCTGCCGAAGCGTCCGCTGCCGCGGCATCCTCTGCCGACGCGCCCGCGGCGGATTCGCCGGCGGCACCCGCGGCGGCCGGGCTCTCCGGGTGATCGTCCTTCTCCCCGGCCGCGTCTTCGCGAAGCGCGTCGCCGGAGGCGGTGTCGCCGGGCCGCTCCTCATCGCCGGAGGGCTTCTCGTCCGGGGCCTTCGCGGAATCCCCGGCACCCGCGGAATCCCCGGCACCCGCATCGACGGCGGCGTCGGCGGCGGTGCCCGCGGGGGCGCCAGCGGCGGCGTCGGCCGCCGTGTCCGCGGGCTTGACCAGGGAACCCGGAATCGTGCCGGGGACAGTGCCCGGGACCGCGCCCGCCGGGTTCGGAGAGGTCGAGCCGACGCCGGCCGGCCCGGAGATCGCCTTGGGCACCCGCCGCGCGGCCAGCGACTCCGGGGGCAGCAGCGGCAGGACCCCCGAGAACATCCGGCCCGCGGCCTCCGCGGGCGGCCGGAGCCGGGGATTCCGGTGCAGGAGCGCGGCGATCAGCGGGCCGAGCGGGCCCGCGGCCTGGGCGACCGGAGCGTCCTCGTTGATGATCGCCGTCATCGTGGTGATCGCCCCGCCGCGCTTCTCGTACGGCCCGTGGCCCTCCACGGCGGCGAACAGCGTCGCCCCCAGGGACCACAGGTCGGACGCGGGCGTGGCGGCCCCGCCCCGGATGCGCTCCGGGGCGGTGAACCCCGGCGACCCCATCACCATGCCGGTCTGGGTTAGCCGGGGGTCCCCGGCGAACTGCGCGATGCCGAAGTCGGTGAGCACGGCCCGCTCGCCGTCCGGGTCGTCGGCGATCAGCACGTTGCCCGGCTTCACGTCCCGGTGCAGGACACCTGCCGCGTGCGCGGTCGCCAGCGCGGCCAGCAGCTGCTGGCCGATCCGGCAGGCCCGGCGCGGGGAGACCGGCCCGTCGGAGGCCAGCGTTTTCTCCAGCGACCGGGAGGGGACGAACTCCATGATGATCCAGGGACGCCCGTCCTCTTCGACCACGTCGTAAATGGTCACCACGCCGCGGTGGGAAAGCCGCGCGGCCGTGCGCGCCTCGCGCATTGTCCGCTTATAGGCGTTTTCGCGGTCTTCGTCGGAAATGACGCCCTTAAAGAAGACTTCCTTAATGGCCACGTCCCGGTCCAGCAGGCTGTCCCGGGCACGCCAGACAACGCCCATGGCGCCACGACCGATTGGCTCGATGAGGCTGTAGCGCCCGGCGATGACCTGTTCCGTCAAACGCGGCATAGCCAGTAGTTCCTGTTCAGGCGGTCTCTGGAAGGGGATCTGGCAGCGTAGCCTTCGCAAGCGGCGCGGATAGCGCGCTGTGATACGCGTTGACCAGCACCGGCATCTCCTCTCGAATGGAACTTCTCTGCGGCGACGACGCGCGTGTGGCCGACGCCGCCACGGATGTCCTTCATATTCGGCCCGGTCTTCTTCCAGCAGGGTAGCGAGAGTTTTGCGCGGTTCGAGTGGAACCCGGCTATCTCTCGACGCTTACCTGCCTCGAAGACGCACTCCTGCGCTTTCCGCGTATGTCGATCCGGGGCGGCAGCCGTGATCATGATCGATGGCGGCTCGTGCGTGCCATCGGCCATCGGGGGCTCACGGTAGGCGGATGCCAAGTTTTACCGACATGCCGCCCACCGTAGGCCCTGCGGAACGAAACTGGCTGGTACGCCACGCCCCTACCTGGATTCAGGGGGAGAAGCCCACCACGGTCAGGGGCGGCTGCCGATGCTAAGCACCGGCGAGGAAGCCTCCGCGAAGAAGTCATTGCCCTTGTCATCGACAATGATGAATGCCGGGAAGTCCTTAACCTCGATCTTCCATACCGCCTCCATGCCGAGTTCCGGGTATTCCAGCACCTCAACCTTGGTGATGCAGTCCTGCGCGAGCCGCGCGGCGGCGCCCCCGATGGAGCCCAGGTAGAACCCGCCGTGCGTCTTGCAGGCATCGGTGACGGCCTTCGAGCGGTTTCCCTTGGCCAGCATGACCAGGGACCCTCCGGCCTCCTGGAACCGTTCCACGTACGAGTCCATCCGCCCGGCGGTCGTCGGGCCGAAGCTGCCCGAGGCGAATCCCTCCGGGGTCTTCGCCGGGCCGGCGTAGTAGACGGGGTGGTCGCGCAGGTACCCGGGCATCGGGTCCCCGGCGTCGAGGCGCTCGGCGATCTTCGCGTGCGCGATGTCGCGGGCGACGACCATGGTGCCGGTGAGGGACACCCGGGTCTTCACCGGGTGCTTGGTCAGCTCGGCCCGGATCTCCGCCATCGGGCGGTTGAGGTCGATCTTCACGACCTCGCCCGCGTCGTCGGCCACCGCGGACGGGTCCGGCAGGTACTGCGCCGGGTCCTCCTCCAGCTGCTCCAGGAACACGCCCTCGGAGGTGATCTTGCCGAGCGCCTGCCGGTCGGCCGAGCAGGACACGGCGATCGCCACCGGGCAGGACGCGCCGTGCCGGGGCAGCCGGATGACGCGGACGTCGTGGCAGAAGTACTTGCCGCCGAACTGGGCGCCGATCCCGATCTTGCGCGTGATCTCGAGGACGGACTGCTCCATCTCGGTGTCGCGGAATCCGTTGCCGGCGGGGGAGCCGGCGGCCGGCAGCGCGTCCAGGTAACGAGCGGACGCGTACTTGGCGGTCTTCAGGGCGAACTCGGCGCTGGGGCCGCCGACCACGATGGCCAGGTGGTACGGCGGGCAGGCGGAGGTGCCGAGGGAGCGGATCTTCTCCTCGAGGAACTGCTCCATGCGCTTGGGGTTCAGGACGGCCTTGGTCTCCTGGTACAGGAACGACTTGTTCGCCGACCCCCCGCCCTTGGCCATGAAGAGGAACTTGTAGGCGCCGCCCTCGGTCGCGTACAGCTCGATCTGCGCGGGCAGGTTGGAGCCGGTGTTCTTCTCCTCCCACATGGTCAGCGGGGCCATCTGCGAGTAGCGGAGGTTCAGCTTGGTGTAGGCGTCGTAGATGCCGCGGGCGATGTGCTCCTCGTCGCGCCCGTCGGTCAGCACCTGCTGTCCGCGCTTGCCCATCACGATCGCCGTACCGGTGTCCTGGCACATCGGCAGGATCCCGCCGGCGGCGATGCAGGCGTTCTGCAGCAGGTCACGGGCGACGTACCGGTCGTTGGGAGAGGCCTCGGGGTCGTCGAGGATCGACCGGAGCTGGCGAAGGTGCGAGGGGCGGAGCAGGTGCTGGATGTCCCGGATCGCGGTCGACGTGAGCGCGGTGATCGCTTCGGGCTCCACTTCCAGGAACGACCGGCCGAGGGCCTTGTGGACCGAGACGCCTCCGTCAGCGATCTTGCGGTACGTGGTGTCGTCCTGCCCGGTCGGAAGCAGTTCGGTGAACGAAAACTCAGCCATCCTCGCCATCCTTGTGTCGCATGTAAACCCCGCTCGCCCCAGCTTATGGCGGGGACCGGGAGCCGGCTCATCCGGGCGCTGCCGGGGGCGCTCGCGGTGATGAGCGCCACTTCACTCTTTGTCGTCACATCCTGACCGGCAAGTATGGGAAAAATTCTGGCCTTTGCCGGCGTGTCCTGATGGTCACGACTTGTTTGCGTTTACGCAAGCTTGTATGGTGACTGTGTGCGGCGGTGCTGCGCCACGCGGTGCCCCCGTCCGCGAGTGGATTGCTCGCCACGCAGTGCCCCCGTCTGCGGAGGCTGAGCTGCGGCGCCGTCGCACACTTAAACGTTCTCCAGGGTCTTCCCTGGATTCTGCGCTGCTCAGGGCATCACGAGTCAGGAAGACGCAGCATCTCTTCGGCCAGCCGGGCCAGTGCCGGAAGCGCCAGCCTGATCGCCTGCCGGTCGGCGTCACCGGCTGATTCCAGGGCCCGCCCGGTCATCTCGGCCCGGACATCCCGCCACTGCGCGATCCGCTCCGCTCCCGCGGACGTGACGGACAGCCGGATCATCCGCCCGTCGCCCGCGGTGCGTTCCCGCGTCAGGAGCCCGTCCGCGGCGAGCTGGCTCACCATCGTGCTGACGCTGTTGGGCGCGAGCCGCAGTTCCCGCGCGGCCTCGGCCACGGACAGGCCGGACCGCCGCGCCGCCAGGCGCAGCAGTTCGGAACGGGCGGGCGGGAGCGGCGCGGCGTTCCGGACCGCGCGGCGGGCCACCCGCCGGATGGCGCCGATCGCCGCCAGGAGCTCTGTCGCCTCCGCCTTGACGCCCGGATCCGCGGCCTGATGCCTTACCTCGTTCACAGAGCTAACTATAGAGCCGTTCCGCTCACGAGCTTCTGAGTGTGATGTGCGAAACGAGCGGGTAGCAACCATGCCAAAGTGGGGGGTGTTTTCGAGGGGGAGATTGGAGCAGGAGATGGCCACTGTGTCTCGGGGGACGGAGAGCAGCCCGTACATTCGCAGCCTGATCCCGGCGCGGATCGACCGCCTGCCCTGGTCAGCGTTTCATACCCGTCTGGTCATGGCGCTCGGCGTCGCCTGGATCCTCGACGGGCTTGAGATCACGTTCGCCAGCAACGTCGGCCCCGACCTCGAGCAGGCCGGAACGCTGCACCTGACGACCGGGGCCGTCGGCGCCATCGCCTCGTGGTACCTGGTCGGCGAGGTCATCGGGGCGCTGCTCTTCGGCCGGCTGTCGGACAGGCTCGGCCGTAAGAACCTCTTCGTCGTCACGCTCGCCGTGTACCTGATCGGCAGCGGCCTGACCGCCTTTACCCCGGCCGGCGGCGCCTGGCTAATCTTCCTGTACCTCACCCGTGTCATCGCGGGCATGGGCATCGGCGGCGAGTACGCCGCGATCAACTCCGCGATCGACGAGATGATCCCGGCCAAGTACCGGGGCCGCATCGACGTCGCCGTGAACGGTACTTACTGGGGCGGCGCGATCATCGGCACAGTCGTCACCCTGTGGGCCCTGAACCAGTTCCCCGTGTTCTGGGGCTGGCGGATCGGCTTCATCGTCGGCCCGGTCTGCGCCCTTGTCATCATCTACGTGCGGAAGACCCTGCCGGAATCCCCCCGCTGGCAGATCATGCATGGCCACGCGGACGAGGCTGAGGCCTCCATCCGGGAGATCGAGGAGAGCGTCAAGGCCACCCACGGGCCGCTCCCGGAGGTGGACCCGAGCCGGGAACTGGAGATCCGGCCGAGCCAGCAGTTCGGTTACCTGACCCTGCTCAAGGTGCTGTTCCAGCGCTACCCGGGCCGCTCCGTCCTGGCCGCGGCGCTGATGATTACCCAGTCGTTCCTTTACAACGCCATTTTCTTCACGTCCAGCCTGGTGCTGAACTCGTTCTACCACGTGGCGGCGACGGCAACGCCCTACTATTTCTTCGCGTTCGCCGCGGGCAACCTGCTCGGACCCCTGACCCTCGGCCGGCTGTTTGACACGATCGGCCGGAAGGTCATGATCTCCAGTACCTACATCGGCTCCGGTGTCCTGCTCGTCGTCAGCGCGGTCCTGTTCGACCAGGGCATCCTGAACGCCACCACCCAGACCATCGCCTGGGCCGTCATCTTCTTCTTCGCGTCCGCCGGTGCCAGCGCCGGCTACCTGACCGCCAGCGAGGTCTTCCCGCTGGAGGTCCGGGCCAAGGCCATCGCCGTGTTTTTCGCGATCGCGCAGGTCTTCGGCGCGATCGGGCCGATCTTCTATGGCTCCCTGATCGGTTCCGGCGCCCACCGGGGCCCGCTCTTCGACGGTTACCTGGTGGGCGCGGGGCTGATGATCCTCGGCGGCGTTATCACGATCGTCTTCGGCGTCAACGCGGAGGGCAAGTCCCTGGAGGACGTGGCCCAGCCGCTGTCGGTCATCGGGAAGCCGTCCGAGGCGATCTTCCGCAGCGGAGGCGGGGGCGCCACCGGCGCGACGGCCGACGGCTGACACCCCATGGCCCGGCCTCTGAACCCTGTCCGGGCGCGCGGCGAGGCCGATCATATAGCCGCGCGCCGGGTGGAAACTGGAGGAAGACTAGCAGAGGTGTTCGCCGCCGGAAGGTATCTTCGTGGCATGCCACCGCGGCCAGCGCCCCGAGACCTGCGCGCCTCCGATACCGACCGGGAGCGGGTGGTCACCATGCTGAGCGCCGCTCTGGCCGACGGCAGGCTGACCCACCACGAATACTCCGAACGGATCTCCGCTGCCCTCACCGCCCGGACCCTCGGTGACCTGTCGGGACTGACGTCCGACCTGGCCTCCGCCGCCGATCAGCCGGTACGCCTCGACGGGGTCCGGATGGTCACCGGGCTGCTGCGCATGGAGGCCCGTTCCGGGCGCTGGGTGGTGCCGCCCGTGCTGACCTGCACCGCCGTGTGCGGCGAGGTGGTGCTGGACGTCACCGCGGCGGTGCTGCAGGCCCGGCACACGGTGCTGTACGCGTATGCCTTCGGCGGGCGCGTCCGGCTGGTCGTCCCCGACGGGGTCGAGGTGGTGGTGGACGGGACCACCCTGGTCGGCCGGTACCGGGGAGCCACGGCCCGCACGGTGCCGACCGCCCCGGACATCCCGGTCATCGAGGTCCACGCGTTCTGCGTAGCGGGCGAGGTCCTGGTCAAGACCCCGCCCCGCCCGCGCAAATGGCTGAAACGCGCCCGCCCATCCCACCCGAGGTTATGTTCGCGGTTTCTGCTGCTCTGACAACAGAGAACGCGAACATAGGCCTGGGCCGGGGGAGGGGTCAGTCGTAGTTGACGGCGCTGTAGGCGCGGAGCTTCCAGAGGGCGTGCTCGCTGCGAATGGAACGGATGGTGCCGGAGCGGCCGCGCATGACCAGCGAGTGCGTGGTCATGCCGCCCGGCTTGTACCGGACGCCGTCCATCAGCTCGCCGTCGGTGATGCCGGTGGCCGCGAAGAACACGTCGTCGGACGAGACCAGGTCGTTGGTGGTGAGCACCCGGTCCAGGTCGTGCCCGGCGTCGAGGGCCTTGCGCTTCTCCGCTTCGTCGCGCGGGGCGAGCTTGCCCAGGATCACGCCGCCCAGGCACTTCAGCGCGCAGGCCGCGACGATGCCCTCCGGCGTGCCGCCGATGCCGAGCATCAGGTCGATGCCGGTGCCCTCGCGGGCCGCCATAATCGCTCCGGCCACGTCTCCGTCGGTGATCAGGTGGATCCGGGCTCCGGCCGCGCGGACCTCGGTGATCAGGTCCTGGTGCCGTTCGCGGTCCAGGATGACCACGGTGACGTCCTTGGGGGAGATGCCCTTGGCCTTGGCGACCGCGTTGATGTTGACCGCCGCCGGGGCGTCCAGGTCCACGACATCGGCCGCTTCGGGGCCGGTGGCCAGCTTGTTCATGTAGAAGACGGCCGACGGGTCGTACATGGAGCCGCGCTCGGCCACGGCCAGGACGGACACGCCGTTCGGCATGCCGTTGGCGGTCAGCCGGGTGCCGTCGATCGGGTCGACCGCGACGTCCACGGCCGGGCCGGTGCCGTCGCCCACCTCCTCGCCGTTGAACAGCATCGGCGCGCGGTCCTTCTCGCCCTCGCCGATGACCACGACGCCCTGCATGGACACCGAATTGATCAGGCGGCGCATCGCGTTCACCGCCGCGCCGTCGGCGCCGTTCTTGTCGCCGCGGCCCACCCAGCGGGCGGCCGCCATCGACGCCGCCTCGGTGACGCGGACGAGTTCCAGCGCCAGGTTCCGGTTGGGGGCGTGGCTGGCGGGTTCCGGGGCGCCGGGGATGCCCGTCGCCTGGTCCTCGGTCATATTCGGATTCCTTCCTCCGTACGGGTGACTGGGGCGGCGGCCCGGATTAACCGGCAGCCTGGGACCAGGCCTGCTCCAGCGCCTGGGTAAACGTCTCGGTCGCCTGCGCCCCGGAGACGCCGAGGGTCATGTCGAAGACGAAAAAGGGGACTCCGGTGATACCCAGCCGTCGCGCCTCGGACTCATCGGCCCGGACGTCGCCGGCGTACCGGCTGTCGTCGTCGAGGACCGGCTGAATGTCACCGGAGGCAAGTCCGGCCTTCTCCGCGATGGCGGTGATCACGGGTGCGTCGAAGATCTGTTCTCCCTCGCCGAAGTACGCCTGGTAGACGGCGGCGAGGAGGTCGTGCTGCACGCCCTTGTCCCGGGCCAGGTGCAGCACCCGGTGGAGGCCGAAGGTGTTGCCCACCGGCCGGTCCGCGCTGTAATCCAGGCCCTCGGCCCGGGCGAGGCCGGAGACCCGGTCCTCGGCCTGACGGGCCTGCTCGGGCGGCATCCCGTACTTCTGGCTGAGCATGCCCAGTACGGTTTCCCGCTCGCCGGCCGGGCGGTCGGGGTCAAGCTCGAACGACCGGAAGACGACCTCGACCTTGTCGCGGTGCGCGAAGTTCGCGAGCGCCTTTTCGAATCGCGCCTTGCCCACGTAGCACCACGGGCAGACGACGTCGCTCCAGATATCCACGCGCATAGGTACAAGCCTAAATGGCGGGGTGCGCGCGGCGCATCGTGGCGTTGCTCGCACCGCTGGCGACAGGAGCCCCTAGAACGGCGCCTTGCCGTCGGACTGCTCCTCGGCGTCCTCGCGGGCCGCCATCGCGGCGGTCAGCCGCGCCCGCGCGCCCTCCAGCCATTCGGCGCAGGTCGCGGCCAGTTTCTCCCCGCGTTCCCACAGTTCGAGCGACTGCTCCAGGGTGAGGCCCCCGGCCTCGAGCTTCTTCACCACGCTGACGAGTTCGTCCCGGGCCTGCTCGTAGGAGAGCGCGTCACTGTCGGTCACAGTGCCTACCTTACTCGTCGCCGCCTTCCTCCTCCCGGCTTATGTTCGCTGTTTCTGCCGCGGGGGCAGCGGTTTCCGCGAACACGACGACCTGGATCTGGTCCTCGGCGAACCGGACCGTCAGTTCTTCGTCCGCGGCGACCTGGGACGCTTCCCGGACCACGGAGCCGTCCGCGGCCTGCACGATCGAATAGCCCCGCTTGAGCGTCGCGGCCGGCGACAGGGCCAGCAGCCGGGCCCGGGTGTGGGTCACGTCGTCGGAGGCCCGGTTGAGACGGGCCTGCAGCGCCTGCCGGGCCCGGTTCGCCAGCGCGTCGACCTGCTCGGACTGGCGTTCGATCTCCCGGACCGGGTCGGCCAGGGAGGGCCGGGACCGCGCGGCTCGCAGCCAGGCGGTCTCCCGGTCCAGCCAGCCCTTCACGCAGCGGGTCATCCTCATCCGGAGCTCGGCGATGCCCGCTAGCTGCTCGGCGACGTCGGGCACGATCCGCTTGGCGGCGTCGGTGGGAGTGGAGGCGCGCAGGTCCGCGACGTAGTCGAGCAGGGGAGCGTCCTGCTCGTGCCCGATCGCGCTGACGACGGGGGTGCGGCACGACGCGACGGCCCGGATGAGGGCCTCGTCGGAGAACGGGAGCAGGTCCTCGAGAGAGCCGCCGCCGCGGGCGACCACGATCACGTCGACCTCGGGGTCCGCGTCGAGGCGGCGGAGCGCGGCGATGACCTCGCCGGCCGCGCTGGTGCCCTGCACGGCGGTCTGCTCGACCCGGAACCGGACGGCGGGCCAGCGGCGCTGGGCGTTCTCCTGCACGTCCCGCTGGGCGGCCGACTGGCGGCCGCAGACGAGGCCGATGACGTTGGGAAGGAAGGGCAGGGGGCGCTTGCGTTCGCGCCTGAACAGTCCCTCGTCCGCGAGGGTCTTGCGGAGCTTCTCCAGCCGGGCGAGAAGGTCGCCGATGCCGACGGCGCGGATTTCCAGCGCGGTCAGGGCGAAGGAACCGCGGGTCGCGTTGAAGTCTGGCTTGGCGAAGACCACGATCCGTGCGCCCTCGGACGGATTCGTAGCCTCGAATATCTGCCGGGTGCTGATGACCTGCACGGACGCGGCCGCGACCGGGTCCCGCAGCGTGATGTAAACCGTGTTGCCGCGCTTCTTGGCCTCGGCGATCTGGCCCTCGACCCAGACGCGGCCCAGCCGTCCGATCCAGCCGTGGACCAGTTGCAGGATGGTCCGTACGGGGGTCGGAGACTCGGGCGATGTCTCAAGGGGCATGTCGCTATCCCACCACGCGCCGCGGCGGCGCGGGGCCAGAAGCGCGGGTCCGCCGTCCCGTCGTCAGCGTGGTGCTGCCGGGGGCGGCGGACCCGCGCCGTCACGCATGCCTCGCACTGGGGTTACTTCTCGGCCTCGATCTTGGCGATGCGCCGCTCGAACATCGAGATGAAGTCCTGGCGGGCGGCGTTCGCCTTCTCGTGCCCGATGAGCGTGTTGAGCTGGTCGACCGAGAGGTTGCGCAGCCGGGCGCGCACGGAGGCGATCGTGAGGTCGCCGTAGTTCGGCAGCGGCAGGTCCGCGGACGCCGTCGCGGCGGCCTCGGGCTTGGCGGCTTCCGGGGCGGCCTCAGCCTCGGGCGCCTCAGCCTCGGGCGCCTCCTCGGCCTTGGCCTCGGGCTCCGTGACATCGGCGTCAGCGACGGCGACGGCGGCATCCGCCTCGTCGGCCGCGGGCGCGGCTTCCGCGGTCTCCGTGTCCTCGGCCTTGACAGCCTCGGCTTCCGGGGCGGCGGTCTCAGCCTCAGCGGCTGCCGTGTCCGTGACCTCGGCCTCGGGGGCCTCGGCCGCGGGAGCCTCAGTCTCGGCCGCGGCGGCCTCGGGAGCCGTCGTCGTCTCGGGGGCCGTCGTCTCCGGGGCCGGGCTGGCCGCGGGGGCTTCGGCGCTGGCCGGCTTGCTGCGGACCTTGTCGGTAACGCTCAGGATCCGGCCGATTCCCGCGAACACCGCGCGCAGCGGGTTCTGGGTGGCTTGCGGCATATTCTTTTCTCCTCCGGGGGTTGGGGGTACCACAAGTGTGCCTTAGCACAGGCTTGCGCCATTGTGTCGTAATTAAGCCGGTATCTTCCGGCCTCCTCCGGGAAACCTGAGGGTAGCCCTGATTTGCCCAGTTAGCAGGGAATCGCGGGTGACTGACAGATGCGGCGGCAGCCTCGCCTACCATGGGAAGCATGTCTGAGACCCATCGCCGGGTCCTGCTGGCAAAGCCGCGAGGCTACTGCGCAGGGGTCGACCGGGCTGTGCAAGCTGTGGAACTGGCTCTGGAGCGCTTCGGCGCCCCGGTATACGTGCGTAAGCAAATCGTGCATAACACGCACGTAGTCGGTGAGCTGGAGAAACGGGGCGCGATTTTCGTCGAGGAAACCGACGAGGTCCCCGAGGGGAACGTCGTCGTGTTCTCCGCGCACGGGATCGCGCCGCAGGTCCGCGAGGCCGCAGAGAAGCAGGGACTCAAGGCGATCGACGCCACATGCCCCCTGGTCACCAAGGTGCATAACGAGGCCCGGCGTTTCGCCGCGAACGACTACGACATTTTCCTCATCGGGCACGAGGGCCACGAGGAGGTCATCGGCACTACCGGGGAGGCCCCGGCCCGCGTCCGCCTCGTGGACGGCATCGAGGGCGCGGCCAAGGTGGACGTGCGCGACCCCGAGAAGGTGGTCTGGCTTTCCCAGACCACGCTGTCGGTCGATGAGACCGTCCAGACCGTCTCGGCGCTGAAGGAACGCTTCCCGCAGCTGATCGACCCGCCGAGCGACGACATCTGCTACGCCACGCAGAACCGTCAGGCGGCCGTGAAGGTCATCGCGAAGGACGCCGACGTCGTGATCGTGGTCGGCTCCCGCAACTCGTCCAACTCCGTGCGCCTGGTCGAGGTCGCCAAGGACGCCGGCGCGTCCACGGCCTTCCTGGTAGACAACGCGGACGAGATGGACGAGAACTGGCTGGACGGCGCCAGCACCGTCGGCGTGACGAGCGGTGCCTCGGTTCCCGAGGTCCTGGTCAACGGGGTACTGGGGAAACTGGCCAGGCTGGGCTTCGCCGACGTCGAGGAAGTCGAGGCGGTCAAGGAGAAAATGTCCTTCCAGCTTCCCCGCGAGCTCCGCAAGTAACGCCGTACGACACTAACGCCCCCATCGCCGCGCTTCCGTAGCGGCCGCGAAGTGCCCTTCGAGGGCGGTATAGCGACCGCTTCGATCCCGTCGCGGGCGCGCCGGTGGGGGCGCGCCGGTGGGGGCGCGCGCTAGCCGCGGAGTTCACCGGCCAGGGCCCGGATTTCGCGGGGAAGCCCGCGCAGGAGCGCGATGGTCAGGGTGAGGGCCGTCCCGGCGAACAGCCAGGTGGCGGCCGAAGCCAGCATGACCAGGGTGCCCTCGAAGACGGCGAGCGAGCCCGTGGCGACCACGGACTTCTCTATCGCCATGGCGGCGAAGAACAGCAGCGGCGGGGAGACCGCGACCGGAAGCAGGCTGCCGGGACGGGTGTAGTACGCGGTCAGGCTGCTGGCCATGAAGAACACGGCGTCGGCCAGTTCGGGCCAGTCGGTCCAGTCGGCCAGCAGCAGGCCCGCGAAGCAGGTGCTGAACATGATCACGATGCCGCCGCGCGCGGTCAGCCGGACCGCCGTCCGGCGCGCGCCCGTCGTCCGGGAAGAGCGCGAAGGGGAAGTCCGTCCCCGTGCCCGCCGGGACGCCTGAGACCGGCGAGACGACCGGGACGCCGTCCCGCGAGGTCCCCGGGAGGCGAGCAGGACCCGGCTCGCCAGCCAGATCCGGACCCCGGCCAGCGCCGACGCGGCCGCCACCGCGAGGACGGCCCGCCCGCAGCGCTCCGGGATCCTCCACCGGCGGACGCGGGCCCCGCCGAAACGGGCGGCCCGGCCCGTCACACGCCCCGCCACCGCCGCTCCGCGTCCCAGGAGCACGATGCCCCGGCCCAGGACCGATCCGGCGGCCAGGCCTCCGCGGGCCAGGGCGCCTATGCCCCGGGTCAGGACCACCAGTCCCGTTCCCAGCGCCGACAGCCCGGCCCGGGCCGCCGTCCCCGCCCGCGAGAACGCCGAGGACCACGAGAGGCCCGGTTGCTCCTGGGACGAGCGGGATCCGGAAGACGCTTCGGCCCCGGGACCGGAGGACTCGGCGCGGGAAGCGTCACCACTATCCGTTCGGGATGAAAGGGTTCTCATGGATTTCGCTCCACGGCTGTCAGGTGATGGCCGTCCGCCTGGGTTTCCGGCAGTTCGGCCGTGACCAGTTCGGCGGCGGCCAGGGGCCGGGCCGTCTCCGTCACCGTGGGCGGCGCGTCCAGCGGGGCGTCCACCACGCCCAGCTCAGACATGCGGCGCGCGGTCACCAGCACGCGGCTCTCCAGCGAGCCGACCGCCTGGTTGTACGCGCCGACCGCCGAGGTCAGCGACCGTCCCAGCTTGTCGAAGTGCCGCGACAGGCCGGCCAGCC
This sequence comes from Streptosporangiales bacterium, assembly GCA_009784565.1. GTDB lineage: Bacteria > Actinomycetota > Actinomycetes > Streptosporangiales > Streptosporangiaceae > Trebonia. The sequence continues at coordinate 7,736 of WRBL01000033.1, read as the reverse complement.
GGTCATACAGCTCGCGGCCGAGGTCGAAGACCGCCCGCGCGTTCTCCGACAGGGACTGCTGCTGCCAGGCGTACGCCGCCGTGCGCAGCATCGACACCAGCGTGGTGGGCGTCGCGATGTGGACCCGCTTGCCCAGCGCGTACTCGAGCAGGCCCGGGTCGGTCTCCAGGGCTGGGGCCAGGAACGCCTCGCCCGGGATGAACAGGATCACGAACTCCGGAGTGTCCGGCAGCGCCTTCCAGTACGTCTTCGACCCCAGCTGGTCGATGTGCGTGCGCAGGTGCCGGGCGTGCCGCCGCAGCTGCTCGAGCTGCTCGGACTCGGTGTCGGCCGACGCGACCGAGAGGTAGGCGTCCAGCGGGACCTTCGAGTCGACGACGATGTTCTTGCCGCCCGCCAGCCGCACCACCATGTCCGGGCGCTGCGCGCCGCTTTCGACCTGCACCTGCTCGGAGAAGTCGCAGTGCGAGTCCATGCCGGCCAGCTCGACCACCCGGCGCAGCTGCAGTTCGCCCCACCGGCCCCGGGCCTCGGGGCGGCGCAGCGCGGTGGTGAGTGCGTCGGCCGCGTCCCGGAGCTGCTCGGTACCGCGCCGGGCGAACTCGACCTGCTGCGCGAGCTCGGCGTGCGACCGGATGCGCGCGGAGTCGGAGTCGCGGAGCTGCTGCTCGACGCGGGTCAGCGTGTCACGCATAGGACCCATCAGCGCCTCGACGTCGAAACGCTCGGACAGCTGGCCGCTCATCAGCTCGGTCTTCTCCCGCTGGGCGCGGTCGAGCAGTGCCGCCTTCTCCTCGGCGGCACGGGCCCGGGCCTGCGCCGTGGCGGTGGCGGGGGCCAGCCTGCTCCGGGCGAGCAGGTACCCGACGACCGCGCCGATGACGATCCCGGCCAGCAAGGCGAGTATCACCATGCTCCCAGTATCGGCACGCCCGGCGGCGGATTGAAGACACGACACGCATGAGGTCAGCACCTGGTTCCGGGAGGGACGGCGTACCGGTCGCGGTAGACGCGCTCGGCGAAGTCGAGGAGCGCCTCGGTGTCGGCCAGCGTCGACGCTACGCCGAAGGACACCCGGACCGCTCCCGTCCGCTGGGATCCCGGCCGCCCGGGCCGGCCGCCGGTCTCCAGCGCGGCCTCTCCGGCCCCGGGGTTGCTGAAGCACCCGGTGCGCAGCGAGATCCCGGCCGCGGCGGCGTCCCGGGACACCAGGCGCTCGTCGACGGGCCGTCCGTCCGGGTCGAGCAGGCTGAACGCGACGATCGCTCCCCGCGCGGCACCGCCGGCCGGGCCGTGGATCCGGGCCATCGGCGCGCCGTTGCCGTGCTTCAGCCCGCTCAGGGAGTCCAGCAGCCAGTTGGTCAGGATCGACACCCGCAGCGTGATCAGTTCCGGGCCGACGCCGGCGATCCACTCCAGGCCCGCGGCGACATCGGGGATGGACAGGTAGTTGACGGTCCCGTCCTCGAACCCGGCGGCGCCGTCCAGCGGCTGGTGCCAGTCGCCCCGGACGCTGGCCCCCCGGGTCGTCCCGCCGGAGAACCAGGGCCGCCGCAGCCGGGGCAGCGCGTCCCGCCGCGCCAGCAGGCAGCCCACGCCGGTCGGGTAGCCGAATACCTTGTACCAGCTCACCGCCACGAATTCCGGCCGGACGACGGTGAGGTCCAGGCGGCTGGTCGACACGAACGCCGCCGCGTCCAGCAGCACGTCGTACCCGGCGGCCTGGGCCCGGGGCACCCAGCGCAGCGGGTGCCGGACACCGCTGAAGTTGGACTGGGCCGGGTAGGCGAACAGCCCGGTCCGGACGCCGGGCCCGGGGGCGAGGGCGCGGTCCAGGTCGGCCTCGGCGGTGCGCAGTTCGGGCCCGGTGACCGGCACGTACGTGATGCGGGCCCCTCCCGCCCGGGCGAACTCCCGGATGCCCGTCACGGAACTGTGGTTGTCGGCGGTGAGCACGAGGCGGCTGGAGCGGTGGAAGGGGTAGGCCTCGCCGACGAGACGGCAGGCGCCGGTGGCGTTCGGAGTGAAGATGACGGCGTACTCGTCCGCTGTCGTCCCGAAAAACCGGAGCACGGTCCGGCGGGTGTGCTCGATGAGCCGCGCCGAGGTCATCGCGGCCGGGTGCTCCGACCGCGGACTGCCGTAGCAGGTGCTGTGGACCCGTGCCGCGTGGACGCGCAACTGGGCCCGGGACGGCAGCCCCGCCCCGGCGTAGTCGAGGTAGACGTGCCCGGCCTCGTCCAGGTACCCGTACTCGGAGCCCCTCAGGTCATCCAGCACGGTGGTGGCCGCGTACTGCGGGTACGCGGCGTGGAAGTCGCTCACTTGGCGGTCCCCTTGGTGATCCCCTCGATACTCCTTCAACCTAGTGTCACAACATGAACACTATGGGTCACTGGAGTGCCGAAGGCAACCGGAACCGCCGTCGTTGTGTGATGCGGGACGGGATGTGATGCTGGACAGGTGACAAGCCCGACGATTGCCTCGCTGCTGGCCACGTACCTCCGACTCGCGGGCGTGACGCACGTCTTCGGTTATCCCGGGGAGTCGATTGTCGCCCTCATCGAGGAGCTACGTATCGAGACCTCCCGGACGGACTCCCCGGAGTTCATACCGGCGGTCCGGGAGGCGAGCGCCGCGTTCATGGCCGAGGGCGCCGCGATGCGCACCGGCCTGCCCGGCGCCGTCGTGTCCACGCTCGGTCCGGGCTCGACCGCCGTGCTGAACGGCGTGGCATCGGCCCAGCTGGACCGGGTTCCGCTGCTGGCCGTGTCCGGGCAGGTGGACAGCCGCCGCGAGCAGTACTGGACCCACCAGGGCGTCGACCACGACCGCCTGTTCGCCCCGGTTACCAAGCTGGCCGCCCGGCTGGAGCCGCCGTCAGCCGACGTCGTGACGCGCAAGGCGCTGCGCACGGCGGTCGCCGAGCGGCCGGGAGCGGTACACCTGACGGTGACGCACGACGCTTTCGGCTCGCCGGTTCCTGACACGGAGCCGGTCCTTCCTCCGCTCGCGGTCAGCGCCGGGACTCTTGAGGTCTACGCCTCGGGTTCCGGCGACGTGCCCGGCGCGCTGCGCTCCTCCCGGAGACCCGTGATCCTGGCGGGCGCGGGGGCGATCCGGTGCGGCGCGTCGGAGGCCCTCGCCGGCCTGGCCGAACGGATCGGCGCTCCTGTGGTCGTGGGTGCCATGGCCAAGGGGGTCATCTCCGAAGAGCACCCGTATTTCGCCGGTGTCGTGGACATGGCCGGCCACCAGGCGGTGTGGTCGCTGCTGTCATCCGCCGACCTCATCATCACCGCCGGGTTCGACTCGGCCGAGCTGATCACTCCGTGGAAGATCCGGACGCCGGTCCTCCACGTCGACACCACGCCCAACACCGACCAGGTCTACCCGGCGTTCCTCGAAGTCGTGGGGGACATCGGGGCGGCGCTGTCCTGGCTGGCGTCGTCGGCGCCCGAGGGGTCCGCTCCGCGATGGTCCGCCTCGGAGATGGACTCGCACCGGTCGTCGCTGCGCTCCGCCTGGGAAGCGGGGTACGCGGCCGGCCGCCTGAACCCGTCCGAGGTCGTCTCCGTCGTGCGGGCCGCGGCGCCTCCGGGAACCGTGGCGACCGCCGACGTCGGGTCGCACAAGATCATGACCGGGCAGGCGTGGACCGCCCTCGCCCCGCGGGAGACGCTCATCACGAACGGGCTGTCCTCGATGGGGTTCGGGCTGCCCGCGGCGATCGGGGCCGCGGTGTCGTCCCCGGGCCCGGTGGTCTCGTTCACCGGCGACGGGGGTTTCGCGATGACCGCCTCCGAACTGGCCGTGGCCGCGCGGTATTCGCTGCCCCTGGTCGTCGTCGTGTTCTCCGACGGCGGGCTCAACCGGATCGAACTGCACCAGGCCTCGGTCGGGTACCCGCTGGCGGCGACTTCGGTCGACCCGGTGGACGTGCCGCTCCTGGCGGAGTCGCTGGGCTGCGACGGGATCCGGGTGGAGAGCGTCTCCGCCCTGGAAAAGGCCCTGTCGTCGGCGTTCGTCTCGCGCTCCCGCCCTCTGGTCATCGAGGCCCGCGTCGACACCTCGCAGTACAGTGCGCAGTTCTGACTAGACTCGCGTGACGTGAGCCTGTCTATCGGAATCGTCGGTCTGCCCAACGTCGGCAAGTCCACCCTGTTCAACGCGCTGACCCGGGCCGGAGCGCTCGCCGCGAACTACCCGTTCGCGACGATCGAGCCGAACGTCGGAGTGGTCGGCGTCCCCGACCCGCGGCTGGATAAGCTCGCGGAGATGTACTCCTCGGCCCGCGTGGTGCCGGCGTCGGTGCGGTTCACCGACATCGCGGGCCTGGTCAAGGGGGCCTCCGAGGGGCAGGGGATGGGCAACCAGTTCCTCGGCCACATCCGGGAGACGGACGCGATCTGCCAGGTGGTGCGCGCCTTCGCCGACCCCGACGTGTCGCGGGTGGAAGGCTCCGTCGGCCCCGAGGGCGACATCGAGACCATCGTCACCGAGCTGATCCTGGCGGACCTGCAGACCCTGGAGAAGGCGGTGCCGCGCCTGCAGAAGGAGACCAAGTTCTCTAAGGACGCGGAGCGGCGCGAGGTGGCCGCCGCCGCGGAGGCGGCCGTGTCGGTGCTGGACGCCGGGAAGACGCTGTTCGCCGGGGCGGCCCCGGCCGGGATCTCGCTGGACTCGCTGCGCGAACTGCACCTGCTGACGGCCAAGCCGTTCGTGTACGTCTTCAACCTGGACGTGGGCGAGCTCGGGAACGAGTCCCTGCGCCAGTCGCTGGCGGAACTGGTGGCTCCGGCCGAGTCGGTATTCCTGGACGCCAAGACCGAAGCCGACCTGACCGAGCTGGAGCCGGAAGAGGCCCTGGAACTGCTCGCTGACGCAGGGCTAGAGGCCCCCGGCCTCGACCTGCTGGCCCACGCCGGCTTCAAGGCGCTGGGCCTGCAGACCTTCCTGACCGCGGGGCCGAAGGAGAGCCGGGCCTGGGAGATCCCGATCGGCGCGACCGCTCCGGAAGCGGCCGGGACGATCCACACCGACTTCCAGCGCGGCTTCATCAAGGCGGAGATCGTGTCCTACGACGACCTGATGGCGGCGGGGTCCATGAACGCCGCGCGCTCCGTCGGCAAGGTCCGGGTCGAGGGCAAGGAGTACGTCATGCAGGACGGGGACATCTGCGACTTCCGGTTCAACGTCTGACCCTCGTCTGATCCACCAGCACGCGCCGGGCGCCGCGGCACCCCTAGGGGTACCGCGGCGCTTTCTGTTCCTCCTGTTCCTCCTGTTCCTCCTGTTCCGCTGGCGGTGCCACATTTGTTTCAGCCGTCACTTTTCTTGCCCCCATTGCTCGCGCGCCCGGACTCGATGACACTCGGAGCGCCCTTTTCCGGACTCGATGACGCGTTGGCTGCCCTCTTGAGCAGTCGACGAGTCGTTGGCTGCTCTTCTGGCGCGAGAACGGCCGCCCCATCAATCACAGAAGAAACTTTTGTTCACTCAGGTAGTCGTCGCGTCATCCAGTTGATGACTTTTGTCATCAATGATCCGAATCGACCTGTGTGATCTGTATGTACGTATTATTCTCTTCGTGAACTGGTGTTGCGATTCACGAATCGCGACACGCCCGGGATGCGTTACGCCGTAGGCGATACAGGTGCGCGTGCCCCGGGAATCCCTTGAGCCAAGGGTGAAACGCCGCCTACGTTGAGGTGCCGGCCCGCCGGGTCTGACCCGACGGCAATGGTTACTTTCCGTATGCGGGCTTTGGAGGGGGTTGGGAAGGGTAAGTGCCGCTCACCAGGAAAAATTAAACATTGCCCGATATGACATGAACCACTACGGTAGCTGTTGCGTATCTCTAAGTAACGAGTTACGTTCAGCACGCAGGCTCGCGCGATGGAGCGCGTGGATATGGGTCAGTGTGGCTGGACGCAACTCCAGTATGCGGAAGGTGCATCTGGTTACCGTCCATTGCGCCACGTGCGGCGATTTTTTGCCGCACAATGGAGCACGAGACCGCAGGGTGCACGCCCGTACCTGGCTGTCCAGGCACGGGAGCGGGCGGAGGTGTGATGGTACGTAGGTCTAGCGTCGCTAGCCTTGATAGCGGTACGGAGTCGACCGTGTACGGTGAAGAGTCGCCGAGCGCGCCGGAGCGCGACGGCCCGGCCGTCAAGTCGCCGTGGCGTGGTGGCGGCGGACGCTGGACGGTCTGGCCGCTCCGCGTGGTGTTGTGGGTGGCGATTATCGTTATCGGCTACCGCGGAGTCATGGCGATTGTCCTGAACGAGACGCCGACTTCGACGAGTAGCGCTCCCGCCCCCGCGGCTCCCGCTCCGTCGAGTAAGTTCCCGGTGACTCTGGCGGAAGCATATGCTCTCCAGTTCGGCCAGGTCTACCTGAACTTCAATCCGGTGACCGCCGCTCAGCGGGCGCATCAGCTGGCCTCGTTCATCCCGTCGAGCGCGAGCGAGCAGCAGTCCCAGTTCGGCTGGAACGGCTCGGGCTCGGCCAAGCTGAGCTCCGAGCAGGTCGCCGGGATCGACGTCCGCGGCCCGAACACGGCGGTCGTGACCCTCCTGGCCACGGTTAACGACAAGCTGATGGAACTCGGCGTCCCGGTCTACTCCTCGGGCGGCACCAGTCTCGTCGTCTCCGGGCAGCCGGCCTGGCTTCCCGCTCCCTCGGCGGCCCAGCCTCCGTCGTCTCAGACTCCCAACAGCGACCAGGGCGCGCAGTCGGCGCTCATGTCGCAGCTTCCGGCCTTCTTCTCCGCCTACGCGAGCGGAGACCAGTCGACCCTCAACCGGTACCTGGCCTCCGGAGCCTCGATCAACGGGCTGAATGGCGCCGTCCGCTTCGGCTCGATCGGGAACATCACGGTTCCCCAGGGCGGCGATAAGCGCGACATTACCGTCACGGTCAACTGGCTCCTTCCTGGCCAGCCGAAACAGTCCGTACCGCAACTTACTACGACTTATGACATGTCGGTCGTCGACCAGCAAAGCGGAAAATGGTATGTAGAAGACATCCGTGCATCTACGCAGCCGATGGGGACGCAATGATCCGGGATGTGTTCTTCCGTGCCGCCGCACCGCGGGGTCCGGCCTGGCGTACGCGGCGACTACGTCGGTGTTCCCGACGCCTAACTGATGTTCACGGAAGGAAAGAATAGAAATGTACCATATCCTGGCCGCCGCTCCGCTAGCGGCAGGAGTAAATACCCAAGGGCTCGTCTCTTATCTCCAGAGTCTATTCGGCCCGCTATTCCTGGGGATCGTGGGAATCGTGGCTCTGTTCTTCCTCTTCACGAGGGAGATCACCAAGTTCGTGCAGTTCATAGTCCTCGCGGTCCTGATCGCGGTGGTCTTCTACACGCCCGGAATCGTCCAGGCATTGGCAACCGGAGTAGCAAGCGCGCTCGGAGTGCACTAACACTTCGTCGCGAAGGAGCGCATACAGGTGGACCTGCCCACTTATACGAACATCTGGCGGATCGAGAAGCGGCTGTACAAGCTGTACGACGTACGGCTGCCCGCGCCGCTGCCGATCAACCTGATAGTCGTATTTGCCGGGATCACAATACCCTACATATTCATCCTGTATATGATCGGGGTCCCACTTAGCCACACTCTTGTATGGCTGTATGTGCTGCCTCCCGGCGTGCTTACCTGGCTTACCACCAGGCCGGTTATCGAAGGAAAACGACTTCCGGAATTGGTGGAATCGCAGGT
>WRBL01000032.1 GCA_009784565.1 Streptosporangiales bacterium | reverse complement strand
TTGTGTGACCGTGCTGACCGCCGGGACGTTCCGGACCGACGTCTACGACCCCGCCTTCACCCAGACCCACGCCGTGCCGGACGGCCCCTACGCGCCGCACCACGCGGGCCTGGACCGCGCGGGTGAACGGGTCACCCGCAGCGCCAAGCCCCCGGAACAGTTCGCGGCGGCTCTGGAGAAGGCCCTTGAAACCAGGGACCCGTTCTGTCATCGCGCCGTGGGGGGAGAGGCGCGGGCGATGCTGATCGCCCGCCGCCTCCTGCCCCAGGCCGCGTTCCGGGCGATGACCCGCGCCGCTACCGGCCTGCCCCGCCCGAACGCTCTGCGGCCCTGACCAGCCCGGCCACGTCCCGGTCCTGGCCCCGGACCGTCAGCATGACCAGGCCGCCGGCCAGCAGGCAGACGGCCAGCACGATCGAGGTGGACATGAACCCGCCGCCGCTGGAGTCCTGCAGCCAGCCGCCCAGGTACGGGCCGACGAAGCCGCCCAGGTTGCCGAGCGCGTTGATCAGCCCCATCGCGCCGCCCGCGATCGCCACCGGCATCGCCCGTGACGACGCCGCCCAGAACGGCCCGTCGTAGGCCAGGGTCCCGCCCATGGCCAGGCTGACCAGGAAAATCGACAGCGCGGCGATGCTGCCCAGCGCGACCGACAGCACGAGGGCGACGGCGCCGATTCCCATGGCGAGCATGACGTGGAAGGAGTACCGGCCGTCCCGGTCGGCGGCCCGGGCGTTGAACCACAGGCCGACGATGGCGAATACGTAGGGGATCGCGGTCACCAGCCCGACCTCGACCGACCCGCCGCCGGTGACTTCCGTGACCACGTGCGGGAGCCACAGGTTCAGGCCGTAGAAGCCGACCTGGATGAGGAAGTACACCGCGACCAGCCGCCAGACCACGCTGCTGCGGAACACCTCGCGCATGCCCGCGCCCTGGCTGCCGGTGTTCTCCGCGGCGAGAGAGTCCTCGATGTAGTCCCGTTCGGCCGCGCCGACCCAGGAGGCCTCGGACGGCCGGTCGGCGACCATGAGCCACCACACCGGCGCGATAACGAACGGGAGCGCCCCTTCGATGAAGAACAGCGCGCGCCAGTCCGAGAATGACAGGATCCACCCGGACAGCGGCGCCGTGACCATGGACGAGATCGCGATGTTCATCATCCAGAACCCGTAGGCGCGGGCCCGTTCCTTCACCGGGAACCAGTGGCTGATCAGGACCAGGATCGCGGGCCAGATGCCGCCCTCGGCCACGCCGAGCAGGAAGCGCACCACCAGGAGTTCGGCGAAGTTCTGCACCAGGCCGTTAGCCATCGCCAGCAGGCCCCAGACCAGCACCATGATCCCGACGAACTTCTTCGCGCTCCACCGCTCCGCCAGGTGCCCGCCGGGAATCTGCAGGAACAGGTAGCCGATGAAGAAGATGCCGCCGGCCAGCCCTTCGCCGGCCTTGTCGATGTGGAGGGTCGAGCCGAGCCCGTCGAAGGCGAACGAGATGTTCGTCCGGTCCATGAACGAGATGACATACAAGATGATCGCGATGGGGATCAGCCGGCTCCAGCGCTTGGAGCCGATCCCGCTGGGAGCGGTAGCGGCGGCCATCAAGTCCTCCTTGACCTGAACGACGACCTGCGGTGTGCCCACCACGCTCACCCGCGGGCAGGACCCCGTCAACCCTCATAAGCCAACGAACTGGTGTAGAACTGGCGTATGCCAGCATTTCGTATCGCTGTGATCCCCGGTGACGGCGTGGGCCGGGAGGTGGCCGCCGCTGGCCGGACCGTGCTGGACGCCCTGGCCGGGGCGTCCCGGGGCGCGTTCGGATTCGAGTGGACCGAGTTCGACTGGGGCTGCGACTACTACACGCGGACCGGCCGCATGATGCCCGCCGACGGCCTGGACGAGCTCAGGACGTTCGACGCCCTCTACTTCGGGGCGGTCGGCTGGCCCTCGGTCCCCGACCACGTGAGCCTGTGGGGCCTGCGGCTGAACATCTGCCAGAACTTCGACCAGTGGGCCAACGTCCGCCCGGTCCGTTTCCACCCCGGCATCACCTCGCCCCTCCGCAAGGCCGACACGACACCGCTGGACTGGGTCGTCGTCCGGGAGAACAGCGAGGGCGAGTACGTCGGCGCCGGCGGCCGCAACCTGGCCGGCCGCGGGCCGGGCAGCGAAGTGGCGCTGCAGACGGCCCTGTTCACCGAGCGCGGCTGCGAGCGCATCATGCGCTTCGCCTTCGACCTGGCCCGGACCCGGGACCGGAAGAAGGTCTCGTCCGTGACCAAGAGCAACGCCCAGCAGCACGGCATGGTGCTGTGGGACGAGACGTTCGCCCGGGTGTCCCGGGACTATCCCGACGTGGAGACCGAGAGCGTGCTGGTGGACGCGGCGGCGGCGAAGTTCGTGCTCCGCCCGGAGGACCTGTCGGTGGTCGTCGCGTCCAACCTGTTCGCCGACATCCTGTCCGACCTGGGCTCCGCGCTGGCCGGCAGCCTGGGACTGGCCGCGTCGGCCAACCTGAACCCCGACCGCCGGTTCCCGTCCATGTTCGAGCCGGTCCACGGCTCCGCCCCCGACATCGCCGGGCAGGGCGTCGCCAACCCGGTCGGCGCGATCGGCAGCGCCGCCCTGATGCTCGACCATCTCGGGCTGCCCGGGGAAGCCCGCCGCGTCCGCGCCGCCATCGACGCCACCACCGGCTCCGGCCTCCTCACCCCCGACCTCGGCGGCAAGGCCACCACCGAGGAAGTCACCGCCGCCGTCATCGACAGCCTTTAGCCGCTTTGGCCCTCGGCGAGGGCGGCGAGGCGGTCCAGGGAGGCCTGGAGGCGCTCGGCCGTGGTCCAGCGGGCGCGGGGGAGACGGTTGCGGTCGGTGAGCCGGGTCCAGTCGTAGGTGACGGTGACCCGGGTCCGGGACTCGCCCGCGGGCTCGAGTTCCCAGCGCCACAGGTGGCCGGGCGGCCGCTTGCCCACCTCGGACGGCGTCCAGGCGATCAGGCGGCCCTCGGTGAACTCGGTGACGTGGTTGGTCCGGACGCCGCCGTTGGTGAGAGTCATCGTGAACACGTCCCCCGCCGCGCGGACCCGCTGCCCGGTCTCGGCGCTGCTGAGGTTGTCTTGGCCGTCCCACTCCGGCTGCCGGGCCGGGTCGGCGATGAACTCGAAGATGGCCTTCGCCCCGGCCGCGATGTCCCGGCCCGCTTTGACTACGCGCGAGGAGTCGTCAGTCATTTCCCCATCATCACACGGACACCCCGTGCCCGCCGGGCAAAGTTGTGCGGCGGATTCCCGGGGTCCGGGATATTCCGGGCGGGTTCGAAAAATCTTGTTATAGTCGGCGTGGGGAAAATGCGGCAGGCGTCACATTGTGTGGCAAATGCGGCGATTTGGAACGTTGAGTCACGGGGGTTTGACGGTATATGCGCGGCAACAGGGAACGCGGCACTAGGGAACGCGGCAATAGGGAACACAGCCGGGGCCGGACGTCGGACGACACGGTGCCGCTTGTCCGGGTTACCCCGGACATGATCCGGGCGGAGGAATCTTCCGGGGCATCCTCCGGCGGCCGCGGGCGCAAGCGCGCGGCGGTGGTCGGCGTCATCGCGGCGGCGGTGGTGGTCGCGGGAGCCGGCGCCGGAGCGGCGGCGATGACACAGATGCCGTCGGGCGGCGGTACTCCGGCCGCGAACCCCGCGGCCCGCACCACGACCGTCCGTCCCGCCGGGTCCCGGGCGTCCGCGGCAGTCGCGACCGCGCGCGCGGCCGGGGCGAACGCGCGGGGCGCGAAGACCCCGGCGGCCGGGCAGTCGAAGCCGGATACCCGCCACAGCGCCCGCCGTTACGGCGGGCCGGCCAGGGCGGGCGTGTCCCCTGGCGGGGCATCCCCGGCCCCGGGTGCCGACAGCGGGTCAGGGCAGGCCGGTCCCGGATCCGGGACCGGCGGGACCTCCGCGGGCGGCGACGGCGCGGTCTCCCGGCCGGCCGCCCCGGCGGCTTCGCAGGCGGCCCCGGCGGCCCCGGCCAGCCCGGCTCCGGCGGCTACCCCGACCGGCGATCCGCAGGGCGCCAATCCGCAGGGCGCCAATCCGCAGAGCGACGGGAACGGCCAGTAGGCCCGGCCCGCGCGATCGCGTCCCGGAACGGCCGCGGCCATGATCGCGTGGTCCCTGGGAGTCCTGTTTGAGCCTCGATGTTCCACGCGGATTACCGCGCCCGGAGCCCGTACCCGGGCAGGCTCAGTAGTAGTAGGGGAAGGCCTCCCAGTTCGGGGGGCGCTTCTCGAGGAAGGCGTCGCGGCCCTCGACGGCCTCATCGGTCATGTAGGCGAGGCGGGTGGTCTCGCCGAGCAGGACCTGCTGGCCCACGAGGCCGTCGTCGATGAGGTTGAAGGAGTACTTCAGCATCCGCTGAGCGGTCGGGGACTTGCCGCAGATTTTCGCAGCCCACTCAAGCGCCGTGTCTTCCAGCGAGGCGTGCGGCACGACCTTGTTGACCATGCCCATCCGGTGCGCGTCCTCGGCGTCGTAGGTGTCGCCGAGGAAGAAGATCTCCCGGGCGAACTTCTGCCCGACCTGCCGGGCCAGGTACGCCGAGCCGAAGCCGCCGTCGAAGCTGCCCACGTCGGCGTCGGTCTGCTTGAACCGGGCGTGCTCGCGGCTGGCGATGGTCAGGTCGCACACGACGTGCAGGCTGTGCCCGCCGCCGGCGGCCCAGCCGGGCACGGCGCAGATGACGACCTTCGGCATGAACCGGATGAGCCGCTGCACCTCGAGGATGTGCAGCCGCCCGGCCCGTGCGGGGTCGACCGTTTCGCGGGTCTCCCCGGACGCGTACTGGTAGCCGGAACGGCCCCGGATCCGCTGGTCCCCGCCCGAGCAGAACGCCCAGCCGCCATCGCGCGGCGACGGCCCGTTGCCGGTGATGATCACGCAGCCGACGTCGGAGGACGTCCGCGCGTGCTCCAGTGCCGTGTAAAGCTCGTCAACCGTGTGCGGCCGGAACGCGTTCCGCACCTCCGGCCGGTTGAACGCGATCCGGACGGCGCCGGTGTCGATGGCGCGGTGGTAGGTGATGTCGGTGAAGGGAAACTCCTCCACCTCACGCCAGCGCTTCGGGTCGAAGATCTCGGAAACCATAAAACCTGTTATACCGAACGGGGCTTCGCCGTCTCCCCAGCGCCATGCGTCTCCCGGCGTACGACTTAAGGCGCAGGAGGGAACCGAAAACCAGCTTCCAGCCCGACGCGGCGGCGGGCCCGGATCCATAGGGTTCGCCCATGACAACATCACAGGCGAATCAGACGCTGGCGGTATCGACCGCCGGGCTGACGAAGCGCTTTGGCGGCCGGACCGTGGTGGACGGCGTTGACCTCGCCATCCCGCGGGGCACCGTCTGCGGCTTCGTCGGACCGAACGGGGCGGGCAAGACCACCACGATCCGGATGCTTCTCGGCCTCATCCGGCCCAGCGCGGGCACCGGCACCATCATGGGCGGGAGCCTCACGTCCCCGCAGAGCTACCTGGCAAAGGTGGGCGCGCTGATCGAATCGCCCGCGTTCTACCCTCAGCTGTCCGGCCGGGACAACCTGAAGGCGCTGGCGAAGCTCGGGCGGATTTCCTCCTCGAAGATTGACCCGGCGCTGGCGCGGACGGGCATGACGGCCCGGTCCAAGGACAAGTACCGGTCCTACTCCCTGGGGATGAAGCAGCGGCTCGGCATCGCGGCGTCGCTGCTGGCCGGTCCCGAGCTGCTGATCCTGGACGAGCCGACGAACGGCCTCGACCCGGCGGGCATCGTCGAGATGCGCGGCCTGATCCGGTCGTTCGCCGACGAGGGCATCACCGTCCTGGTCTCCAGTCACCTGATCTCGGAGATCGAGCAGGTCTGCGACCACGTCGTCATGATCAGGGCCGGGAAGATCGTGCACCAGGGCCCGGTCGCCTCGCTCCGCGAGGGCCAGCAGGTCGACATTGAGGCCGCGCCGGAGAACGACTCCGACCTTGAGCGGCTAACGAAGGTACTGGAGACGGCGGGTCACACGGTCGCGCAGTCCGGTTCCGGCCTGACCGTCTCGGTCGCCGGGGACGTGTCCGGGGCGGACCTTAACCGGCTCGCGGCGGAGAACGGGATCACGCTCCGGAAGCTGTCGGAGCAGTCCCGCAGCCTGGAGAAGGCGTTCTTCGAGCTGACCGGCACCGAATCGGCCGACGTGCCCGTCGGCCAGGAGATGGGAGCGATCCGATGATGACCTGGGCCGCGTTCTCGTCCGAGTGGACGAAGCTCAAGCGGATGACCCTGCTGCTGTCCACCTTCGGTGGCCTGGCGGTGGCGGCCTCGGCGTTCGTGATCCTGCTGTTCTCGCAGGCCCCGGCGCACACCGTGCCCGGCCCGCATGGCGGCCCCGGCGGCCTGCCGTCGCTGGACGTGCTGGCCCGGCCGAACGGCCTGATCGTGGGCGTGGACCGGGCAGTGATGCTGCTCGGCATCGTGGCCTTCGGCATCGCGGCCGCGCAGACGGCCAGCGAGTACAGCCTGGGCACGCTCCGCCAGCTTCTGGTGCGGCAGCCGCGCCGGGTCCGGCTGCTGATCGGCAAGATGATCGCCGTCCTGGTCTTCATGGTGCTGGCCACGGCGTTCGCGTCGGTCGTCGCCTTCGGCGTCGCGAACCTGATGGCGTCCTCCCGCGGCGTGTCGACCAGCGCCTGGTACACCGGGACCGGCTTCACCGACCTGCTGGAGGCGCTCGGCCGCATGGAACTGGCCGTGGTCGGCTACAGCGTCCTGGGCCTGGTGGTCGGACAGTTCCTGCGCTCGGCCGTCGCCTCGGTCATCGTGGGCTTCGCCTGGATGATCGCGGTCGAGAACATCGTCGGCCGGATCCTGCCCAGCGCCTCGAAGTGGTTCCCGGGCGTGTCCCTGTCGGCGATCGCCGCCAACGGCAACGCCGACGCGAACGTGAGCTTCGACCACGGCCTGGCGGTGGCCGGCGTGTACGTGGTGGTCGCCATCGGTGCCGCGGCGATCACCTTCTCCCGCCGCGACGTCACGGCGTAACACGGGGCACACACGGTCCAGCCAGTCGCCCAGCTCGGCATAGGCGCTCTTCCGGACTTCCGGCAAAGACAAAAAGACGTCGTGCCGGGCGCCCGCGATCGGCTGGACCGTGACCCGGCCTCCGAGGCTGCCCGCCCAGGCGGCGATCTGCTTCGTGTCCAGGACGAGGTCGGCCCGGTCGCATTCCTCCGCGTAGGTGGCGGTGAAGAGCGACTTGTCCGACCGGAGGACCAGCACCGGAACCCCGGGGTCGACGTCGCCGCCGTGGACGGCGGCGTGGCCCCGGCGGACGGCGTTCAGCCAGCCGACCGTGACCGGGAAACCCGCCAGGGGCTTGAGGGCGAGGTCGAAGTCCCACTCGCCGGTCCGGCTGACGTGGAGAGTGTCCCCGTAGATGCTGAGCCCGGCCTTGAGCTCCTGGAACGGAGCCATCTTCGCCCCCGGCCGCATCAGCTGAGTGACCGGGCCGCGCATCAGCCAGTTCATCTGCAGGTCGAGCCAGGGACTGTTGAGCGCGGTGCCGATGACGGGTCCGGTCGTCCCGGCCGCCCGCCGCCGGTCCAGCCACAGCGGAAGGACCAGCCCGCCGGTGGAATGGGCCACGGTGATGACCGGCAGGCCCGGGTGGGCCGCCGCGACGATCTCCAGCGCCCGGTCAAGCTCGTCGTCGTACGCGGCCAGGTCGGACACGTAGTGCGCGGTCTGCCCCGGCTTCAGGGCGCGGCCGCATTTGCGCAGGTCCAGGGCGTAGAACACGAGGCCCCGGGCGGCGAAGAAGTCGGCCAGGTCCGTCTGGAAGAAGTAGTCGGAGAAGCCGTGGACGTACAGGGCGGCGCCGCGCGCGGTTTCGCCGTCGGCGGGATCGCGGCGGACGAGGACCGCCTCGATGCCGCCCTCTCCGTCCGGGTCGGTCCCGAGATCGAGGACATGCTGGCTGTAGCCGGTTCCGAGGATGTCCGGTTTCCACTCAAGCTCGTTCATCGAGCCGAATGTTACTGGTAGGCGGGGATCTTTAGCATCTCGTCGACGGTCACGAACCGGTAGCCCTGGTCGCGAAGCCGGTCGATGACGATCTCGGCGGCCGCGACCGTGCTGGCCCGGTTGCCCTCATGGCCGTCCCAGCCGTCGTGGCAGATGATGATGGACCCGGGCCGGACCTTGGACAGCACGCCGTTCGCGATCATGGACGCCCGGGGCTGGAAGACTTCCAGCGGGTGGCAGAACTCGCCGGAGATCGTCCGCATCCCCTCGGCGGCGATGACGGAGTCCGTGGCCGGGACCCGGAGCAGCCACGGCGGCCGGTACAGCGCGGGCCGGAGGCCGACCGTCTCCAGGGCGTCCATGCCCCGGCGGACGTCGGGGGCGATGGTGCGCCGCCGCAGGTAGACGGGGAAATCGTGGGTGAACCCGTGGCAGCCGATCACGTGCCCCTCGTCGACCAGCCTGCGGGTCACGTCCGGGTACCGCAGCACCGCCTTGCCCACCTGGAAGAAGGTGGCGCGGACATCGCGGCTTTTCAGGATGCCGGCCAGGCGGGAGGTGAACGGCTCGTTGGGGCCGTCGTCGAAGGTGAGCGCGACGACTTTCTCGCTGGTTTCCCCGCGGTACGGAAAGGGGCCGAAAGCCTGGGAGTAGGAGGACATTCCCAGCCAGTAGGCGGCGCCCGCCGCCGCGGCGGCGCCGGCCGCGGCCCCGAGGGCGACCGGCAGCCCGCACGGCGGGCCGCCCGGCCTGCCATTCAGGAACGTGATCACGGCGGGACCCCTCACATGTCGATGTCGAAATGGCGCAGGATGCCGTGATGGTACGCGTCAAGGTGGTGCATGATCACGTGGTGGTACGGGAAAATGGCGGCGACCACGATCAGCGCCCCGAAGGCGCTGGCCACTCGTATCCACGGGCGAGCCGTTTTCCCGGACGGTCCGCCCCGGAAAGCCGGCGCCATTCCGACCATCGTGCGAGACATCACCCGGTTTAGTACGTATGCGAGGGCGTAGTAGTAGAAAAGTGTGACAAATACGTTATAGACCAGTCCCCTGGAGAGACGGCGGGACGAGGTGAAGACGGGATTGTCCGCCATGTAGGCCACCCGGCCGCGAGCCTGGAGGTTTCGCAGGAGGTCCAGTTCGTCGCCGCCCTGGGTCGCGTACGTGTTGTAACCGGGCCAGGCGCTTTTGAGGAAGGCGATGTTGGCGGCGGCGACGTAGGGAACGCGCTTGGTCGCCCGGCTGAACGCGTGGACGTAGCCGAACAGGGCGCCGGTCCAGACCCGCCCCCACCAGGGCGCGTCGACGAACTGGAAGGGCCCGGCGGCGGCGACCGGCGCGGGATCGGCCCGGAACTCCCGGTCGATCCGGGACAGCCAGTCACGGCCGTACGTCGTGTCCGCGTCGGTGGAGATGATGATCTCGCCGGCCGCCAATTCGGAGCCTAGCTGCCGGGCCCAGCAGACGCCCTGGCGCTCCTCGCGTACCACGGTCACGCCGCGTGCCTTCGCGGCCGGCGTCGTGTCGTCGGTGCTGTTGTTGTCGACGACGATGATCTCGTAGGGCTCGCTGAAGTCCTGCCGCAGCAGGGAGTCGAGGCAGTCGCCGATGGAGGCGGCCTCATTGTAGGCAGGAATTACCACGCTGAACCGCGGGCGGCATTCGCATGATTCGCCGACGTCGGCCGCCGTGCACCGGCAATTAACCGGGCGGCTCGCCTCCCTGGAATATTCAGCAGTATTTTCCACTAGGGGAACTCCGGAACCGTCAATCATCTCGCTTGTGAACATGACCGGAGACCTTTGAACGCTGGTTCCGGGATACCTGCACCTTTTTATCGACCCGGAGCATACCATCAGGCGCCTGTCTGCGTCCGAGCACTTCAGACACTCGGGGCATATGGCTGCGTTCCGTGACGTTCGCCCCTCCCGGGGCGGTGTGACGAACATCGCCCGGGACTCGCGGCCCGGATCGATTTACGATCGATGGAGACCCTCAGGGTCTGTCGGACCAAGCGGAACAGGGGTGGGCTGCTTGCAGGGCGCGGTGTCGGGAAACCTTCATAAAGGGCAAATAGCTCCGTACTCGCTGGCGGGGGACATTCTTATCCCGCTCGCTCCCCGTTACCGGGCGCTACGGGCAGCGTACGCGATCTTCTGCCTCGGCTTCGGGGCCCTCAACATTTTCGGGGCCCTGGGACTGGGAGATCCGAGGCTGCCCGGGCTCTACAGCTTCCGCACCGCCACCGTGGGCGACGGGTTCCTGCTGCCGCTGCTGGCCTACGCTCTCGTGCGCTCGGCCGGTCCTCGCGGGCCGGAGGGCCGGTTCCAGGCCGTCTTCTCCCGGGCGGGAGGGATTACCGGGGTCCTGCTGGGCCTGGCCGTCCAGGCCCAGGCGCTCATCGACCCCGACGCCCGGCTGGACTGGACGTTCCCGGCGCCGCACTCCTACAACTTCCCCGGCTGGTACCACGCGGTCTTCCTGGTGTCCGCGTCCGGGTTCTACGGCCGGGAACTCGCGCTCGTGCTCGCGCGGCTCCGCGAGGAATCCCGGGAGTCCCGGCCGCTCGCGCTCCGGCGCGTCCGCTCGCTCGGCACCCTGGCGGTGCTGATCCCCGGATTCTCCTTCCTCGGCCTGCTGGTGGAGGACGGGCTGTCGCCGGACCCGGTGACGAGCATGATCGTCCTGGGGAGCCTGCTCGTTTTCGGCGTGCTGGCGGGGACGGCCCTGTACTGGGCCTGCGGGCGAGGTACCGCGTGGTGGTGCGTGCTGGCGGCTCTCAGCGCCCTGCTGCCGTCCTACATGCTCTGCTACCTGTACCTGTCCGGGAGCGTGTCCGGAGGCCCGGTCGTCCTGCTGAACGGGGCGGCCCGCCTGGTCCGTGCGATGGAGACGGCGAGGCTGGATACCGCGATCCGCCTCGCCGTCGTTTTCCTCGCGGGCCTGCTACTGGCCCGCTATGAGGTGCTGATTGTCGGGATTCTCCTCAGGAGGGGCCGTCAGTACCAGCCGTAGGACTCCTCGTGCGCCCACGCGGCCTGCGGGTTTCCGTAGGCCGAGCTGATGTAGCCGATGCCCCAGATGATCTGGGTGTAGGGGTCGGTCCCCCAGTCCATCCCGGCCGTCGCCATCTTGCCGGCGGGCAGCGACTGCGGGATGCCGAACGCTCCGGACATCGGGTTCAGGGCGTCCGGGTTCCAGCCGGACTCCCGGTTCCACAGCATGTACAGGTAGTTGAACTGGCTCGGGCCCCACGTGGAGGTGGACAGCTGCCGGGCGAAGGCCTGGTACTGGGTGAGCGCCGTCGGCGCCGCCAGGCCCGTCAGCTGGGCCGAGGCCAGCTGCGCCGCTCCGGGGACGCCGCTGGCCAGGGTGTAGGGGTCGGTGGCCCCGACGAAGCCCTGCATGTCCCTGAGCTGGTCGAACCGCACGTTGGCCCCGGTGTGGGGCGCGTCCAGGATCTCGCCGTCCCCGACGTAGATCCCGACGTGGCCCGGGTTGGCCAGGGTGCCGTCGGAGCCGGAGAAGAAGACGAGGTCGCCCGGCTTGAGCTGGGTCGCCGACACCGTGTGGGCCTTGGTCTGCTTCCACTGCTGGTCCGCGTTGTGCGGGGACGTCAGGCCGGACTGGGCCAGGGCGTCCATCACCAGGCCGGAACAGTCGAAGGAGTTCGGTCCGGACGCCGCCCACTGGTACGGCTTGCCCATCTGCAGCTCGGCGTAGCTCAGGACCGCGTTGGCCTCGGACTGGATCGCGTACAGCCGGTAGGCGGTGGTGACGTAGCTGGCGGTCAGGGTTCCCGCCGCCAGCTGGCTCACCGGCTCCCAGCCGGAGGCCGCCGAGCCGCCGGCCGGAGCCGCCAGCGTCTGCGCCGGGGCCGACGAGTCCGCCGGGCTGGTCAGCGCCGAGGCGGTCTCGGCGACGGGCGAGCCGGCCGGCTGGGCCGACGGGTTCTGCCCCGGCGCCAGGTCCGACGGCAGCGTCTCGGTCCGGAAGGCCGGGTTGGACGCGGTGAGCGCCTTGTAGGCGCCCGCCTGCTTCGCCGAGGAGATCACCCAGAGCATCTGGTGGCCGTGCGGAAGCAGCTTGGCGAGGGCGGCGGCCTCGGCGGGCGTCCCGTGCGCCAGGGCGACGACCACCAGCTTGTTCTTGCTGTCGGTGATCTGCTTGTCCAGCGCCTTCTTGGCGTCGCGGGAGGCGTGCGGGTCGAAAGTGGCGGACTGGACCGCGACCAGGGGGCCCTTCAGGGACTGGGACAGGTTGCCCGTGAGCGTCCTGGAGCCCGAGTCGCCGAGCAGCAGCACCTGGTTCTTGGCCGGCGCGGTGGCGGCGGCGACGGTGGAAGGGAGCGAGCGGACGTTGACGGTGAGGCCGGAGGACCAGGCCTGCATCGCCTCGTCGGCGTCCACCAGCCCGTGGGAGTCCGGCACGGCGATGGAGAACGTCAGGCCGCCGGGCCCGCTGGTGCCGAGCCGGCTGCCGGCCTGGGTCTGGCCCGGCCTGGCCGAGGTGCTCACGTTCTTGTAGGTGTAGGTGGCGCCGTCGTTGCCGACCAGCACGATGGTCGACCCGACGACCTTGAACGTGCCCGCGGTGACCGCGTTCACCGGGGTCCCCTGGGGAATCGACATCGTCACCGGGCCGGCGGCCTGGCTCTGCTTCGGGGCCGGGGTGCCCTCGCCGATGAGCGAGGGGTGACCCGACACCAGGGACGCCGGGACCGGGAGGGCGTAGCCCACCGACTTCTGCGGCCCCGCCGACACCGGGGACGAGGGGGTGGAAGGCGCGCCGAACAGCGAGAGCGGGTTGGCGCCGGAGGACGACGACGGCTTCCCGGACTGTACCGAGGTCGGGCCGGACGACTTGCGGGAAGCCGGGTTCGCCGGCGCCGGCTTCTTCGACGACCTGGCGGGCTCCTTGCCCTGCCCCGGGGCCGGGGCCGGGGCCTGCGACTGCCGCGGGGCAGGTGACGGCGACGACGACGAGGACGGCAGCAGGTTAGGCAGCTTGACGGGCAACTGCAGGGACGGCGTCTTCGACGACTTGGAGGGCTTCGTGCTCGGGAGAATCTTCGGCACCGCGCTGCTCACGCCGCCTACCACGCCGGACACGAGCCCGCTGACCGGGTTCGTCGACGCGTTGGCGGGGGCCGGAGCGAGTTCCGAGACGGCCACGGTCACAACCGCTGTTCCGGTTACCAATGGCACCGCCAGGGCCACGGTCGACTTCCACAGTCCTGACTGCCTCGGTGACCGGGCCTGATCGCTGACTTTCCCAGCCTGACGCGATCGTTTGCGGTTCGCCATGAAACACGGATCCCTTCCCGCCATAGGGCGGTTTCGTGACAAGTGCTTAACCTTAAGGACATAAAGGTAGTCGGTCCAGACATATGGTGGCTACCCCTGATTACTGACTGGTAGCAAATGTGCGAAGATATCTATTCCGGATAAGCGGGTCACAAGAGCATTACAGCGGAGCGATCCCGGCGTCAGAGCGCGGCCGCCGCCCCCGGAGGATCGCGGTCGCGGACGGATGATTGATCGCCGTGAGGATTTCCCGGGCTCGCTGCCAGGTCTTCTGCGCCCGGGTGTGGTCGCCGGCCAGTTCCTGGGTCTCGGCCAGCTGAACCAGGGCGTCGGCTTCGCTGTCGTGGTCGCCGATCTCGCGGAGGATTTCCAGCCCGTTCTCCACGCACTCCGACGCGCGCTCGAACGCGCCGAGGCGCTGGTGGGCGTACCCCAGGGTCACCCAGGCCGCCGCCTCGCCGGACCGGTGCCCGATCTCGGTGAGCATGCGCAGGGCCTCGGTGCCGTGGGTGATCGCCTGCCCGCACCGCCCGGTCCGGGCCAGGTACCAGGCCAGGCAGTTCAGGGCCCGGGCGATGCCGGCCGGGTGGGAGGCGGCCCGGTACCGCAGCACCGCCAGTTCCGCGTGCCGGAGCGCCTCGGTCTCGTCACACCGCCGTTCGTGCAGGTACGCCAGGTTGCGGTGCGCGTGACCCTGGCCCGCCTCGTCCTCGGCCGCCTGGAACATGGACAGGGCCTCGTCGAGGTTGCGCTGCCCCTCGTCCAGCAGGCCGCGCCAGCAGTAGGCCCGGCCCAGGCTCCGCTGGGCTTGCGCGATCGCCCGGAGGTCGCCCAGGTTCGCGCTGGCCTCGATCGCGACCCGCACCACGTGCATCCAGTCGTCCCACCCGCCGCTGCGCCGGCAGTAGTCGGTCATCGCCCAGGCCAGCTGGCAGGCCTGCGTGTAGCGGCCGGACGCGAACGCCGCGTCCACCAGGCCGATCAGCGTCCGGTGCTCGGCCGCCAGCCAGGCCAGGGCCTCGGCCGGGTCGCTCAGCGCCGCGGTCCGGGCCGTCTCGACCGACGGCGGGTCGATCTCCCCGGCACGATCGGGCTCCAGGGTCACCGCGGCCCGGTGCGCGAGATGCACGTGGTAGTCCAGCAGCCGGCCGAGAGCCTCGTCCCGCTGCTCGCTGGTGTCCTCGGAGGCGCCGAGGTCGGCGGAGTAGGCCCGGAGCAGGTCGTGGAAGCTGTACCGTCCCCGGACCTTCTCGCTGATCAGGCTGGTCATGGCCAGCTCGTCCAGCAGGCGCTTGGTCGCGGGCACGCTGCCCGCGGTCAGGTAGGCAGCCGACTCCGCGGTGACGTGGGGACCCGGGTGAATGGACAGCAGGCGGAAGATCCGCCGGGCGGCGGGCGAGGCGGCCCGGTAAGACCACGACAGCACGGCCCACACGTCGGCGTTGCGCTCCCCGGCGTTCAGCGTCTCGGGCAGCGTCTGCGCGTCCGCGAGTTCATCGGCCAGGGAGGACAGCGGCATCTCGGGCAGCACGGCGGCCCGGGAGGCGGCCACGGTGAGGGCCAGCGGCAGGTACGCGCACCGGCGCGCCACGGCGGCGGCCGCGGTGGCCTCGGCGGTCACCCGGTCCTTGCCGATGTAGAGGCCCAGCAGTTCGCGGGCATGCCCGTCCGACAGCACGTCCAGGTGGAGGATTTCCGCGCCCTCGACCGCGGCCAGGCTGGTGAGCGGGGACCGGCTGGTGACGATCACCATGCACCCTCCGGCGGCGGGCAGCAGCGGCCGGACCTGCGCCGCGTCCCGGGCGTTGTCCAGGATGAGCAGCATCCGCGTGCCCGCCATGAGCGTCCGGAACATCGCCGTCTTCGCGTCCAGCGCCGGGGGCTGCTGCTCGACTCCGGCTCCCAGCGCGGTCAGCAGGTAGCTGACGATCTCCGACGTCTTCCCCGGCTTGCGGCCGGGTCCGAAACCCCGCAGGTCCACGTAGAGCTGGCCGTCGGGGAACCGGCTGGCGCAGCGGTGCCCCCAGTAGACGGCCAGCGAGGTCTTCCCGATCCCGCCCGGGCCGGTGAGCACGGCGATGCGCGGCTGCCCCTCGGCGCCGGGGTCGCCGTCGGTGCCGGACCCGGCGGAATGGGCGATCGACGTGAGCCGGTTCAGCTCCGGGACCCGGCCGGTGAAATGCCGCCCGGCCGCGGGAAGCTGGCGGGGCTGGGCCCGGTGCGTGCTCAGCGCGCCGGCCGTCGTCAGCTCGGGACGCGGCCCGAGCAGCGAGCGGTCGTTGGCCAGGATCCGCTTGTGCAGGGACTGGAGCTCGTCGCCCGGCTTGGCCCCGAGCTCGGAGTCCAGCAGCCGGTAGACCTTCCGGTAGACCTCCAGCGCGTCAGCCTGGCGGCCGCTGCGGTAGTAGGCCTGCATCAGCTGGGCCCACCGGTGCTCCCGGAGCGGCTGCGCCGCCGTCGCCTCGGTGAGCCGGCCGATCATCTCCTTGTGCCGCCCGAGGAGCAGGGCGGCGTCGATCAGGGTCTCCTCCAGGTCGAGCCGTTCCTCGCCCAGGCGCAGCGCGGCGCCGCTCAGCGATTCGGGCATCTCGGCGCCGGAGAACAGCTCACCGCGCCACAGCGCGAGGCCCTCGGTGCCCAGCTGCTCGGCGGCTTCCGGCTGCTCGGCCCGGAGCGCGGCCCCGGCCCGCAGGACCAGGGACTCGAACCGGCCGATGTCGGTCTGCTCGTCGGTCACCATGAGCATGTAGCCCGCGCCCCGGGACTGCAGCACGGACGCGTCGTGGTCGCCCAGGCGCTGGCGGAGCCGGTGAACCAGGACGTGGAGCTGGTTGACCGGATTGCGGGGCGGCCGGCCCGGCCACAGGTCGTCAGCCAGCCGGCCCGGGCGCACGGGAGCCCGGCGGTTGACGGTCAGCACCGCCAGCGCGGCGCGCTGCTGGGGAGCCGGGATCGACTTCCACTCGGCACCGGTGCGCACCTCGATGGGCCCGAGCACCCGGATCAGGAGATTACTGCTTTCCACCCTCACCCCACGGTAAAGCGCACGCGCGCTGTACCTGATCCGGCGGCGGTGACACGCGGGGGAAAGGCAGGAGACAGCGCGCGGACAGCGGCCTTGGGAATCATCGTTACATGCCGGGTTCACCGGTGTCCACCAGACACGGGCTCTGAGGAACCCGGCCCTGAAGGAAATGGGTGAGAGGGGAAAGCGATGATAGTCAAGGACCTTTCCATGGCCAAGGCGGTCGAGTGGGGCAACGGCGTAAGCC
This sequence comes from Streptosporangiales bacterium, assembly GCA_009784565.1. Taxonomy (GTDB): domain Bacteria; phylum Actinomycetota; class Actinomycetes; order Streptosporangiales; family Streptosporangiaceae; genus Trebonia. The sequence goes on along the minus strand of WRBL01000032.1, from coordinate 15,345 downwards.
GGCGCTTCCTGGTACACAGCGACGGGTTCGGGTACACCCTGGCCGACACGATCGTCTACAAGGGCACGAGCTCTCGCCTCCAGTACATGAACCACCTCGAGTCGGTCTACTGCATCGACGGGCGCGGCTCGGTCGTCACCGGCGACGGCGCGCACTACGACATCGAGCCGGGCATGATGTACATGCTCGACCAGCACGATGCCCACTCCCTGTCCGCCGCGGAGGACACCGACCTCCGCGTGGTGTGCGTCTTCACGCCGGCCCTGCGCGGCGACGAGATCCACACGCTGAGCGAGGGCGGCTACTCCGGCTTCGGCCCCACGGTCGAGGCCACGGTCGAGGCCGCGGCACCCGCCCCGGCCCTGTAGCGCGCCCGTCAGCGCCCGAGGGAGCGGCGGAACCGCTCCCTCGGGAAACTCGGCCTTAACACGATGCCGCGAGCATTCACACAGCCGAAATAAGCCAGTACATACTTCGAAATCAGCACTCGGGATCCTTGTGGGTGGGACGACATGGGAGACCGAGTGAAGATAGATACTGGTTCGACCGCGTGGATGCTCGCGAGCACCGCGCTGGTCCTGCTGATGACCCCCGGACTGGCCTTTTTCTACGGGGGAATGACCCGCGTTAAGAGCGTTCTCAACATGATGATGATGTCCTGGGCGGCCATCATCACCGTGACCCTAGCCTGGGTGCTGTGGGGAGACTCGCTGGCCTTCGCCCCGGGCAACGGTTTCGTCGGCGGTCTGAAGTACCTCGCGGAAAACGGGCTGGTGAACGACGCGTCCCGCGCGCACGGCATCCCGGACCTGGTCTTCTCCGCCTTTCAGCTCACCTTCGCGGTGATCACGGTGGCGCTGATCAGCGGTGCGATCGCGGACCGGGCCAGGTTCGGCCCGTGGGCGGTGTTCACCGTCGTCTGGGCGACGCTCGTCTACTTCCCTGTCGCCCACTGGGTATGGGGCGGCGGCTGGCTGTCCAGCCTGGGCATTGAGGACTTCGCGGGCGGCACCGTCGTGCACGTGAACGCCGGCGCGGCCGGACTGGCCCTCGCCCTCGTCCTCGGCAAGCGCAGAGGGTTCGGCAAGGACCCGATGCGCCCGCACAACCTCACGCTGGTCCTGCTCGGCGCGGGCCTGCTCTGGTTCGGCTGGTTCGGCTTCAACGCGGGCTCCGAGCTGGGCGCGGACGGCACCGCCGCCCTGGCCTTCATGAACACCCAGGTCGCCACCGCGGCCGCGGCCGGCGGCTGGCTGCTCGTCGAGCGGTTCCGCGACGGCAAGCCCACGACCCTCGGCGTCGCCTCCGGCGCGGTCGCGGGCCTGGTCGCCATCACCCCGGCCTGCGCCTACATCGCGACCTGGGAAGCGATCCCGCTCGGCCTGGCGGCCGGCGGCGTCTGCGCCTGCGCGATCGGCCTCAAGCACAAGCTCGGCTTCGACGACTCGCTCGACGTCGTGGGCGTCCACCTGGTCGGCGGCGCGCTCGGCGCCGTCTCGCTGGGTTTCCTGGCCGTCTACCCGATCCTGGACGGGCAGCACAAGGGCCTGTTCTTCGGCGGCGGCTTCAGCCAGCTCGGCGTCCAGGTGCTGGGCCCGGTCGCGGTCGGCCTCTACTCCTTCGCCATCGCCTGGATCATCGGCAAGGTCATCGACAAGACGATGGGCTTCCGGATCGCGGAGGAGGACGAGATCACCGGCATCGACATCACCGAGCACGCGGAGACCGCCTACGATCTCACCGGCCACAATCCTTCTGCCGAACGGATCGCCGCTGCCGCACCCGTCGCGGAAGCGAAGATCCGTTCGGAATAAAATCCGGCAGTTGCGGTGCCGGGGGCCGGGCGAGCGGCCCGCGCGGCCCCCGCGCCACGACACGGGCCGGACGGCGTAGCAGCGCGGCGCCTTGCCGCTCCAGGGGCGCCTCGGGTGTCCCCACGCGGGCTGATCGCCCGCCGACAGGCACCACGCCCGCCCGGGCCGCCATTGGTTCATGCTTGGTTCTTCCGGGGTCAGGGCGCGGCGGCCGGGCTCGAGGGGTCGATCAGGATCTTGGCGTGCTTCTCCGGGTCGCCGAGCGCGCTGAACGCGGCGTCGACCCCGTCCAGGCCGACGGTGCCGGTCAGCAGCGGGGACGGGTCGACCTTGCCCTCGGCGATCATGCGCAGGGTGTCGTGGAACTCGCCGGGGTCGTAGCCGAAGACGAGCCGGATCTCCAGTTCCTTCAGCTGCGCCATGGCCGGGCGGATCCGGTCGGGCTGCATGCACACGCCCACGACGACGACCCGCGAGAGCAGAGGAGCACCGGTGAGGACCTGCTCCAGCAGGCCGGGCGCGCCGACGCACTCGAAGATCACCGGACCGGACGGTCCGCTGCCGGTCTTCTCGGCCAGCCGCAGGAGCCGGGGCCAGGGCAGCCCGGGCACCCGGCGGAGCCTGGACATCGCGTCCATGCCGAAGCTCATGTAGTCCGGCATCGAGTTCACCGGGCCGCGCCACCGGCGGTCCCAGGGCGAGTCGGTCTCCGGGTTCACGACGATGTCGGCGCCGCATCGCTTCGCCAGGTCACGTCGGCCGGGGGAGAAGTCGCTGGCGATCACGACGGCGACCCCGGCCGCCTTGAGCATGAGGATCACCGCCAGCCCGATCGGGCCGCAGCCGACCACGACCGCGGGCCGGCCCTTCGCGACCCCGCCCCGCCGCACGGCGTGCCAGGCCACGGCCAGGGGCTCGGTGAAGGCCGCCTTCTCGGCGGGCAGGCCGTTGGGCACCGCGAAGGTGAAGGCCTCCTGCGTCACCGTCCGCTCGGCGAACCCGCCCGGCGCCGCGGCGTCGAAACCGGTCATGCGGATCATGCCGCCGTCGCGGCGCACCGGCATCGCCACCACCCGGGTGCCTGGCTTCAGCGACTTCCGGGTGCGGGGGCCGTAGTCGAGGACCTCGCCGACGAACTCGTGCCCCAGCACGACCTCGTGGGACGGGCGCATGACCGTGGGGGAGCCCACCTCGGCGGAGATATCGGCAAGCTCGTCGCAGTGCGTCCGGGCGTGCAGGTCCGACCCGCAGATGCCGCAGCGCTCCACGCTGATCAGGAGCTGGCCCTGCCCGGGGACCGGGTCGCCGACCTCGGCCACCCGCAACGTCTCGTGCTGGCATACGACCGCGCGCACCGAGACCACGCTCCTTACATGCCTAGGGAAACCGTGTTCACTGGAAAGCTACTGGTGAGTAGGCTACGTTAGCACCCGTGGGTATGGAAGAGCGTGTTACAGCGTCTAACCGGGTGACGAGCACCGACGGAACCGAGCTGGCCGTCGCGCAGTTCGGGGACCCGGCTGACCCGACGATCATCTGCGTACACGGGTACCCGGACAACCGGACCGTGTGGAACCCGGTGGCGTCCCGCCTGAGCGAGAAGTTCCACGTCGTCACCTACGACGTGCGCGGCGCGGGCGAGTCCGGGAAGCCGTCCCGGCGTTCGGACTACTTGATCGAGCAGCTCAACGCCGACCTCGGAGCCGTCGCCGACGAGGTCAGCCCGAATGCCCCGGTACACCTGCTCGCGCACGACTGGGGCTCGATCCAGACCTGGGAAGCGGTCACCGGCAACATTCCCGCCTCCCGGATCGCCTCCTATACGTCGATCTCCGGACCGAGCCTGGACCAGGCCGGGGTCTGGCTGCGCGGCATGAACTGGAGCGATCCGCGGACGATCCCGCCGCGGCTGCTGCAGCTCGTGGAGTCGTACTACGTCTGGTTCTTCCAGACGCCCCGGCTGCCCGAGGCGGCCTGGAAGGCAGGCCTGGTCGACCGCCTGCTGGCGCAGACCAGCCGCATCGGCCGCCCCCCGGGCGTGACCCCGGACGAAGTGGCCCGCACCGACGCCGACCGGATCAACGGCATCGAGCTGTACCGGGCCAACGTCATGCCCCGCCTGACGCGGCCCAATCCCCGCCGTACCAGCGTTCCGGTCCAGGTCATCGCCCCGACCAAGGACATCTACGTCTCGCACCCGCTGGCGACCCAGGCCCCGGTCCCGTACGTCGCCGACCTGCGCGTGGTCACGGTGGACGGCGGCCACTGGATCGTCCTCGACCAGCCCGGCCTCATCGCCGACCAGGTCACCAGCTTCATCACCGGCCTCACCACCTGGGCCGGGTAGCTCACTCCCTGGGCCGGGTGGCTCACTCCCTGGGCTGGGTGGCCACCGCGGCGAGCTGGCTGACGAGGGACGGCATGGCCGACTCGACCATGCGCAGGACTTCGGCGAAGTCGCCGGGTCCGCCGCCGTAGGGGTCCGGAACCTCCGCGTCGCCCAGGCCGGCCACCTCGCCGAACAGGCGGACCCGGGAACCGTCGCGCTGCCCGCCCGGGTCCGCCCGGTACAGGGCCCTGAGGTTCTTGAGGTTGCTCTTGTCCATGGCCAGGACGAGGTCCGGGTCCCAGGACCGGTCGAACTGGCGGGCCAGGTGGGCGTCGCCGTCGTAGCCGCCGCTGGCCAGGACGGCGCGGGAGCCGGAGTTCATGCGGTGGCCCACGTGCCAGTCCCCGGTGCCCGCGCTGTCCACGGTCACCCGGGCGGCCAGGCCGGCCTTGTCGATCTGGGCACGGGCCACGACCTCGGCCACGGGCGACCGGCAGATGTTGCCGAGACACACGAAGCAGACGTGGTAGGGGCCTTCGGGACGGAGCGGAGGCGGCAGAGACATGCCTATAAGAATGCCCTACGGCGGGGAGCGTCGTGGTGCGGCAGCGCCGAGTGGAGACCGGACAGGTGCGCGCCCAGGCGGCCGTGGTCGTAAGCGGTCTCGGCATGCTCGGCCTCGTCCAGGCCCATGAGCTCGTCGTCCCGCTGCGCCCGGAGGCCGATCACCTTCTGCACGGCCCAGGCCAGGGCCAGCGTCAGCCCGCCCGAGTAGGCGATCGTCACGAGCACCGCCAGGACCTGGTGGCCCAGCAGGGCGAACCCGCCCCCGTAGAACAGGCCGTCGCCGCCCGCCGGGTTGGCCGCCGAGCTGGCCAGCAGGCCGGTCAGGAGCAGGCCGGTGACGCCGCCGACGCCGTGGACCGCGACCACGTCCAGGGAGTCGTCATAGCCGAACCGGTACTTCCACGTGACGGCCAGCGCGCAGACGACGCCCGCGATGAGGCCGATGGCGGCGCCCGCCAGCGGTTCCACGAACCCGCAGGCCGGGGTGATGCCGACCAGGCCCGCGACGGCCCCGGAGGCCGCCCCGAGCGTGGTGGGCTTGCCGTCCCGCCGGTGCTCGACGATCAGCCAGCCGAGCAGCCCGGTGCCGCCGGCCAGCATCGTGTTGAGGAACGCGGTGGCGGCCACGCCGTCCGCGGCCAGGGCCGAGCCCGCGTTGAACCCGAACCAGCCGAACCACAGGATGCCCGCGCCCAGCATGACCATCGGCAGGTTGTGCGGCCGGGCCTGCTCCCTGGGCCAGCCGGTTCGCTTCTTGATCACGAATGTCAGGGCGAGAGCGGCGGCGCCGGAGTTGGTCTCGACCGCGGTGCCGCCGGCGAAGTCATCGACGTGCAGCGTGCGGTTGAGCCAGCCGCTCGGGTCGAAGATCCAGTGCGCGAGCGGCAGGTAGACGATCGTCACCCACAGGGCCGCGAAGATGAGGAAGGGCCAGAAGCGGGCCCGCTCGGCGACCGCTCCCGCCAGCAGCGCGACCGTGATGATCGCGAACATCAGCTGGAAGCTCGCCAGCGCGAACGCGGGGATGCGGTGGCCTCCGGTGCCGCTCAGCGTGCTGGCCAGGCTGTGCAGCCCGGCCTGGCTGAAGTCCCCGATGAAGCCCCCGGTATGGTCCGGGCCGAAGGCCAGCGAGAAGCCGAACGCCACCCAGATGACCGAGATGACGCCCAGGCAGGCCACGGTCAGGGCCATCGTGTTCAGGACGCTCTTAGCGCGGAGCATGCCCCCGTAGAACAGGGCCAGGCCGGGGGTCATGAACATGACCAGGGCGGCGCTGCCAAGGACCCAGGCGGTGTCGGCACCGTTCACGTGTTACCTCCAGGGGCTTGCCTTATGTCGCCTGGGTTACGGTCGCCGCTCAATGTTTCGCACCGGAGGCCCAGCTATTTCCTGGGTGTTAATTGTGACCGGGCGTGACCGGAGTCACTCACGGAGCGTAGACTGGCCGCTCCCTCCGGTCCGATTCGCATGGTTCGCTGATCCTTGCTAGAGTCTGCTTGTTCGCAAGACGCGGTCGGGCGAACGAGATGCGCCGTTAGCTCAATTGGCAGAGCAACGGACTCTTAATCCGTGGGTTCGGGGTTCAAGTCCCTGACGGCGCACCCGTATGAGCAGGGGCGTGCAGCTGACAGAGTTGCGCGCCCCTGCTCTGTTTCCGCTTCGCGGGCTGTCTCTCAAGGTTACCCAGTGGTAAACATCTGAGATCGATGCCGGCGCGCCGCACTCTCGGGTTGTTCCTCTCATATGTCGCATGGTTGACTCATGTCTCGTTGTGCGGCTCATCAGTAGACTGGGCCCACAACGTAGGACATTTGCCCATAAGCCGGACAGAAGGTATTTTACGGTCTGTCGCGCAGTGTAACCGAACCGGAAATGCGGCGACAGCGCGTAACCCCCCAAGAAGCGAAGGCCTCACCTTGTCCACATCACCCGACACGGACGCTGCTAAGTCGCCGCCGGCGACTGCCACACGCGCCACTACTCTTAGCGTGGCCACGATCGTGGCCGTCGGAATCGCCGTCTGCATCGCCCAGGTAGGCCTGGCCGTCCCGGCCACTCTCAACGGGACGTTCCAGACGGTGCTTCACCCGACCGGCGCGTCGCAGCTGGACTGGATCTCCGACTCCATCCTCCTGCCGATCGCCGCGCTCGAGCTCACCTTCGGAGTACTCGGCGACCTGTTCGGCCGTAAGAAGCTGCTGGTCATCGGCGCCGCCCTCCTGGTCGTCGGCGAGCTCATCTCCGGTGTCACGACCGGCATCGCGCAGATGTACGTCGGCCAGTTCATCGCCGGCGTCGGCTCCGCGACGCTGTTCCCGACCACCCTGGCCATCATCGCCTCGGGCAGCCACACGCACGCGCAGCGGGCCAAGATGATCGCCCTGTGGGCCGCCCTGCTGTCCACGGGCAACCTGATCGCCCCCGTGCTCGGCGGCCTGACCGCGACCTACGGCTCCTGGCGCTGGGCGTTCTTCATCATCGCGATCCTGGCCGCCGCCGTCGCGGTATACAGCCACTTCTTCGCCGAGGACTCGCGTTCGCCCGAGGGCCGCTCCCTCGACATGGGCGGGCAGACCGCGATCGGGCTGGCCCTGTTCGCCCTGCTCTACGCGGTCATCGAGGGACCGACGGCCGGCTGGGGCAGCCCGACGATCATCGTGGCCTTCGTCATCGCCGCTGTCCTGCTCGTCGCGTTCGTCTTCATCGAACTGCGCGTGAAGAACCCGCTGCTCCGCCTGGACCTGTTCCGCAACCGGGCCTTCGCCCTGGCCTCGGTGGTGACGGTGTTCGGCATGTTCTCCTTCCTGGGCACGGCCTACGCGATCAGCATCCGGATGGAGGTCATCCAGCACCAGACCCCGATCCGGACCGCGTTCGCCTTCTTCCTGATCAGCGGCCTGGCGATCTTCCTGCTGCCGCTGACCTCGTTCCTGATGGCGCGGCTTCAGCCGCGGTGGGTCCTCGGTGGCGGCTTCGCGCTCATGGGCATCGGTCAGCTGTGGGCGTCCGCCCTGCCGATCACCGACGCGGGCCTGCCCTCGCTGATCCTCCCGATGGGGCTGGTCGGCATCGGCTTCGCCTTCGCCGTCTCCTCCGTGACCGCCACCGTCGTCAACACGGCCCCGCCCCAGTTCGCCGGCATGGCCGCCGCCACGACCAGCATGGTCCGCGACTTCGGGTTCGCCATGGGCCCGGCGGTCGTCGGTGCCCTGGCGCTGAGCAAGGCCGGCGGGGTGTTCAACCAGGCGCTGGGCAAGTCGCCGCTGCCGGCCGCCCTCAAGGCCGCCGCCGGGGGCGCGGGCCCGATGGCGACCAACTCGGTCCCGCCGAGCGTCCCGTTCAGCAAGGCGGCCCCGATGGCCGTGACCGCCCTGGACCACGGGTACTCGATCGGCTTCGCCACGGTCGGCATCATCGCCCTGATCTGCGCGGTGGTCACCGTCGTCGGCCTTGGCGGCCGCAAGGAGCAGGAAGAGGAAATCGCGCTCGTGGAGTCCGCTCCCGCCGCGTAAGCCCTCGTCCTCACTGAAACACCCGCCTCCGCCCCTGGCCCCGCCGGCCAGGGGCGGAGGCTTTTCCTCCATGTCCCGCCGCCCGGCGCCGCCGAGGCTCAAGCCTCGGGGTCGTCGGGGTCGTCGCCCTGGGCATCGGGGGAAAGGGGGAGCCGGACCTGGAAGTCGGCGCCGTCGCCGGGGGCCGACTTGACCGACACGGAGCCGCCGTGGGCGTGGACGATGCCCGCGACGATGGCCAGGCCCAGGCCCGTCCCGCCGGAGGCCCGGTTCCTGGCCGCGTCGGCCCGGTAGAACCGCTCGAAGACGCGCTTGCACTGCTCGGCCGTCATGCCGGGCCCGTCGTCCTCGACGTCCAGCACGACCGCGGGAGAGCCGTCCTCCAGCGTGCCCGAGTCCAGCCGCACGCGGACCGGCGTCCCGGGAGGCGTGTGGGTCCGGGCGTTGTTGACCAGGTTGCCGATGACCTGGCGGAGCCGCTGCTCGTCGCCGTCGGTGATGAACGCGCCCTTGCCGATGATCAGCTCGACGGGCCGGTCCGGGGCCACCATGCGCGAGTCCTGCACCGCGTCCGCCGCCAGCGTGAGCAGGTCCACCGGCCCCAGGTCCAGGGGCCGGTGCTGGTCCATCCGGGCCAGTTGCAGCAGGTCCTCGACCAGCAGGCCCATCCGGGAGGCCTCCGACTCCAGGCGGCTCATGATCCGGTCGATGTCGGCCGGAGTGAGAGAACCCGAGTCGGCGGGGGATTCAGGATGATCCGTTCGGGATGATGCTGGTGGTTCCGTTACGCCGCCGCGCTGCCGGTAGTACTCGGCGAACCCGCGGATCGTGGTGAGCGGGGTGCGCAGTTCGTGGCTGGCGTCGGCGATGAACCGGCGCATGCGCTCCTCGGACGCCTGCGCCGCCCGCTCGGATTTCTCGCGGTCGTGGAAGGCCGACTCGATCTGGGCCAGCATGGCGTTGAGCGAGCGGCCGAGGCTGCCGATCTCGGTGCGCGGATCAAGCTCGGGCACCCGGTGGTTCAGGTGGCCCTTGGCGATCTGGCCCGCGGTCATCTCGATGTCATTCAGCGGCCTCAGGTTCGCCTGGACCACCGCCACGGCGATGATCGCCAGCACGACCACGATCGCGCCCCCGACGGCCAGGTCGAACAGCTGCAGACGGTGCGTGGCTGCGTCCACGTCGCCCAGGTACACGGCCACGACGACGTTCACCGTCTGGTTCTGCGTCGAGCCGTCGGTCGTGACCGGCATGGTCATCGACTGGGCGATGACCCGCCAGGCGCCGTCGCCTGAACGGGACGAGACCGTGGTCAGAGTGGGCTGGCCGCCGTCTGCCCAGCCGCCCGTCGGAAGCCCCGGCAGCGACTGGTAGGCGTTGCCCGAGACCGGCATGTTGCCGTCCTCGGCCCACGACAGCTGGTGGCCGGGTTCCTGGAACCCGGTGATACCGCCGTTGAACGGGTAGGCCTTGCCGAGCACGACGCCCGGACGGAGGCTGGGCGGGAAGCTCGCCTGCAGCGTCGGGTCGTGCTGCGTGATCAGGTACGAGCGGAGCATGACCGTCGTGGCCAGGCTGATGGCGATCAGGGCCAGGATGACCAGGGACAGGACCGCGGTGATCAGCTTGACGTGCAGCGGTGTCCGGTCCGACAGCGCGCGCAGCCGTTTCACGGGACCTATGACGACGGGAGCCGCAGCACGTACCCGACGCCGCGCAGGGTGTGGATAAGCCGCGGGTCACTCGTGTCGATCTTGCGGCGGAGCACGGAGACGTAGGACTCCACGATGCCGGTGTCACCGCGGAAGTCGTAGTCCCACACGTGGTCCAGGATCTGCATCTTCGACAGCACGCGGTTGGCGTTGCTCATGAAATACCGCAGCAGCTTGAACTCGGTGGGGGACAACTGCACCTGCTTGCCGGCCCGCCAGACCTCGTGGCTCTCCTCGTCCAGTTCCAGGTCGGCGAACTTCAGCCGGGGAGTGGGCTCGGCCCCGTCGCCCCGCGTGCGGCGCAGGACGGCCCGGATGCGGGCGATGACTTCCTCCAGGCTGAACGGCTTGGTGACGTAGTCGTCGCCGCCGAGGGTCAGGCCGCGGATCTTGTCGTCGGTGCCGTCGCGGGCGGTCAGGAAGACGACGGGGATGCGGGCGCCGCCGCCCCGCAGCCGTCGGACGACATCGAAGCCGTCCATGTCGGGCAGCATGACGTCGAGGACGATCAGGTCGGGGCGGTGCCGCTGCGCGGCCTGGACCGCCTCGGTTCCGCCCGAGGCGGTAACCACGTCGAACCCGGCATACCGCAGGCTCGCCGAGAGAAGCTCGAGAATGTTCGGCTCGTCCTCGACCACCAGCAATCGCGCGTCAGTCTGCTGCCGCGTCTCGGCGGGTGGCATGTTCATGCGGCTCATTATCGCTTGCCTGGCTAAGGGAAACCTGAACGCCCCCTGTAGAGGCCCTGTTTACTCAGCGTACGTGGTGGCCAGACTAGCCGTGGGAGGGGGCCTGGGCCTCCTCCCAGTGGGCGATGGCCGCGCGCCGGGAATCCACGCCGAGCTTGGAGTAGATGCTGCGGACGTGGTTCTTGACCGTCTTCTCCGCGAGGAACAGGTGAGCGGCGATCTCGCCGTTCGTGCGTCCACCCGCGATCAGCGACATGACCTCCTGCTCGCGGGCCGAAAGCCCGTCGACGGGCAGGCAGGTGCCGGGAACCTCTCCGCGGCTCATGAGACCTCCGGTTCGCCTTTACCCCCGGGATGCAACTTCTTGCCACCCGTTACTCACTTGCCAGCGAATGGCTTGTATTAGTACATCTACACCAAAACGTGCCGACTCAAACCGGTTCGTTCGATGCGGTGATCCCGGGCCAGCGCCCCCGGGATGCCCCGGGGGCAGGGCGTCGCCGGAGTCAGGTGGCAGGCTGCGGGTCCTCTTCCGGCTCCTCCGCGGTGATGTCCGGGTGCTCGTGTTCCGGCTGCGTCTGAGCCCCTTCCTGCAGGTGCAGGGAGCGGTGCATCTTGGCCAGGAACGTATCGGTCAGGCCGCGGGTGCCCTTGTGATGGGTCTCGCTCAGGTGGGCGAGCAGTTCCTGCTCGGTACCGTCCTGCATGGTGACATGCTCGGTCACGATTTCCCCCTCATGCCGTCCAGTCGCTCTGGTCGGCTCACTTGGGGAACATGTTCCCGTTTTGTTCCGGCTGGAACATGCCAAGTGCGCCGTCCCGGGCCTCGCCGGGACGGCGCACTTCCAGCAGGCGCCTCGCGGGTGTCGCTAGCCGACCGAGGTGCCGCCCAGCATGCTGGTGGGCACCGGCTGGTCCTGCTTCATGTCGTTGAACATCTCCAGGGCCTTGGAGTGGTCCCACTCGACCGCCTCGCCCGCCGCCGTCGGGTAGGCCGGGTCGGCGATCGGCACGGTTCCGGTCTCCGGGTTCTGCAGGGCCATCCCGGCCTGGAGCAGGTCGATCAGGTGGGTGCCCTGGTCGACCGAGATCGCGCCCGCCGCGTCACTGGAGAACGGGAACGCCACGAACGGGTTGAGGTAGGTGCCCGGGCTCATCGACTTGTTCAGCAGGGCCTTCAGGTAGGCGCGCTGGTCCTGGATCCGCTGCAGGTCGCCGGTGGCGAACGAGTGCCGGTCCCGGACGAACGAGAGAGCCTGGTCGCCGTTCAGGTTGTGGCAGCCCGGGCTGAGCTTCGATCCGGAGTAGGAGTCCTGTACCGATGTCTTCAGGCACATCTGCACGCCGCCGATGTCGTTGGTCACGCTGACCAGGCCGCCGAAGCCGATGCCCATGTAGTGGTTGATGGTCAGCCCGGTGACGCTCTCGATCGTCTTGATCAGCAGGGTCGGGCCGCCCTCGCCCAGAGCGGCGTTGATCTTGTTGTAGCCGTGGCCGGGGATGTCCACGTAGGAGTCGCGGGGGATGCTGATGAGCTCCGGCTTGCCGTTGCCGACGTGCAGCAGCATGATCGAGTCGGAGTTCAGCTCGCCCTGGCTCTGGCCCACGTGCATCTGGTCCTGCTGCGTCCGGGTCAGCCCGGCCCGGGAGTCGTCGCCGGTGATCAGCCAGTTGGTCCCAGACGAACTGCTCGAGCTGGCCGGAAGCGTCACCGTGCGGTGCAGCTTGCCGTCCAGCCAGAAGTACCAGCCAACCGCGATCACGAGTATGACCACGACGACCGTGGCGATGATCCGCCCGATTCGGGGTCGGCGGCGCCTCCCGCCGTACACCCGAGGGGGCCTTGGTCCTCCGCCGGCGGGGCCTCGCCCGGCGGGGCCTCGTCCTGGCTGCTCCGGCCATGCGCCGCGGCGCGCCGGAGGCCTGTCGGAACTGGACCGCGGTCCGCGCGGCGGCGCGCCAGCGCTCTCGCCCCGGTACCAGCCTTGCGGCCAGTCGTCACTCATCGGGAAATCCCTCCACGGAGTCTTTATCGTCTGAAGAACGATCCTGGCACTTCGGACGTTTCTTCACAGGAAAACGGGCGGTACCGTGCGTGAGGTTCAGCTGACGTCATGAACACGAACCGTGACAGGGCTCGCCTGGGGAACGGGGCGAGCGGCGTGGATCCGCTAGGAGTTGTCCCGGTGCTGGCGGGAGGCTTGTCCCGGCACTGACGGGCGAGCGGACGGATCATCACGCGCTATGACTTCCGGAGTCTACCCGCGAGGTCGTATGTCCGAAGCATCGGCACAAAGACCCGCAGACCCGAAGGAACCTCACACGTCATGGTGGGTGATCATGCCAGCCAGCGTGGCGCGGTGTCATGGGTACGGAAGGAAGTTAACAATCCTCATAGAGTCGGCAGAGTCTCTGGCCCAGTCCGGGAGAGGGGCACTGTCCTGCGCAAACTCTGGAAAAACCGATGGCCCGGTCAGCGGACCGGGCCATCTATGGAGCACTGGGGTGAGTGACGGGATTTGAACCCGCGGCCCTCAGGGCCACAATGTGGTAGGCGCGCTCGGCAAATCTGGTCTAGGCCAAGAGGTTCCCTCTTAGTCGCATACCGGCTGCCGTCGTGCTCGGGAGTCCCGGTGTCGAGCTCGCTGTCCGGTCCCGCCTTGAAGTTAGGAGTACGATACTTATAAGTACGCTTCTAGCTTCGGGGAGGCAAGGATGTTCGCCAAGCCGTCTGACATGTTCGACCGCGAGGAGGAGTGGGCTGCGCTCACCCGCTTCTCCACGGACGACCGCCCGGGCGCTACGCTCGGGGTGGTGTCGGGTCGACGGCGCCAGGGCAAGACCTTTCTCCTCGACGCCCTGTGCAAAGCCGATGACGGGTTCTTCTTTGAAGCGACCCAGGCGGCCGACAGTGAGTCCCTGCGGCGGATCGGCGCCCAGCTAGGCACCTACACCGGGGCAGCGCTGCCGCCGCGCCCGGCGGACTGGCACGAGGTCCTAGACGGGCTGCTCGCGCTCGGGACAGACCGCCCGGTCACGGTGGCCATCGACGAGTTCCCGTACCTGGCCAAGGCGAACCCGGAACTGCCGTCGGTGATCCAGGCCGCGTTCGGGCCGCGCCGGGAAGAGCGGCTCCGTTCGAAGACGCGGCTGCTGCTGTGCGGATCGGCCATGTCGTTCATGGGCGGACTGCTGTCGGGCACGGCCCCGCTGCGCGGCCGGGCCGGACTGGAGATGGTGGTGCCGACCCTGGACTACCGCCTGGCGGCCCGGTTCTGGGGGATCGAGGACCTGCACCTCGCGGTCCTGCTGTACGCGATCGTCGGTGGCACCCCCGCCTACCGGGACGGCGCCGCGGGAGGGCGCGGCCCCGCATCGGCAGGAGACCTGGACGCGTGGGTGGCGGACAACGTCCTGAGCCGGTTCAGCCCGCTCTTCCGCGAGGCCCGCTACCTGCTCGCCGAAGAACCCGACATCCGGGACAACGCCGTCTACCATTCGGTCCTGGCCGCCGTCGCCGAAGGCCACGGCACCCGCGGCGGCATCGCCAACTACCTGGAGCGCAAGGCCACCGACATCTCCCATCACCTGTCGGTCCTGGAAGACGCGGGCCTGCTCATCCGCGAAGTTGACGCGTTCCGGCCTGGCCGGAGCGTCTACCGGATCAGCGAGCCGCTGATCGCCTTCTACCACGCGATCATGCGGCCCGAGTGGAGCCGACTGGAGCGCCGGGGACAGGCTGCCGAGGTCTGGCGCGACAGCGACCACCGGTTCACCACCGCCGTGGTCGGCCCGCGGTTCGAGCAGATCTGCCGTGACTGGATGCAGGCCTACGCGCCGGTCGAGATCAACGGGACCCCGGTCTCGCAGGTCGGCAGCGGAGTGGTCAACGACCCGGAACTGAAGAAGCCCTACCAGGTCGACGTGGCGGCCTTCGGCCACGACGCTGAGGGGCGGAGGGTCCTGCTCGCCATCGGCGAGGCGAAGTGGGCCGAGACCATTGGCACCGGCCACCTTGGTCGGCTGCAGCGCATCCGGGAAATCCTGGTCCGCGCCAAGCAGCCTGGCGCCGACACCGCCCGCCTCCTCCTGTTCGGCAGCTCCGAGCCCACACCCCAGCTCCGCGAGGCCGCCGCAAGCGGCGACGTCCAGTTCATCGGCCTTGAGACGCTGTACGGCTAGGGTCCTGTCGCTGAAGCCGCGATCAAGGAGACCTCGTGAACGTCGAGCCCGAAGTATCTGCCGTCTTCCGGCTTCCTGAACATCGGGGCCTGTCAACGCCCCGACAGCGTCATCGCGGCCAGGCTCGTTGCTGAGTTCGGCGACTGTCAGCCGCTGCCGACCGGCTGTACACCCCCGTAGAGGTTGATCCGGACCTGGTCGCTGCTATCGACGATGTACGTGGGGTCATTCTTGGGGGTCCATCCCACGGGGAGAAGATAGTAGGTACCTGAGCGCATCGTCAGCAGACGCAGGCCTGTGTAGTAATAATGGTAGAAGTTTCGGGCGGGGAGAGGGTTTTCTTTGACGCCAGTCCCGGAGATGGCCAGCCGGTTGACGCTAAAAACCTCAACTGCGGACCGGGCCTGCAAGGTCGCGACGAGCTGCCTGGCCGCGGCGATTCCCTGGTTGTGTGAATACACAGATCCGGCCCACAGTGAGCGTTTTTCATCCTGCTTGTGATGGGTTGATCACGATCTGATCGCGCGGCGGCGTGCCCCC
>WRBL01000031.1 GCA_009784565.1 Streptosporangiales bacterium | reverse complement strand
CCGATCCCAAGAACCTCGCCGTCACCGCGCCGGACCGCACCGTCGCCGTCGTGTCCACCTCCAAGGTCCCGACCGGGGCGATGGTCACCGACACCACCGCGGTTTTCCCGGAGACCGGCGAGATCACCGAACGGATCTCCGCATCCACCGTCTCCGGCCGGGCCGTGTTCGCCGACGCGCGGCGGCTGTCGGCCCGGCTGCTGGGCAGCGACCAGTACGCCAACATGTTCCTGACCGGCGCCGCGGTCCAGGCCGGCGCGCTGCCGCTCCCGGCCGAGGCGGTCGAGAAGGCGATCGAGCTCAACGGCGCGGCCGTGCGGAGCAACCAGCAAGCGTTCCGCTGGGGACGGCAGTACGTCGCCGACCCGGACGGGTTCGCCGCCGCGGTCGCCGACGGGATCCCCGGGATCCCCGAGCGAGAGCCGTCGGTGGCCGAGCGGGACCTGGTCGCGTCGGTCGGCGCCGACCCGGGCTCGGAACTGGCGCGCCTGGCCGCCACCCGGATCGGCGATCTCATCGGCTACCAGGACCTGGACTACGCCCGCGAGTACGCGGCGTTCGTCGCCCGCGTCCGGCAGGCCGAGCACGACGCCGTCGGCAAGACCGAGCTGACCGAGACGGTCGCCCGCTACCTGCACAAGCTCATGGCCTACAAGGACGAGTACGAGGTCGCCCGCCTCGCGCTGGCCCCGGAGGCCGAGGCGGCGGTCACGGCCGAGTTCGGCCCCGGCGCGAAGGTGCAGGTCCTGCTGCACCCGCCGGCGCTGCGCGCCCTCGGGATGAAGAACAAGCTGAAGCTGGGCCCGTGGTTCCGCCCGGCCTTCGTCACCTTGCGGGGCATGCGGAAGGTCCGGGGCACCCGCCTCGACCCGTTCGCGCTGACCGAGGTGCGGCGCACCGAGCGGCGGCTGATCGGCGAGTACCGCGCGACGATCGAGGCCGCCGTGGCGTCCCTGGACGCCGACAGTCACGCCCGCGTCGTCGAACTGGCGGCGCTGCCGGACTTGATTCGCGGCTACGAGGACATCAAACTGGCGAACGTCGAGCGTTACCGGGCCCGGGTCCGTGAGCTGACCGCGGCTTCGGAGACCACCATGGCCTAGGAAGGACAGGGCTGATGCCCGACGACATTCTCTCCGTCTACGCCGCCAGCCAGCCGGACAAGCCCGCCGTCATCGAGGACCGGCCGGACGGGACGGTCACCGCCTGGACCTACGCGGAACTGGAGGAGCGGGCGAACCGGATCGCGAACCTGCTGCTGTCCGCCGGCGGCGGCCCGGGCGTGAAGGTCGGCTGGTGCGGACCGAACTCGCCGCACCTCGTCGCGGTCATCAGCGCCATCCGCAAGGTCGGCGCCGTCTCGGTGCCGCTCAACTACCGGCTCGCTCCCGACGAAGCCGTCTACATCGTCGGCAACAGCGACGCCGAGATTCTCTGCGCGGACGCGGAGTACGCGCCCCTGTTCGCGGAACTGCGGCCCCGGCTGGGCAAGGTCCGGCGCATGATCGCGTTCGGCGGCCCCGCCCCGGACGGCATGCTGGGCGACGCCGACATCGCGGCCGCGTCACCGGAGGCGCCCGCCGGGCCCGAAGGGGACGGGGAAGACGGCATGGGCATGGGCGGGTCGATGATCTACACCTCCGGCACCACCGGCAGGCCGAAGGGCGCGCTGCGGACCGCCGGGCCGGACCCGGAGACGACCGGTGCCCTGATGAACCTGCTCGGCTACCGGCCCGACGACGTCTACATCCTCACCGGCCCGCTGTACCACAGCGGGCCCAGCGCGTTCATGGGCGCCGCCATGCTGTTCGGCCAGACGGTCCTCACGCAGCGCAAGTTCGACGCCGAGGACTGGCTGCGCCTGGTGGACACCTACCGGGTGTCCTCCACGTTCTCGGCGCCCGCCCCGATGCGGATGGTCTGCGCCCTGCCGCCCGAGGTCAAGAACCGCTATGACCGGTCCTCGATGCGGATCATGATCGGCAACGCGGCCCCGTGGAGCATGGAACTGAAGAAGCAGTACCTGAAGGACTTCCCCGCCGAGTCGCTGTTCGAGGTCTACGGGTCGACCGAGCTGGGCGTCGACACGGTCCTGCTCCCCGCCGACCAGCTCCGCAAGCCGGGATCGTGCGGCCAGCCCGCGCCGGGCATCGAGCTTGTGCTGCTGGACGCCGACGGACGGGAAGTCACCGGGACCGGCCCGGAACACCCGGGCGAGGTCTTCGTCCGGTCCAAGACCATGTTCGAGACCTACTACAAGAACGACGCCGGCTACCAGGCCAGCGCCGGGCCCCGCGAGGGTTTCCACACCGTCGGAGACATCGCCTACCGCGACGACGAGGGCTACCTCTACATCTGCGACCGCAAGAGCGACATGATCATCTCCGGCGGCATGAACATCTACCCCGCCGAGATCGAGGCGGCGCTGGAACAGCACCCGGGCATCTACGAGGCCGCCGTGTTCGCGATCCCGTCGCGGGAGTGGGGCGAGGCCGTGCACGCGACCGTCGTGCGCTCGGCCGGGTCCGCGGTGACGGACGCGGAGGTGACCGCGTTCGCCCGCGAGCACCTGGCCGGCTACAAGATTCCCCGGTCGGTGACGTTCGCCGCCGAACTGCCCCGCACCGGCTCGGGCAAGGTCCTCAAACGCGACCTCAAGGCCCCGTTCTGGGAAGGGCGCGCCTCCCGGGTCGGCTAACCGCGCCCGTGGCACCCGGCGGCCAGCCAGGTTAGCGTGAGCGTTATGCCCGATACGACATGGCTGGACGCCACCGCGCAGGCCGAACTGGTGCGCGCCGGCGAGGCGAGCCCGAGGGAACTGATCGACGCCGCCATCACGCGGATCGAGGCGGTGAACCCGAAGCTCAACGCGGTGATCCGGACCCGGTTCGACGAGGCACGGGCCGAGGCCGATGGCGACCTGCCCGATGGTCCGTTCCGCGGGGTTCCGATGCTGTTCAAGGACCTGGGCTGCACGGTCGAGGGTGAGGTCACCGCTTACGGCGCCGGGCCGATGCGCGAGGTGAAGGCGCAGGTCACGTCCTACCTCGCGCAGAAGTTCCGGGCCGCCGGGTTCGTGCCGCTCGGCCGCACCAACGTGCCCGAGATCGGCACTACGGTAACCACCGAGGCCCGTAGCTTCCCGCCGGCCCGCAACCCGTGGAACACCGGCCGCTCCACCGGCGGTTCCTCCGGCGGGTCGGCCGCCGCGGTGGCGTCCGGCATGGTGCCGGTCGCGCACGCCAACGACGGCGGCGGCTCGATCCGCATTCCCGCCAGCGAATGCGGCCTGGTCGGGCTCAAGCCGACCCGGGGGCGGGTGAGCCAGGGACCGGCGGTCGGCGAAGGCTGGGCCGGCGGCACCATCGACGGATCCGTTGCCCGGACCGTCCGCGACGCGGCCGGCGTGCTCGACGCGATCGGCACGCCCATGCCCGGCGACCCGTACTACGCGCCGTCGCTGGCGCGTCCCCTGGCGCAGGAGGCCGGGACCGGCCCGGGCCGGCTGCGGATCGGGTTCCTGGACCGTCCCGGCGCCGGGATCTCCCTCGACCACCCGGAGTGCCGGGCCGCCGTGACCGGCGCGGCCAGGCTGCTGGAATCGCTCGGCCACCAGGTGGAAGACTCCGCGCCCGCCGCCATGTTCGAGGAAGGGTTCACCCCCCACTTCGGCGCGATTATCGCGGCCGACTCCGAGTCGCTGTTCCGCTATTTCGAGCGCCTTCTCGGCCGGCCGATCGCCGACGACGAAATCGAGCCCCGTAACGCCGCCTACCGGCACATCGGCAAGTCGCTGAGCGTCGTGGACTACCTGGGGAGCCGGTCGTGGATCGAGCAGTGGTCGCGCCGCATGGCGGGCTGGTGGGCGGCCGGCCATGACCTGCTTGTAACCCCCACGGTCGGAGCGCCCCCGCCCGAACTGGGATGGTTCACGGCCGAGGGCCCCGAGCACGAGGGCGGGCGCGTCGTTTCCTACATCCCGTACACCGCGCAGTTCAACATGACCGGCCAGCCGGCGATCAGCCTCCCGCTGCACTGGACACCGGACGGCCTGCCGGTCGGCGTCCAGCTGGTGGCCGCCTACGGCCGTGAAGACCTCCTGGTCCGTGTCGCCAGCCAGCTGGAACAGGCCGCCCCGTGGACCGCCAAGCACCCGCCCGTGCATGCGTAAGGAGACCACGGCCAGATGCCGGGATCACGCTCCAGGCAGATTGCCGGATGTGGCATCAGAACAGGGTGGGCGGGCCTGCGGGAACCGGCTCGGGGAGTGGGTCGAGGTCCGGGACCAGGGCCCGGACGTCGTCGTGGAAGCGGCGGGCCAGTCCGAGGGCGTCGGCGTTGTCCGGCGTGTGGATGAATACGGTCGGGGACCGTCCCTCCCGCAGCCAGGCGGCAGCCTGGTCGGCCCAGGACTTCCAGCCCTCGGCGGTGGCCTCCGGGTCGTCGCGGCCGATGTAGCGGACGACGGGCCGGCCGGTGAGGGCCCGCATCCGGCGGGGTGCCCGCGGCTTCTTCGCCTGGCCTTCCCGTTCCGCGTCACTGGACGGAGGGCTCTCGAACAGCACCGTGGTGTCGAAAGTGACCCATTCCGCGCCCGCTTCGCCCAGGACGTTCTCCAGGTCCCGTTCGGCCCGCGGGTCGGCGAAGAATGCAGGGTGCCGGACCTCTACTGAATACCGGTACCCGCCCGGGCTGCGGCGCAGGAAATCGCGAAGCGCGTCCAGCGCGGCCGGGGAGAAGGACGGCGGCAGCTGGACCCATAGCGGATCGGCCCGCGTGGCCAGCGGCTCGATCGCGGTCAGGAACGCGCGGAGCGGGGCCTCCGCGTCCAGACGGCTCTCGTGGGTGACCGCCTTCGGCAGCTTCAGCAGGAACCGGAAATCCTCCGGAGCCTGCCCGGCCCACGCCGCCGCCGTCTCCGCGGTCGGCGTGGCGTAGAACGTCGTGTTAACTGCGATGTACCCTCCTGTGAAACTCGGCGTCCCGGGTGCGTTGCGCAGAGTCGCGTTGGTGTCGGTGCGGAAATTCGCTAGCGCTGCGCCGATGTATCCCGCGTAATCGAGTACCCGACTTCGAACCGTTCGCCGTCCATCCGTGTGTCGTTGACCTCCAAAGGCCGGCCTGCGGGGGACTCGGCTAGCCGGAGGATCCTCAGCAGTGGCACCCCGGACGCCAGGCGCAGCGCCTTGGCCTCCTCCGGGGACGGCGCCCGCGCGCTGATCGCCTCGGTCCACCGGATCGGGCCGTGCCCGGCTTCTTCCATCCGGTCGTAGATGCCGCCCGGTCCGGTCACAGCCTGCCCCAGTACCGGCAGCTCGGCCGCCAGCGGAGCCGGGATGTAGGTCGTCGCGAGCTGTTTCGGCTCCCCGGTTTCCGGGTCGCCCATCAGCCGTTCCCGGATGACGACCTCGGTCCCGGGCTCCGCGTGCAGCAGGGCGGCCACGTCGTAGGGAACGGGGCCGCGTGACACCGACGGCGTGCGCAGTGCCCGCCACGGCTGCGCCTGCGGGTCGAAGTAGTAGCCCAGCTCGTCCCGGAACACCATCCGCGAGCGGGTGAGCCGCTGGCGGGGCGGCCGGCCGAGGACCAGCGTCCCCCGCCTGCGGCGCGGTTCGAGGAGCCCCTCGGCGGTCAGCTGCGCGACCGCGCGGCGGACGGTCTCCCGCCCGGCCCCGTACAGGTCCTGGAGCTCCCGTTCCTTCGGGATGAGCGACCCGGTCTCCCACTCGCCGCGCTCGATCCGGCCGCGCATGTCGGCAGCCACGTCTTCCCATGCGGTCACGTTCCTGTCACCCTCCCGCCTTAATAGATCCGGACTTATTGACCTGATCTTTCGTCCGGCGCACGCTCAATACATCCGGATCTAACTGGTTCCGGGCAGGATACAGCGCCCAAGATCACGAACAGAAGACGGGCGCCGCAACGACAAGGAGCACCATGACCACGACCGCGCCTCCCGCGCCCCCGCCGGTCGACGGCCTGTTCACCGGGCCGCTCGTGCTGACGGTCCAGACGCCGGCCCAGGCCCACGAGACGAAGAAGGTCGCCGGATCCAGCGACGGCGCCCAGACCTACGACACCCCGATCACCTGACTCTCGCTTACGCGCGCCGCGGGGCAGGGAAGTCACGGTCCCGCCCCTGCGGCGCCTTCTTCACCAGTCCCGGGAGGAACCCGATGCTCGATCTCGCCCTGACCCCCTACGCGGCGGCGGACTGGTCCTGGACCGGCACCGCCTACGCCACCTCCGACCGCTCCGGCCACGTCACCCCGTTCACCCATCCGATGACCGAGCAGTGCGCCGCCACCGACGGCGACCGCACGCTCATCACCGTCCGCGAGCGCCTCGCCGACCAGGCCCCGCCCGAACCTGCTGTCCAGGCCCTCGCCCCAGACGCCTACGACCGTGCCCGGGCCGCAGCGCTGGCGCACCCGGCTGACCACGTCACGGTTGAGACCCGGCCCGGCTGCCCGGTGACAGTCACCGCCGGGGCCGCCCGCACAACCCCGCTGTACCTGGCCGCGGACGGCGGCACCCTTCGCGGGTCCTGGGACATGGCCCGCCTCAAGGAGCACGCCGGCGGGCTCAGCCCCCGGGAGACGGCCCGACTGCTCGTCTACCAGCCCCGCTACGGGACCGAGACGATGTTCACCGGCATCCGGCGGCTCACCGAGCGGGCCACCGCCACCTTCGGCGGCGCCCTGCACATCCGCTACCCCGACCCGGCCCTGCACGCCGCGCCCCGCAACATCACCCCTGGCGCCGACGTGCTCGCCGCCCTCACCGCGACGATCGACGCCGCGCTCGACCTGCGCTCCCTCGACCCGGCGACCACCGTGTTCCACCTGACCGGCGGCCTTGACTCCGGCACCATCGCCACCCGGGCCGCCTGCCGCTGGCCGGGACAGGTCACCACCGCCGCCCTGCTCGTCACCGGACCCGGCCGACCGCAGCAGGACCGTCGCCGAGCCCAGATCCTCGCATCCCTGCCGTTCAGCGGCACGGATCTCACCGTCGACTGCGCCGACGTCCCTCCGTTGAACCGAGACTGCCCCCGCGTCCGCGGCGCGCTCATCAGCCCCTACGAGGAACCCCTCTTCCTCCCGTTCGCGAAGCTCACCGGACTCGCCCGGCAGCACGGAGGCCGGGTCCTCGTCACCGGCCTCGGCGGCGATGAGATGGTCGCCCTGTCGCCGGAAGAATCCGACATCGTGGCCGGGATGGTCGCCCGCATCACCGGCAGGCTGCCCTGGCTCGGTCCCGACGCCCGGGCCGCGCTGCCTTACACCGACGACGCGGTCGCGCCGCCCGCCCAGGTGAACGCCATCACCCTGCTCTCCCTGGAAACCAGCGCGCCGCCGCTCCTGCGCGAGGGGATCTGGCCCGTCCACCCCTTCACGCACCCGGCCATGATCCGGCTCGGGGAACAGCTCCCCGTCGACTGGCGCGAGTTCAAGAACCTCCAGCGCCGCCAGATGAAATCGCTCGGCCTCAGCCACGACGTCTGCAACCCGGTCGAGCGCGAGTCCTTCGCCTGGCTGGTCGAGGACTCCCTGAAGACCTACGGGGTGCCCATCCTGAAGAGGATGCTCGACAGGGGCTCGCCCCTCTTCGACGGCCTGGTCGACCCGGACGGGCTGAAAGCCACGATCGCCGAAATCGGCCGCAAGCCCTGGGACGAGGAATTCCACGCCAAGCTGCTGCAGGTCGTGGACATGCACCTGGCCGCCGTTGCCTACCTGTGAAAGGTGTCCGAGAGGTCGAGCCGCTCCGCGCGCCGGGCCATCATGAACAGCCGGTGCCCCTTGAACTCGGCCTCGCGGATCAAGTCATACCCCTGGGACTGGTAGTACTTCGCGAGCCCGGTGAACGCGCAGTCGCGCCGCACCCAGGCCGCGTCGGCCTCCGCAGCCTGGCCGACCGCCCACCAGGCGATCAGGGTGCCCGGCTTGACGTCCCGGTGCCCGGGGTCGGTGAGCGTGGTCGTCAGGTACAGCGCCGGTTCGGCCCGCTCGGCGTCAGTCCACCCCCACGGCGGCGGCGCGTCCGCCTGCAGGGTCGTCCGGCCGATGACCTGACCGTCCCGTTCCAGGACCCACACGTCCCCGCAGGGGTTATCGGTCTGCGCCACGAGGTCATCCAGGCGCGGCCGCCACGACGACAGGCCCCGCGCCTCCATCCACTCGCACCGGGCACTGATCATCTCCCGGACAGCATCGCGATCCTGACTGCCCGCCGGACGCATCCTCAGCATGGAGTCATACTGCCCACGCACGGAGATCACCCGCAGGCAAACGCGCCAGGTCTGGCCCTCTCCCGGCATGCCCACGGCTCACAGGCACCCTTCCGAGGCCAGCGTCAGAACAGTGTCAGCGGGTCCCCGGAGACCGGGTCCGGCAGTGGGCTGGTCCCGGGCACCCTGGTGCGGACGTCCGAATGGAATTTCCGGGCCAGTTCCATGGCGCGATCGTTGTCGGGCGTGTGGATGAAGACCGTCGGGGACCGGCCTTCCCGCAGCCAGACGGCCGCCTGGTCGGCCCACGGCTCCCAGCCTTCGGCCGTGCGCGCGGGATCGTCGCGGCCGATGTAGCGGACGACGGGATGGCCGGTGAGGGCCCGGGTCCGGCGGGGCGCGCGGGGCTTCTTAGCCTGGCCTTCCCGCTCGGCTTCGCTGGCGGGCGGGTTTTCGAACAGCACGGTGGTGTCGAACGTCGCCCATTCCGCGCCCACAGTCTCCAGCGCTCGCTCCAGGTCGCGCTCGGCGCGCGGGTCGGTGAAGAACGCGGGGTGGCGGACCTCGGCGCAGTACCGGTGCCCTGTCGGCAGGCGGCGCAGGAACCGGGCGAGCGCGTCCACACCGCCCGGCCCGAACTTAGCAGGCAACTGCACCCACAGCATGTGCGCCCGCTCTCCCAGGGGCTCCATCGCGTCCAGGAACGTGCGCAGATCGGCGTCTCCGGTGGGAGCCAGCCGGTGCTCGTGGGTGACGGTCTTCGGGAGCTTCATGACGAACCGGAAGTCCGGCGGGACCTGGTCCGCCCATGTCTGAACGGTGGGTATGGACGGCGTGGCGTAAAAGCTGGTATTTCCTTCCACCGCGTTCAGCGAGCCCCCGTAGGCGCGAAGGCGGTCGCGGGCGGGGGCACGGTGCGTGGGCCAGGCGGAGTGAGTCCACATCGCGCATCCGACATGCAGGGTTGGGGACACTTTACAATCCGTAACAGGTGCTTCTCGTGGGCGGCTCTCAGCGGGTCGCGGCAGCTCGCCGCAAACGGGCCGGGCGTCTTGGGATCTATACCGTTCGACTCTCCGACTCCAGGATAGAAGAGGCGACGATGGTGGTGACGCCCTGTCTGCCGGGCCGGGTAGCGGAGCGATGGTCAGGCCGTCATAACCGCGCATACCGACAACGTCCGTGCGATCATGGCAGGAGCGGCTACCCCCGCCCCTACATCTGAACAGGAGGCGTCATGAGCTACCGACTCGGAGTCGATGTCGGCGGCACCTTCACCGACGTGCTACTGGTTGAGGAGGGGAGCGGCGTCACCTGGCGGGCCAAGACCGCGTCCACTCCTGGCGACCAGGCGGTGGGGGTGCTCAACGGGATCGGCCAGGTCTGCGCCGCGGCCGGAATCGGGCTGGCCGAGGTCGGACAGGTGCTCCACGGGACGACCATCGCCACCAACGCGATTCTTGAGGGCAAGGGCGCCTCCGTCGGCCTGGTCACGACTAAGGGCTTCCGGCAGGTGCTCCAGATCGGCCGGTCCTACGTCCCCGGCGGCCTGGCCGGATGGATTATCTGGCCCAAGCCGGAGCCGCTGGCCGCGCTTGAGAACACGGTCGAGGTCGACGAACGGGTCGGCTCGGACGGCACGGTGATCCGCCAGCTGGACGAGAAGGACGTCCGCGTCCAGCTGGCGAAGCTCGCGGGCGCCGGCGTCGAGGCGCTGGCGGTCTGCCTGATCAACTCCTTCGCCGAGCCCGGGCACGAGCGCCGGATCGCCGAGATCGCCGCGGAACTGCTGCCCGGCGTTCCGGTCTCGCTCTCCTGCGACGTGCTGCCCGAGCTGCGCGAGTACGAGCGCACCGTGACCACCGTCGCCAACGGCTACGTCCAGCCGCAGGTGAAGAAGTACGTGGAGAACCTGGCCGGGCAGCTTCGCGAGGGCGGTGTCTCAGGGGAGCTCGCCATCCTGCGCAGCGACGGCGGGCTGTCGGCGGCGCACAGCGCGATTGACGCCCCGGTCACGCTCCTTCTTTCCGGCCCGGCCGGCGGGGTAACGGGCGCGGCATGGGTGGCCGGGCAATGCGGCTACCGCGACTTCATCACCTTCGACATGGGCGGTACGTCAACGGATATCGCGCTCGTGCGGGACCTCAGTCCCCGGATCGGCCGCGAGACCGAGGTCGGCGACCTGAAGGTGCGTGCTTCCAGCGTCGACGTGCGCACCGTCGGTGCCGGGGGCGGCTCGATCGCGCACGTGCCGGAGCTGACGAAGGCGCTCCGGGTCGGCCCGCAGTCCGCCGGCGCGGCGCCGGGGCCGGCGGCCTACGGAAAGGGCGGCACCGAGCCGACGGTTACCGACGCCAACGTGGTGCTCGGCTACCTTCCTTCCAGCCTGGCCGGGGGCGAGATCGCCCTCGACCCCGGCGCGGCCAGGACCGCCGTGCAGTCCGTCGCCGACGCGATCGGGCTGGAGTCCGCCGAGGCCGCGGCCGAGGGCATCATCGACATCGTCAACGAGAACATGCTCGGCGGACTGCGACTGGTCTCGGTCCAGCAGGGCTTCGACCCGCGTGACTTCGCGCTCGTCGCCTTCGGCGGCGCCGGCCCGCTGCACGCCAACGCGCTGGCGAAGCTGACCGGTGCCTGGCCGGTGATCGTGCCGCCCTCGCCGGGGGTCCTGTGCGCGCTCGGCGACGCCACGACAAGCCTGCGCGACGAGTCCGCCCGGACCGTCCTCGCCACGTTCGGTGATCTGGGCGACGGCGACCTGAAAGCGATCCTGAATGAGCTCGCGGCCGAGGCGGGCGAGCGGCTGGCCGGGCAGGGCGTCGATCCCGCCGACCAGACGACGTCCTACCAGGTCGATGTCCGCTACCACGGCCAGGGCTTCGAGATCCCGATCCCGGTGCCCGGCTCCGCGACCACGCTCCCCGAGCTCGCCGCGCTCTTCGACGCCGAGCACGAACGGCTTTTCTCCTTCCTCCTCACCGTGGATCACGAGCTCGTCAACGCCCGCGCCACGGTCACCGGCCCGCTCCCCACCGTGGGCGTCGTCGCGCTGCCCGAGGGCAGCGGCGACCCGTCGGCCGCGCTCGCGGGCACCCACCGCCTGCACATCGGCGGCAAGAGCGTCGCGGCGCAGATCTATGACCGCGGCCGGCTCCGGGCTGGCGACGACGTGCGCGGCCCCGCGGTAGTCACCGAGATGGACTCGACCACCCTGGTCCTGCCGGGGCATCACGCCGTCGTGCATCCCTCGGGCAGCCTGCTCCTCAACCCGCTTAACGCCGAGGAGGCGTGATGGCCGAGATCATCGAGACCGCGACGGGAAGGGTCGACCCCGTCTCAGTCGACCCCGTGACGCTCGACCTGATCGAGAACGGGCTGCGCAACGCCCGCTACGAGATGGACGAGGTCCTCTTCCGTACCGCGCTGTCGCCCGGCATCCGCGAGCAGCACGACGAGTTCCCCCTGATCGGCGACCCGAGCGGGAAGATGGTGGTCGGCCAGTTCGGACTGTCCGTCCCGGACTTCCTCGACGGCTTCGACGGCACGATCGAGGAGGGCGATGTCCTGCTGACCTCCGACCCGTACGCCTGCGGAGCGGCCATCAGCCACGCCAACGACTGGCTGGTCGTGATGCCGATCTTCCATGAGGGGCGCGTCGTCGGCTGGGCGTCGATGTTCGGCCACATGTCCGACGTGGGCGGCAAGACGCCGTCCTCCATGCCGACGGACGCGCGCACGATCTACGAGGAGGGAGTGATCATCCCGCCGTTCAAGCTCTACCGGAAGGGCGAGCTGAGCCGGGACGCGCTCGCGATCATCCTCAACCAGGTGCGGATGCCGGACTGGAACCGCGCTGACCTGAACGGCCTCGTGGCCGCGGTCCGCACGGCCGGCCGGCGCGTCACCGAGATGTGCGACCGGTTCGGCACGGCGACGTACCTGTCCGCGCTGGACGCGCTGCTGCAGCGTAACTACGAGGCGATGAGGGTCCTGCTCGCGGCGGTCTTCGAGGACGGGAAGACGATCTCGTTCACCGACTACATCTGCGACGACGGCGTGGGTAACGGACCTTACGAGCTGAAGCTCTCGCTGACCCGGACCGGGGAGAAGGTCCACCTGGACTTCACCGGCTCAAGTCCGCAAGCGGCCGGCCCGGTCAACTACTACATCAACGAGAACCTCGCCCGGATGTTCTTCGGGATCTACATGATCACGGTCGCCGATCCGCAGATCCTGTGGAACGACGGCTTCTACCCGCTGGTCGACGTCACGATCCCGGACGGGTCGTACTGGAAGCCCAGGTACCCCGCGGCGCTCAGCGGCCGCAATCACGGCATCGGCCGGGTCTTCGACCTCTTCGGGGGCCTGCTGGGCCAGACCAACCCGGCGCTGCTCAACGCGGCAGGCTTCTCTTCCTCTCCGCACTTCATGTACTCCGGGCACTACACGTCGGGCGAGCGTAAGGGCGAGTGGTTCCAGCTCTACTCGATCGGCTTCGGCGGCATCCCCGGGCGCCCGCTGGGCGACGGCCCGGACGGTCACTCATTGTGGCCGAGCTTCGTCAACATTCCGTGCGAGTATCTGGAGTCGTATTACCCGCTGCGGATCGAGCGCTGGGAGACGATCGCTGACACCGGCGGTCCCGGGCTCAACCGGGGCGGCAACGGCGTCGACGTGGCGTACGTCTTCGGGGAACCGGGCGAGATCGCGATCCACGACGACCGGTGGCTGACCTATCCGTGGGGGGTCAACGGCGGTCACCCGGGTACACGCGGCACGAAGTGGATCGACCGGGCCGACGGCAGCAGGGAAGTCATCCCCAGCAAGATCCACGGCTTTCCCGTCAGCGAGGGCGACGTGCTCCACTTCGTCACCTGGGGCGGTGGCGGCTGGGGCGACCCGCTCGAGCGCGGCGCCGGGCTGGTGGCGCTGGAGGTGCGCCGGGGACTCGTGACCGTGGAGGGCGCTCGCCGTTACGGTGTCGTGGTCGCCGATGACGGTGCCGTTGACAGCGCGGCGACGGCCGCGCTCCGCGAACGGATGCGCGTCGGCCGCCCGGCCGAGCTGCCGGTCTTCGACATGGGCCCGCCGATCGAGGAACTGCTCGCGCGCTGCGAGGAGGAAACCGGGCTGCCGGCCCCGAAGCGGCCGGTGTGGGAGGCGGAATGACGCCAGGCGGAGCGCACGGTGCCGGCTTCTCGGGTCGTGTCGGATGGGGCGAGTCGCCGGCGGTCCTCGTCATCGATCTCGTCCGCGCGTACACGGACCCGGGAGGGCCGTTCGCCCTCCCGGACCCCGGGCCGGCGGTGGCAGCCGCGGACGCCCTGGTCAAGGCCGCCCGGGCCGGCCGCCGTCCTGTGATCTGGACGGTCGTGCGCTACGCCGCTGATCTGGCCGACGCCGGACTGTTCATCCGGAAGGTGCCGGCCCTGGCCTGTTTCGCCGAGGGCGCTCCGGGCGACTGGGGTGCCCTGACCCTCGCTCCGGCCCCGGGGGAAACCGTGGTGACCAAGCAGTACGCCTCCGCGTTCTTCGGCACCTCGCTGGCCAGCACCCTGACCACGCTCGGGGTGGACACCCTGGCGATCGCAGGGGTGTCCACCTCCGGCTGCGTCCGGGCCACGGCGATGGACGCGCTCAACGCGGGCTTCCGGCCGCTGGTGGTGCGCGACGCGTGCGCGGACCGGTCGGAGGCTGTCCACGGGGGTAACCTCGCCGACCTCGATGCAAAGTACGCCGACATCGTCGACGTCCCGGAGGCGCTCGTCCACCTGCGAATTTCTGATTCGCACCAGGTATAGGAGTTGCCGATGGCCACCCGGGTGAAGCTTGGCGTCACTTTCCCCCAGGATGAGCTGAGCCGTGATCCGATGGCACTGCGCCGGTTCGCGCTCGCCGCCGAGGAGCTCGGGTACGACCATCTGCTGCTGTATGACCACGTCGTGGGCGCGGTCCGCGGAGTGCGCCGCGAGCCGCCGGTGCCGGATCGTTCTTACGGCGAGCGGGATCCTTTCCATGACCCGCTCGTCGCGTTCGGGTATCTCGCCGGGATTACCGAGCGGATCGAGCTGATCACCGGCATCCTGATCCTGCCGCAGCGCCAGACGGTCCTGGTCGCCCGGCAGGCGGCGGACGTGGACCTGCTGTCAGGCGGCCGCCTCCGGCTTGGCGTCGGTATCGGCTACAACCCCGTGGAGTACCACGCGCTCGGGGCCCGCTGGAGGACCCGAGGGCGTCGGCTGGATGAGCAGATCCCCTATCTTCGCAGGCTGTGGAGCGGCGAGCCCGTCACGTTCGCGGGCGAGTTTGACCAGATCGACCGGGCCGCGGTCTGTCCCGCGCCGTCGGGCCCGATCCCGATCTGGCTCGGCGGGTCATCGGAGGCCGCGTTCCGGCGCGCAGCCCGGCTGGCGGACGGGTTCGTCTTCGGCTACGGGCTCAGCGACCAGGCCGTCGCTTCCTGGCGGCGAGTGCGGGAACTGCTGCATGAGGAGGGCCGCCCGGTCGATGGCTTCCGGGCCGTCTTCAACCTGCTGCCCGACCGGGAGGGATCCTGGCTCGAGCCGACCGTCGGCGCCCTGCGGCGGCTGCGTGCCGAGGGGGCCACGGACATCGCGGTGACGAGCGGGCGGAACGGGCTCTCCACCCTCGACGAGCACATCGGGTTCATTGCCGAGCTGAAGGCCCGGGCCGACGCCGAGTTGCGATAGCGCAGACCGCCGGGCACCGCGTCCCCCGAAGTAGCATTCGGGTGAAGGGCACAGCGGACAGGCGGGTTTCGGCGGACGGTGACGCGCGGCACGATGATCGACAAGAACAGCCCGATGCCCCTGTGGGCGCAGGTTCTCGGCGACCTGCGCCTGCGGATCGAGCGCGGGGAGTTCCGCGGGCGGTTCCCCACGGACGCGGAACTGATCGCCGAGTACGGCGTCAGCCGGCACACCGTGCGGGAGGCCGCCCGGCGGCTGCAGGCCGAGGGGGTCATCGACCGCGGCCGCGGCCTGGGCACGTTCGTCCGGCCCCGGGTGATCGAGCAGCCGCTCGGCACCCTCTACAGCCTGTTCCGCTCCGTGGAGGAGCAGGGCTACACGCAGCGCAGCGTCGTCCGCTTTCTGGAGGAGCGGACCGACGCCGAGGCCGCGAAGATGCTCAGCCGCCCCGCCGACGAGCCGCTTATCTACCTGGAACGGCTCCGGCTGGCCGACGAGGAGCCGGTGTTCCTCGACTGCTCATGGCTGCCCGCCGCGGTGGCCCGCCCGCTGCTGGGCGTCGACTTCACGCATACCGCGCTCTACCGCGAGCTGCGCGAGCGCTGCGGGGTGTCCCCGGACGAGGGCTGGGAGCGGCTCGCCCCGGAGATGCCCACTCCCGAGCAGCGGTCCCTGCTGGGGCTGAGCGCCAGGGTGCCGGCTCTCGCCATCGAGCGCCTGGCGTCCGGGAACGGCCTGCCCGTCGAATGGCGGCACGGGCTGGTCCGCACCGACCGGTTCGGCTACGTGGCGCGGTGGAGCGGCCGGGACACCGGTGCCGGCTTCGAGCCGCGTCCGGGTAACGCCCGGGAACAGTAGCGGGCGCTTGACAGGAAGCACGCCTTCCTCCGTAATGTACGTACATTCGTACATCCTGATTCAACTCCTGGGAATATCCCCCTGGGGGGATACGCTACAGTGATTGCATCCCCCCAGGGGGATATGCAAGACCGGTCGCCGGGTTACCCGGAAGCCCGGCGCGGCGCTGATCCCCATGGGGCAGCTGCCCTCCCGGACCGCGCTCCTCGCGCCTGAACTGGGAACCATTCGCTACACGGGAGGAACGCATCATGACTGATTTCACGGTGGTCACCATCGAGACCCCGACCCTGGGAGACCGCAGCTACCTGGTCCACGACGGCGAGGCCGCCTTCGCGGTCGACCCCCAGCGGGACATCGACCGGGTCCTGGCGCTGCTGGAGGACCAGGGCCTGCGCCTGACGCATGTCTTCGAGTCCCACATGCACAACGACTACCTGACCGGCGGCCTGGCGCTGGCCCGCCGGACCGGGGCGGCGTACCTGGTCAACGCCGACGACGAGGTGTCCTTCGAGCGGACCCCGGTCCGCGACGGCGAGGTCATCGAGGTCGGCCCGCGAATGCGGGTGACGGCGGTGGCGACACCCGGCCACACCTTCACCCACCTGTCGTACGTGCTCACCGACAGCGCCACCGGCGAGCGGAGGGCCGTGTTCTCCGGCGGCTCGCTGCTCTACGGGGCCACGGGACGGCCGGACCTGCTCGGGCCCGAGCACACGAACGCGCTGGTGCGGGCGCAGCACGCCTCGGCTCACCGGCTGGCCCGGATGCTGCCCGACAGCGCGGAGGTGTTCCCGACGCACGGCTTCGGGTCGTTCTGCTCGGCGACCCAGTCGGACGCGGGGAGCTCGACGATCGGGCGGGAGAAGACGGCCAACCCGGTGCTGACGCAGGACGAGGAGACCTACGTCCGGCAACTGCTGGACGGGCTGAACGCCTACCCCGCGTACTACGCGCACATGGCGCCGGGGAACGCGGCGGGCCCGTCGGAGCCGGACCTGTCGGCGCCGTCGCAGGCGGACCCCGCGGAACTGCGGCGCCGGATCGAGGCCGGGGAGTGGGTCGTGGACCTGCGGAACCGGACGGTGTTCGCGGCCGGGCACGTGCCGGGGTCGCTGAACTTCGGCCTCGACGGGGGCTTCGCGACATACCTGGGCTGGATGATCGAGTGGGGGACCCCGCTGACCCTGCTGGGCGAGACCCCCGGGGACGTCGAGACCGCGCAGCGGGAACTGGTCCGGATCGGCATCGACCGCCCGGCCGCCGCCGCGACCGGCGGGCCCGAGGACTGGACCGCCGGCACGGGAACGAAGCCCGCCTCGTTCCCGGTCGCCACCTTCGCGGACCTGGCGCAGGTGCGCCATCACCGGCCGGTGACGGTGCTGGACGTGCGCCGCGCCGACGAGCACGCCGCCTCCCGGATTGACGGGGCGGTCAACATTCCGCTGCACGAGCTGCCGAAGCGGACCGCCGACATCCCGGACGGCGAGGTGTGGGTGCACTGCGCGGGCGGCTACCGGGCCTCGGTCGCCGCGTCGTTCCTCGCCGCCGCCGGGCGCACCCTGGTCGCGGTGGATGACGGGTTCGGCAACGCCGGGCAGGCCGGCCTGCCTCTCGCCGGCGCGGAGCACGCATGACGATCGCCATCATTGTCGTCGCCGGCGCCCTCATCGGGCTCAGCCTGGGCGCGCTCGGCGGCGGCGGGTCCATCCTCACCGTCCCGGTGCTCGTGTACGGGCTGTCGCAGTCCGCCGGGCAGGCCACTACCGGTTCCCTGGTCGTGGTCGGCGTTACCTCGCTCATCGGCGCGGTCACCGCCTACCGGGCGGGCAACGTCAAGCTCAGCCAGGGGGTCACCTTCGGGGCCGTGGCCATCGCCGGGTCCGCGGTCGGCGCCAAGGCCTCCGGCCTGGTCCCCGGGCCGGCGCTGCTGGCCGCGTTCGCCGTGCTGCTGGTCGTGGTCGCCGCGGTGATGATCACCCGGCAGGTCCGGGCCCGGCGCGGCGCGCCCGGAGAACGCAAGCCCGTCCAGGTCGATGACCCGATCATCACCTTCAGCCCGTCCTTCGCCTGCAACTGCCCGCGAGCTCTCAAGGTGCTGATAACCGCGACCGTCGTGGGCCTGCTGACCGGGTTCCTCGGCGTCGGCGGCGGCTTCCTCGTCGTCCCCGCGCTGACCCTGGCCCTCGGGCTCCCGATGGCCGACGCCGTCGGAACCTCGCTCGTGGTCATCACCATCACCTCCGCGTCGGCGCTCGCCGTGCGCGCGGGGACCGGCGTCCAGGCGGACTGGGCCGTGGTGGCCATGCTCACCGTCGTGGCGGTCATCGGAGCCTGGGCGGGGGCCCGGGTCGCGGCGAAGGCGGACACCGCCAGGCTGCAGACGGCGTTCACCGCCCTCCTGGTCCTCGTCGCCCTCTACACGGCCTGGCGGGCCCTGCCCGGGCTCATCTGAGCCCCGATCCCGAAATATATCCCCCCAGGGGGATGTTTTCATCGTAGAGAATGCTCACCACAGGGGAGGTCCCGATGTCTGGCTACCTGGAGCCGGAGGAGATGAAGGCGATCATCGCCCGGATGAAGCGCGCCCATGGTCACCTGGGCAAGGTCATCCGCATGCTGGAAGACGGGGCCGAGTGCGAAGACGTACTTACCCAGGTCGCCGCGGTCAACAAGGCCCTCAGCCGCAGCGGATACGCGATCGTCGCCACCGGCCTGCGGCACTGCCTGGCCGACGGAGCGCCCAGCGAAGCCGACGTCGCGAAGATGGAGAAGCTCTTCCTCTCCCTCGCCTGACCATCCCCGCCCTGCCTTTTCCCCGCAGTCAACGCTATGTCATGTCCCTGAAAGGAACCCCCATGCCTGCCCCCGCCTTCACCGCCCTGACTGTCGATGAGCTGCGCGCCCGCCGCGAGCAGCTGACCCTCGTCGACGTGCGGTCTCCGGGCGAGTTCGCCTCCGGCCACGTCCCCGGAGCGCACAACATTCCCCTTGACCAGCTTGACCGGGCGCTCCCGGCGCTCCGTGACGCCTCGGACCACGGCGAGCTCGCCCTGATCTGCGCGTCCGGATCCCGGTCCCAGAATGCCTGCCAGCGGGCGGCCGGCGCCGGCGTCCGCGCTTTCACCGTCACCGGCGGCACCGATGCCTGGGCGCGGGCGGGCAACCCGGTGGACCGCGTCGAGGACGTCCGCCCCGTCTGGCCCATGGACCGCCAGGTACGCCTGGTCGCGGGCTCCCTGGTCCTCGCCGGGCTGGCCGCCGACCTGGTCGTGCCCGGCTTCCGCCTGCTGTCCGCCGCCATCGGCGCCGGCCTGGTCTTCTCCGCCGTCACCAACACCTGCGCGATGGCCAGCATGCTCGGCAAGCTCCCCTACAACCGGCGTGCCGCCGCGGGCTACGACTTGGACGCCGCCGTCGCCGGCCTGCGGAACTAGCGCGTCCCCGGCGACACGAAAGACTGCCAGATGCTCACCCGGACACCCTCCGCGGCGACGGCCGGGCCCTCGGGCCCGGCCGGGCCGCGGCTCGGCCTGCGCGAAAACCTGTCCCAGTTCCTCCTGCTCGTCACGGTCAACGCCCTGGTCGGCGGCATGCTCGGCCAGGAGCGGACCGTCGTCCCCCTGCTGGCACGGGACGTCTTCCACCTGTCCGCCTACACGGGCGCGCTGACCTACATCGTGGCCTTCGGCGCCACCAAGGCCATCGCGAACTTCTTCGCCGGCACCCTCGCGGACCGCCGCGGCCGCAAGCCGGTGCTGGTGGCGGGCTGGCTGGTCGCCCTGCCCGTGCCCGCGCTGCTGATCTGGGGCCCGTCCTGGGGCTGGATCGTCTTCGCCAACGTCCTGCTCGGCCTCAACCAGGGCCTGACCTGGTCCACCACCGTCAACATGAAGATCGACCTGGTCGGCCCGGCCCGCCGGGGCCTGGCCATGGGCTTCAACGAAGCCTCCGGCTACGTGGCGCTCGCCGCGACCGCCATGGTCACCGGTGCGATCGCCGCCCACGCCGGGCTGCGCCCCGCTCCGTTCCTTCTCGGAGCCGCCTACCTGGCCCTGGCCCTCGGGCTGTCCACCCTCGCGGTCCGGGAGACCCGCGGCCACGCCCGGCTTGAGGCCGCCCGCCACGCCGTGCCGCCGGACTCCGGGCATCACGCCACGCTGACCACGCGCCAGGTCGCCTGGATCACCAGCGCCGGCGACAGGGCACTGTCGGCCGCCAGCCAGGCCGGCATGGTCAACAACCTCAACGACGCCCTGGCCTGGGGCATCTTTCCCCTGCTGTACGCATCTCATGGCCTGTCCGTCACCCGCATCGGCGTGCTCGCCGCCCTCTACCCGGCCGTCTGGGGCCTCGGCCAGCTGCTCACCGGGTGGTGGTCCGACCACATCGGGCGCAAGCACCTGATCACCGCCGGAATGCTCCTGCAGGCCGTCGCGATCGCCCTGGTCGCGATCGGCGCCAGCTTCCCGGTCTGGGCTGTCGCACAGCTGATCCTCGGAGCCGGCACCGCGCTGGTCTACCCCACCCTGCTGGCGGCCATCGGCGACGTGGCCCATCCCGCCTGGCGGGCCCGTTCCGTCGGCGTCTACCGGCTGTGGCGCGACGGCGGCTTCGCCGTGGGCGCCCTCGTTTCCGGGGCACTCGCCGACGCCTGCGGCGTCACCACGGCCATCTGGACGGTCGCCGCTGTCACCGCGGCCTCCGGTCTCGTGGTCGCCGTGCGGATGTACGAGACGAACCCGGCGGCGGTTACCCCTCGCCCCTAAGCACGCTGAGACGGGATCCAGTTTCCGTGGAAGCCGTAGGGAACCCGGACCGGGAGGCGGACGGTCGCGACGGTCTCCAGGGTGGCGGCGTCGAGGATGACCAGGTTGCTGAGGCGGGAGCCGGGAGCGTAGACGAAGCCGATCAGCACGCCGTCGTCCTCGGCGGAGTCCGGTGCCCGGGGCACGAACGTGAACTCGCCCGGCTGGCGCCCGTCGCCGAAGGAGCAGACGATGTCCTCGCCCCGGTCCAGGTCGTGCTTGAGCAGTTCGCCGGGGCCCTCCAGGAACCGGGCCGCGTACCCGTAGCGGTGCTTGCGGCCGCAGCGCCGGTCATCGATCCGGGGGCATTCCTGCATCCGGTCGTCCAGCGGCTCGGCGCGGACCTTGCCGTACGGCAGGTCGATCGTCCACCGGTACAGGGTCGGGTGCCCCTCCGACGGCCCGCGCAGGTCGGCGTCGAAGAGCTTGTCGTAGCGGATCACGTCGCAGACGACGAAGTCGCCGTCGTCGTAGGCGTTCAGCGTGTGCATGACGTAGCACGGGTGGATCTCGATCCAGCGGACGTCCGCGGAGCCCCCGGAGCGGGGCATGACCCCGATCCGGGCCGGGTGGTCCGGGTTCCACCGGTACGGGAACGGGCCGTTGGTGCCGGGCAGGGAGACGTGCGCGCCCTGGTCCGCGTCATAGGGAACCGGCAGTTCGTACAGGATCACGTGCTGGCCGGTGAGGGCGAAGTCGTGCATCAGCGCGCGGCCGCCGGTCTCGATGTCCACCTCGCGGGTCAGGTTCCCGGCGGCGTCGGTCACCGAGTACCGGACCGTGCCGCCCCCGCCGCACCAGGAGGACACGCCGTGCAGTTCCCCGGTCAGCGGGTCGGTCTTGGGGTGGGCGGTGTAGCCGTAGGCCGCCGAGCCGAAGTCGCTCGCCCCGGCGGTGGACAGGTCCCCGTCCAGTTCGAAGCAGGCCGCGCCGGCGCCGGTCAGGGCGAGGATCCGGCCCGCGTGGCCGACGACGTTCGCGTTGGCGCCGACGTCCGGCAGCGGGAACGCGCTGCGCCGGCCGCGGTAGGCCTCGCCCAGCCGGGCCGCGATGGCCGGGCTCCGGACCCAGCGGTTGCGGTACCACTCGGCCTTCCCGCCGCGGAGGCGGATCCCGTGGACCATGCCGTCGCCGGTGTACCAGTGGTAGGTATCCGGGTCGATCTCCGTGACGGGGTTCGGCCCGTTGCGGAGGTACCGGCCGTCGAGGAAGTCCGGGATCCGGCCGGTGACGGCCAGGTCGGTAACCGTCCGTTCCTCGCGGACCGGAGCGAAATTACCCCGGAGAAAGACACTGCTCATTCGTGCTGACCCTCCCCTGATGGGCCATAACCTGGTTATAACAGCGTTATGGGGTGTAACCCTAGTGCTGTCCTGACATCGGTGGCAAGCGGTACAGGGCCGCCGACAGGAGATGAACGGCGCTGAACGTGACTGTGGCAGGATGTCAATCGTGAGCACGCGTGACCTTGGTCCCGCCAAGGCGACCCGGGACCGGCTGGTGGCCGCCGCCATCCGGCTGCTGGAGGAGGGCGGGCCCGAAGCGGTGCAGACCCGCCGGGTCGGCGCGGAGATCGGTGCCTCCACCATGGCGGTCTACACGCATTTCGGCGGCATGAAGAACCTGGTCGTGGCGGTCGCCCGGGAGGGGTTCTCCCGGCTCGCCCGGGTCATGGAGAACGTCCCGGCGACCGACGACCCGGTGGCCGACATGTTCGAGCTCGCGCTGGCGTACCGGCAGTACGCCCTGGAGAACTCCCAGCTGTACCGGGTGATGTTCGGGCTGTCGGTGGCGGGCGGCCACCGGCTGGCTCCCGTCGACGTCGACGAGCTGATGGGAACCGGCCGCTACCCCGAGGGCCGCGAGGCGTTCGCCCTGGTCTACCGGGGAGTGGAGCGCATCATCGCGGCCGGGGACGGCGCGGGCGGGGAACCCCTGACCGAGTCCCTGCAACTGTGGTCCGGGGCCCACGGCCACGTGCTGCTGGAGTTCGGCGGGTACTTCGGCCCGCCGGAACAGAGCGTGCATACGGTGCTGGTGCCGCTGGCGGAGAAGCTCTTCGCCGCGATGGGGCATCCCCCGGAGGCGGTGCGCGACTCGATCCGGACGGTTCTCGCCCGCCGCGGCTACGCGTGAAACCGTGACCAGGGGAGTCGGCATGATCCGTTCGGCATGGCGGTTTTATGCTGGATGGTCGCGCCGACCCAGAAAGGTATACACGTGAGCCGTGCCCAGGTAATGGAGTCCGTCGACGAGGCGGTCGCCGGGATCGAGGACTCCTCAACCGTCCTGATCGGCGGCTTCGGCCTCGCCGGGATGCCGTCCGAACTCGTCGACGGGCTGATCCGCCACGGCGCCAAGGACCTGACCATCGTGTCCAACAACGCCGGCAACGGAGAGGTCGGCCTCGCCGCGCTTCTCAAGGCCGGCCAGGTACGGAAGATTCTCTGCTCCTTCCCCCGCCAGGCCGACTCCTACGTCTTCGACGAGCTCTACCGGGCCGGGAAGATCGAACTCGAGGTCGTTCCCCAGGGCAACCTGGCCGAGCGGATGCGGGCCGCGGGCGCGGGCATCGGCGGCTTCTACTGCCCCACCGCCGTGGGCACGCCCCTGGCCGAGGGCAAGGAGACCCGGGAGATCGACGGGCGCACCTACGTGCTGGAGTACCCGATCAAGGCCGACTACGCGCTCGTGTCCGCCTACCGCGCGGACACGCTCGGGAACGTGGTCTACCGCAAGACCGCCCGGAACTTCGGCCCGGTCATGGCCACCGCGGCCCGGACCACGATCGTGCAGGTCAACGAGGTCGTCCCGGCCGGGACCCTCGACCCCGAGTCGGTCGTGACCCCGTCCATCTACGTCGACCGGATCGTGCGCGTCGACGCCCGCAAGTACACCGTGGAGGGTGCCCGATGACCGCTCGTTCTTCCGCCAGCACAGCCTCTTCCGCCGCCGTGACCGAGCACGCCGACCGCGGCCCGCTGAGCACCGACGAACTCGCCGCCGTGATCGGCCGCGACATCCCGCCCGGGTCCTACGTCAACCTCGGCATCGGCCAGCCCACCAAGATCGCCGACCACCTCCCGGCCTCGGAAGACGGGCTCCCCGGGGTCATCCTCCACACCGAGAACGGCATGCTCGGCATGGGCCCGGCCGCGCACGGGGACGACATCGACCCCGACCTCACCAACGCCGGGAAGGTCCCGGTCACCGAACTGCCCGGCGCGGCCTACTTCCACCACGCCGACGCGTTCGCGATGATGCGCGGCGGGCACCTCGACGTGTGCGTTCTCGGCGCCTTCCAGGTCGCCGCCAACGGCGACCTCGCCAACTGGTCCACCGGCAAGCCGGGCGCGATCCCGGCCGTCGGCGGGGCGATGGACCTGGCCATCGGCGCCAAGGATGTCTACGTGATGATGACGCTGTTCGCGAAGGACGGGTCGCCGAAGATCGTCCCGTCCTGCACGTACCCGCTGACCGGTGTCGGCTGCGTCAGCCGGGCCTACACCGACCACGCGACCTTCGACATCCAGCCCGACGGCGTCCACGTCCTCGAAACCTGGGGCATCACCCTGGCTGAGCTGCGCGAACGACTGTCCGTCGATCTCATCGGCTGACCCCGCCGGGCCCGAACGGGTCTTCGTTTCCCTGTCGCCCCTGCCTGCTCCCCCTCGAATGTCAGTGGTCGGCCCTACAGTGCCGGGCATGGCAGTAGCGGTAACGGTTACGGCGACGATCACGGGGCATCGGCGCCGCGGCGTGCGGGAGCACGCCCTCACCCTGGACCTGGCCCCCGGCGAAGTGCCCGCGAGGGATCTCATCTCGGCGGCGGTCGCTGCGGAGGTCGCGGCCTATCAGGCCCGGGCGGAGGAGAACGCCTTCGTCCGGGTGCTGACGCCGGACGGCCTCGCGGCGGCCCTGGCCGGCGGGTCGGTGCGCCCGGGGAACCCCGACGTCGTGCCGGCGGCGGACGCTGACCCGGCGGAGTCCGCCGCGGCCGCGCTGCTGGCGTTCGAGGACGGGATCTTCAAGGTCTTCGTCGGAGACCGCGAGATGGAGCCGGGATCATCGGCCTGGCTGGAAGAGGGCGCGTCCCTCCTGTTCCTGCGGCTCGTGCCGCTGGCCGGAGGCTGAGCCGCGATGATCACCCCGGAAGAGGCCGCCCGCCGGCTGGAATCCCTGAAGGACGCGTCGTGGCGCGAGGCGGCGCTCAAACGCGCGTCCGCCCTGCCGGATCCCGGCCGCGGGATCGCGGAGAAGGTCCTCGAGGCCTACGACCATGAGAAGTACGCGGATTACCACGTCCGCAAGGTGGAGGCGGGCCGCGCGCTGGACACGCTTCCCGACGCTGAGCGGGCGGCGGTCATGGGCGCGCTCCACCCCGGACTCGGGCCCGCGCTCACCCGCTGGTGGACCGACGCGCGGACCCGCCCGTACCAGTCCGGATGGGTCCGCACATCGTTCCGCGTGACGTCCGGGGAGCCCGGGGTGACCGTGGAGAACCGGTCCCGGGACCTCACCGCGATCGTGGAGGCGGCCGGGCCCTTCGACGCCGACCCGGCCTGGCTCGCGGCCTGGGGCGGTCACCTGCTCGGTCACCGGAGTCCCCGCTACCTGGGCCCCCAGGCCGTGGGCGGCCTCCTCGCGTCCGCGATCGACCTCGGCGGCCCGTCCGGCGGGGAGGTCTTCGAGACGCTGCTGGACACCGGGAACGGCGAGCACCCGGTGGCCCTGACGGGCCGGCACGTCATCGCCGCCCTGCTCGGCTCCTCCCGCCGTGAGGGCTGGGAGTTCACCGGCCGCCTGCTCCTGGCCGCGCAGCGGCAGGAAGGGCTGCGCCAGGTCATCCTGGAAGCCGCGGACGAGGGGCATCCCGGTGCCTTCGCGTACCTGCTGGACATCGTCCTGGACCACGGCCTGCTCCGGTTCGCCGCCGCCGTGCGCGCCGCCAGCGTGTGGACCGGGCTGCCCGGCACCGTCGAGGACCTGCCCCGCGTGAGCGCCCGGGTCCGCCGCCTGGCGTCGTTGTACGGTTCGGAGGCCGAGCGCTCGCTCGCCCTGTCCGGCGACGATCCGGATATCGTCTACACCGCCCTGTGCGCGGGCGGAATGCGCGACGTCACGGCCACCCTGGGCGACCTGCGGCGGCTCGCCGTCCATCCGCGGCCGGACCTGCGAGCGGTCGCGGTGCGCTACGCCGCCGTCACCCGCCTTGAGGCCGCCGAGAGTGTCGTCGCGGCGGCACTGGACGACGAGGACCCCCGCGTCGCGGCCCTCGCCCTGCTCCTGCTGCCCGGGACGCCCGGCTACGGGACGCCCGGGCAGGTCAGGCCCGGCCTGTTCGACGCCCTGGCCCGGCTGATCCCGCGCCTGCCCACCAGGGCCGGGACGGTCCCGGTGCGGCCCGCCACCGGGACCAGCGTCGGAGTCGAGGCGTCGCCCGTCCCGCTGAGCCGGACGCTGGCCGCCGACCGCCTGGTCCGGGTCCTGGGCGGCCGGCCCGCCAAGGACCTGCTG
Source organism: Streptosporangiales bacterium (assembly GCA_009784565.1). Lineage (GTDB taxonomy): Bacteria > Actinomycetota > Actinomycetes > Streptosporangiales > Streptosporangiaceae > Trebonia. The sequence goes on along the minus strand of WRBL01000031.1, from coordinate 5,873 downwards.
CCCTGGCTGGCGTCCATGAGCGCCGGCGGACGCAACGCCGCCGCGTACCGGATCGCGGACACCCCGGACCCCGGCCCCGCGCTGCGCGCCGCCCTGCTGACGCTCCTCCGCGACCGCAGTTCCTCCGTGCGGAGCACCGCGCTCGGAGCCCTGGAGAAGCTGACCGTGACGCCGGACGAGGCCCCCGCCGTCGAGGCGCTGCTCACCCGGGCCGCCGCCGACACCCGGCGCGGCGCCCTGACGCTGCTCGCGTCCCAGCCCGTGGCCGGGGCGAAGGCGTCGGCCACCCGGCTCGCGGCCGGCAAGAGCAAGCGCCAGCGGGAAGCCGCCGCCGAACTCCGCCGGGAAATCGGCGACGGCCCCGGACCGGCCGAAGACCTCCGCGACACCCTTCCCGGCCCCCGCACCGAACCCCGGGTGCCTCGTCCCGCGGCCCCCGGCCGCCGGTTCGCCGGCGACGCCGCCCGGAGGATCATCGAGGCTCTCGACGAGATCGCTCACTCCCGCCGGAACACGACGGTCACCGTGACCCACTGGCAGGGCAGCCACGACATGCTCCTCGGGGACCTGCGGTTCTTCCGGCCGCCGTTCTCCTCCCGGCCGCGGCTGCAGGCCGGCACAGACGGCGAGGGGCCGGACATGGTGCTCGGCGACGTGTTCCGGGAGTGGTGGGCGAACCGCCCCGCCGGACTGCGAAGCGGGGACGACGGGCTGGACGCGCTGCGGGCCCACGCGCTGGCCGGCCTCACTCCCGCCAGCGAACGGCACCCGCGCTACGAGGGCGGCTGGTTCGACGACGCCATCGCCGGGCTGGCCGCCGACCCGGTGGAGAACCTCCGGAACCGGCCGCTGGTCCTGCACGTCACCGAGTGGCTGATCGCCGATCATGTCTCCGGGAGCGTCGTCGACGAGTGCCTGGACGCCCACGAAGCCTCCCTGGCCGCGGTACCCGAGGACAGACGCGCGACGTTCCCGGAGCCCAGCGACCATCAGCGGCGCTACGCTCACCTGCCCTCCGGGGACTGGCGCGGGCTCGTGAGCTCCAGCCGGTGGCACCACCTGCTCGGCTCATTGCTGAACTCCAGGCCCGGACTGTTCACGCCCGGACGGCTGGCCCGCTGGCACCAGCTGGAACGCTGGGTCGAACAGCCCGTCCCGGACGCGCTGCCGGTTCCGGTCCGCGAGGACCTCCTCGCGGCCGCGCACCGGTCCGGGGCCGCGACGGACGGCGACGTCATCACGGGCTTCCTGACCCCGCACAGCCGGCTGTTCCGCACGCTCACCGGCCGGTGGCGAAGCCAGGCCGAGGCGGACAATCCCGCCCTCGTCCCGCTCGCCGACCGGGTCCGCGACCGGCTGGTCGAGACGGAGCTGCTTCGGGGAGACCTGCCCACCCCCACGTCGGACGCCGCGCGCTGGATCCGCGGGGTCCCGGGCACCGGGACCACGGCGGCGCTGCTGTCCCGCCTCGGGGACACCCCGCTGTCCCGGAGCGCCTACGGGGACAGCCGGGACGCCGTGTTCAGCCACCTGATCCGGGTCAGCTTCCCGCTCCCCGGCGAGACCGGCGCGACGCTCCGCGCGGCCGCGGACGCCGAAGGAATCCCGGACAGGCGCCTGACCGACCTCGCCCTGTACGCGCCGCAGTGGGCGGACGCCGTCGAAGACGCCCTGGACTGGCCCGGCCTGGCCGGCGGGGTGCTGTGGCTGCACGCTCACACCAAGGACAGTCAGTGGTCGGTGGACAGCGAACTGCGCGACTCCTGGGCCGCCATGATCTCCGAGCGGACCCCGCTGTCCGGCGAGGACCTGGAAAACGGGGCGGTCGACGTCGAGTGGTTCCGCCGGGCGCACGGGGAACTGGGCGCCAAGCGGTGGACGGTCCTGCACAAGGCGGCGAAGTACACGGCCGGCGGGAACGGGCACCGGCGCGCCCAGATGTTCGCCGAAGCCATGCTGGGAGCCACGGCCGAGGAGGATCTCGCCGGCCGGATCACCGGCAAGCGGAACGCCGACGCGGTCCGGGCCCTCGGCCTGCTGCCGCTCCCGGCCGCCCCTTCCCCGCGCGAGGCGGCCATCGCCCGCCGGTACGCGCTGCTGCGCGAGTTCCAGGGCGGAAGCAAGGCGTTCGGCAGCCAGCGGCGGGCCAGCGAGGGCACCGCGGTCCGGATCGGGATCGAGAACCTGGCCCGCACCGCCGGGTACGCCGACCCGCGCCGGTTCATCTGGGCGGTCGAGGCGGCCGAGGCCGGCGACCTGGCCGACGGCCCGGTGACCGTGTCGGCCGGCTCCGGTGGCTCCGGTGGCTCTGGTGGCTCCGGTGGCGAGGTGACGGTCACGCTGTCGGTGAGCGCCGAAGGCATGCCGTCGATCGCGGTCCGCCGGGGTGACAAGGCGCTCAAGTCGGTGCCCGCCGCTGTGAAGAAGGACCCGGCGATCGCCGCGCTCACCGCCCGCAAGGCCGCCCTCGCCAAGCAGTCCAAGCGGGTGCGGGAGGCGCTGCAGGACGCCATGACCGCGCAGGACACCTTCACCGCCGCCGACTTCGAGGCCCTGGCCCGGCACCCGGTCGTCGCCCCGCTGCTCGGCCGTCTTGTCTGGGTGTCGCCGGCCGGAGCGGCTCTTATGCGGGACGACGTCGCGGCCCTGGCGGCCAAGGCCGTCGACGGGCCGCTGCGGATCGCTCATCCCCGCGACATGGCGGCCGACGGCACCTGGGTCCACTGGCAGGAGCGGCTGTTCAAGAAGGAACTGCGGCAGCCGTTCAAGCAGGTGTTCCGCGAACTGTACGCGCTGACCGGGGCCGAGAAGGCGTCTGGCCCCGTGAGCCGTCGCTACGAGGGCCACCAGGTGCAGCCGCGCCAGGCTCTCGCCCTTCTCGGCACCCGGGGCTGGGTGACGTCGTACGAGTCCGGGGAGTCCTCGAAGGCGTTCCACCGGCACGGCTACGTGGCCCGGCTGTCATGCACCGACGGGTTCGGAACCCCGTCCGAGGCCGACCTGCCCACGATCGACGGCGTCTACTTCACCCGGCCCGGCGGCTGGGAAGCCCAGCCCCTGGAATCGGTGCCGCCCGTCGTGTTCTCCGAGACCATGCGGGACATCGACCTGGTGGTCAGCGTCGCGCACGCCGGCGGCGTCGACCCGGAGGCCACCGCGTCCACCGTCGAGATGCGGGCGGCCCTGGTCCGCGAGACCGCGCGCCTGATGAAGCTGGACAACGTCAGCTTCTCCGGCAGTCACGTCCTGATCGACGGGGAACTGGGCGAGTACGCCCTCCACCTGGGCAGCGGCACCGTTCACCGCCGGCCGGGCGGAGCCCTGTGCATCATCGGTGTCGGCTCCCAGCACCGGGGCCGCCTGTTCCTCCCCTTCGCCGACGACGACCCGAAAACCGCCGAGGTCGTGTCCAAGGTCCTCCTCCTGGCCCGGGACCGCCAGATCAAGGACCCGACCATCCTGGAGCAGCTGGGGTCGTAGGCGCCCGGGCGGTGCTGGCGGCTGTCCGGGCCGCCAGCACCGCGCGTCTGAAAAGGCATTTCACGGTGAGCCGGAACGTGTGCTTAAATCTGAAAGAGTCTTTCAGATCAGGTGAGCGCCGACGGAAGCGGGGGAGCGGATGGCCGGGGAAGCCAGAGTCCGTCTCGACGACCCAGGAGCGATCGCGGCGCTGACCCACCCCGTCCGCTGGAAGCTGCTGAACTACCTCATGTCCTCGGGGCCGGCGACGGCGTCGCAGGGTGCCCACGCCATCGGAGACACGCCGTCTAACTGCAGCTATCACCTTCGAACCCTGGCCAAGTACGGCTGGGTCGAGGCAGAGGGCTCCTCCGACGCCCGCGAGCGTCCCTGGCGGGCTCTCGTCACCGGATTCAGCCTGGAGAGGCCCGCCGACCCGGACAGCCCGCTGGGGCGCAATGCCGCGGCGCTCCTGGCCATGACGATTCAGCAGGACCAGCAAGAGGTTCTGGACGCCGCGGCGCGTTTCCCGTCGCTGGACCGCCCGTGGCAGGACGCGACGGAACACAGCACCTACACGCTCAGAATGACTGCCGCCGAACTCGCGGACCTGACCGGTCGGCTGGACGCGCTGATCCGTCCCTACATCGCCGCCACGCGGGAGGAGCGGCCGGACGGATCGGCGCTGGTCCATCTCGGCCTGCACGCATTTCCGCGGAAGCCTGATCCGGCGATGCCGGAACAATGATCGCGCTCCGCGGCCGGGACTTCCGGCGTCTATGGCTGGCCGGGCTCATATCCGACACCGGCGACTGGATGCTGCTGGTCGCTCTCCCCGTGCTTGTCTACCAGCTCACCGGGTCGGCACTCGGAACCTCTATGGCCTTCCTCATCGAGCTCATCCCCGCGGTCGTGATCAGCCCGCTGGCCGGGCGCCTCGCCGACCGGTGCGACCGCCGCCTCCTGCTGGTCGCTGTCTCGCTCGGCCAGGCCGCCGGGCTGCTGCCGCTCCTGGCCGGGGCCCGCCTGCCCGTCCTGTACGGAGTGATCGCGTACCAGGCGGCGCTGGCGGGCCTCTTTGACCCGGCCAAGAACGCCCTGCTCCCCGCCCTGGTGGCCGAGGACCAGCTCGTCGCGGCGAATTCGCTGATCGGCCTGAACCAGAACCTCGGACGCCTCGTCGGCGCCGCTGCGGGCGGCGCGGTCCTGGCAGCCGGAGGCCTCCCCGTGATTGTCATCGCCGACGCGGCGACTTTCCTTCTTTCGGCCACGCTGATCCGGGGCGTTCACCTGCCCCGTAACGCCGCTCCCGCCCGCGGCACGCCGGCGCGCCGACCCGGAGGGCGGGCCTTCGCCCGCCGGCCGGTCTGGGTCGCACTGGTCGTCACCGCGATTCTCGCCGTCGGCCAGGGACTGTTCACCGTCCTGTTCGTGGTTTTCGTCGCCCGGAACCTGCACGGAGACGCCGCCGAGAACGGCCTGCTCCGCGCGGTCCAGGCAATCGGCGCCATCATCGGGGGCCTCGCCCTCGCCCGGGCCACCCGCGTCCGCCCGGGACCGCTCACGGGACTGGCCTGCCTGGTGTTCGCGGCGGGGGCCGCCGTGACGTGGAACCTGCCGCACCTGACCACGGCCGAACCTGTCTACGTGGCGCTGTTCATCGGTTTCGGTGTCCCGTCGGTGGCGATGGACAGTGGCCTGATCTCCTCGCTCCAGCACGCGACCGCGGACGGAGAGCGAGGGGGTGTCTTCGCGGCTTTCGGCGCGGCCTTCGCTCTCGGCCAGGCGGCCGGCATCGTGGCGGCGGGGATTCTCGGCGATCGGCTGGGGGCCGTCCCCCTCCTCAACGTCCAGGCCCTCTGCTACCTCGTCGGCGGAGTAGCGGCGCTCGCAGGGCTGGCTGGCGGCGGCCAGGAAGCCCCCCCGGGCCTGGTGAACGGAGTAGAGTCACCGCCGATGAGGCCCGCAGGTCCGGAGGGAGCCCGAGAGCGCGCTGAGCTGGCCGTGACCGCACGGCGGTGCGCGGCGCAGCGGCTCGGGCGCGATCTGGCGGGCAGCCCCGAAGAGGTCGCCGGGCACCTGCTGGCCATCCAGGCGCAGGACCCGCGCGGAGCCCGGCTCGCGATCCGGGCCCGCTCGGCGGGCCTGTCGGCCGCGGACGTCGACGCCGCGCTCACCGGGCGGCGGTCGATGATCGTCACCTGGCTGAACCGCGGCACGCTGTACCTGGTCCGCTCCGAGGACTACTGGTGGCTTCACCCGCTCACCACCCCGCAGCTTCGCACCGGGAACGCCCGCCGCCTGGCCCAGGAAGGCGCGCCGCTACCTGGCCGGGCACGCCCCGGCGTCTGACCGGGACCTGGCCCGGTGGGCGGGCATCGGGCTGCGGGACGCCCGGACCGGGCTGGCCCGGT
>WRBL01000030.1 GCA_009784565.1 Streptosporangiales bacterium | reverse complement strand
GCTTCGGCGGGCAGGCCCAGGACCGCGAACGGGTCGCCGCTACTCATCCAGCGCTCCGAACGCCTCGTCCAGCACCTCTGATACGTCCGGCAGCTCCGCTGAGGACGACCGCTCCGCTGAGGACGACGGCTCCGCCGGTCGCTGGGCGGGAACCGCGGACGCGGCCGGGGCCGCGGCCGGCCCGGAAGAAGACGGAGCGGAAGGAGACGGCCCGGAACCGAGCGCCGCCTGCCGTCCGATGATCCGCTTGACCTGCACGTAGGTGACGCCGCCCCGGTAGAGGTAGCCGGCCTGGCCGATGTCCAGTTGCCGGATGATGTCCCCGTCGACGACCGGGACCGGCTGGACCCGGGATGACCCGGCGGACTCCCACGACCCGGCGTCGGACAGAAAACGGGACGTGTCCACCACCCGCAGGTTCCCCGCGAGGGCGGCCACCGGCTCCGGGCGGGGCACCCGCAGCAGCCAGATCCCGCCCTCGGCGGTCCCGGCGACCCGCTGCCGCTCGTCCTCCGTGCCGGCCAGGCCCTCCCACGACTGGGCCGACACCTGGATCGCGACCCCCAGGGAGCGGGCCCGCTCCTGCAGCCGCCAGATCGGCAGCCGCCGCGACACCGCCGAGTACTCGTCGACGGCCAGCAGGATCTCGCGGGAACCCGACACCGCGAAGGCGGCCAGCAAGTCAGTGAGCGCGCGAGCCTGCGCCTCGGCCACCGACTGCGCGGCCGTTCCTTCCAGCACGCAGTACCAGGCGTCCGCGTCGCCGAACGATCCGCCGCCGTCCAGTCCCGCCCCGAGCCGCCGCCACAGCGCCTGGAACCGCAGGGCCACGTCCCCGTCCAGCCGGCTCAGGAAGTCGGCCGACCCGGCGGGCGGGCCGTCCGGGCCCTCCACCGCCCGCGACACGGCGGACTCCATCAGGTCCGCGTAATACGCGGCGCCGCCGGTGCCGTGCTCGATCAGGTCCATCAGGGTCGTCACGAGCTGCGCGGGCGGCAGCGCCCACAGGTTCAGCGGGTTCTCGTCGGGCCAGGTGGCGACCGTGGCGGCACCGGCGTCGCGCAGCACCCGCCGGGCCCGGTCGGCCACCTTCCGGGAACTGGCGCCGCCCTTGCAGTCGAGCACCACCAGCAGGGGACGGGCCGCCTTCCCGACGGCGTAACGGCGCATGCCGCCCGCCATGAACCCGGCCCACAGGCGCAGCAGCAGAGTGGTCTTTCCCGTGCCGGTCGACCCGATCACCACCTGGTGGGAACGCATCCGGTCGTACGGGATGGCCGCGGCGCGGCCCCCGCGATGGCGGACGGAGCGGATAGCGGCGCCGGCGACCAGCGATCCGTTCGGCGACATCAGGGGGAGCGCGCCGGGGACGGCGGCGACCGCCCTGGCCGAGCGGACCTGCCGCCGCCAGAGGCCGGCGTCGAACCGGACGCTGGCCGCGGGCGAGCGGCCGCCGCTGCCGGTCTCCATGCGGAAGAGCCGGATCTTCCAGGCCAGCGCCCCGGCCAGGAGGCCCAGCGGGATCGCCGGCGCGGCGACCGCGACCGCCGCCGCGCCCGCCCGCCCGTGAGCGCCGAGGCGCCACATCGACAGCCACGAGGCCTGCGGGGCGGAGAGCAGGCGGAACCACCAGGCGCCCGGCGCCCCCGGCCACAGCGCGACGGCGAGCAGCCACGCGGCGACCATCGGAACGCACCAGGCGGCGCCCGCGACGAGATGCCGGGGCGGCCGCCCCCGCCACCAGCCGAACAGGTACGTTCCGGCCGCCACCAGCGTCACCGGGGCGAGCGCGACGGCGGCCGCGACGGCCAGCAGGTACCGCAGCGCCCGCCAGGCCCCGCGCCGCACCGGGTGACGTGGACGGCCGCTCACGTCAGCAGCGCCCCGGAGGGGAGGCCGCGGACCTCGACCCGGCCGGCCAGGCCCGGGCCGAGCGAGGCCCGGGCGCGCAGCACCGTGGGCCGGGCGGCGGGGGAGCAGACGTAGAGGGCCCTGGTGTGCCGGGCCGGGCGCCCGGGGACGGACGCGTCGGCGGCGGGGGCGCCGTAGTCGCCGGTCCGGGCCAGGATCTCGCGCATGATGGCGGTGGTGCGGGCGACGGTCTTCGCGGTCAGTTCGGCCTCGACGGCCCAGCATTCGCCTTCCCAGGCCAGTCCGCAGCCCGACGGCCAGTGGACCTCGCCGTCGGGCAGGTGCTGGCGCACGCCGACGCCGTGCCGCGACCGGATCCGCCGCTCCCCGCGCCAGAAGGCCCCGGACCCGTCCCACGCGCCGGTCGCCGACAGCGCCAGCCGGACCGCGGTGACCGCGCGGGTGTGGGCCAGCCGCGACAGCCCGGGCCGGGCCGCCGGGTACCGGAGCCCGCAGGCCGCCAGGCCCGCCCGGGTCACCCACAGCCAGGACGGGCCGGGGCCGAGCCGGGCCGTCTCCGCGTAGCCGAGTTCCTTCCACCGGGCCGCCGCGGCCCGCGCGGTCCCCGGCGAGTCCCCGAGCAGCGAGGCCAGCTGGTCCATCTGCACGCCGTACATGTCGGCGGCGAACACCAGCGCCTCGGCGTCCCGGACGGCAACCCCTGTCACACGAGTATGAATCCCCTGTTCACAGGCGGGTCAAGCCCGTGATCAGCGTCCGCGGGTGATGATGGTCAGCTGGGAGACGGTGTGGGCGCCCAGGACGTTCAGCATGCGGCGGTGGTGCTCCCGGCACCGGACCTCGATCCGGCGCGGCGGGGGCAGCCGGGCGGCCAGCCGCAGGACCGCCCCGACGCTGTGCGCGTCCAGGAACGACATCTTGGACAGATCCAGGACGAGCGGGCCCTCGGGCGGCCGGATGTCCTCCAGCGTCCGCAGCGCGGCGGCGAACTCCTCCCGGCAGGCCAGGTCGGAGTCACCGGTGAGCAGGATCCCGTTCGGCGTGCGGGTGACGCGGAGTTCGGGCGGGGCGGGCAGGACGGTGACCGGGTGGACCCACCGGACCTCGTCGAGGTCGGCTTCGGTGACGAGCAGGCGCTCGTCCCACTGGCACAGCACCGTGAAGCGGGACCAGGTGTCCGCGGCCATCAGCTCCCGGTGGGTGGCCCGCTCGAGCTCCACCAGGCGGCGCATGCCGCCGCGGGAGTCCAGGGCTCCCGACAGGTCGCAGCCGGCCCGGATCCCGCTGAACCCCTCGGCGGCGGCGTCCTCCAGCCAGGCCCGGGCCCGGTCGGCGATCTCCCCGGATCCGGCCCGGGGCGGGTCGTCGAGGAACGGGGGAACCTTGGACAGGACCAGCTGGCCGCGGCCGAGGGCGTCGCGGGCGGCGTCGGCGCCGCCGGCGATCTCCGCCGCCACCTCGTCCGGGGGACGGCTGGTGTCGAGGCTCAGGATGACCTTTTCGCCCCGGGCCAGCCCGAGGCGCGTGAACAGGCCGAGGACGGTCAATCGTTCGGCATCGTCGGCGAAGGTCGTGAATGCCTGGTCGCCGGGTCGCAGCTGGTCAACGCCCGCGAGTGTGGCCCGGCGGCGCTGGGAGGGCATGGGTCACCAATCCTGATATGCCAGACGTGAGCACGCGTCACTTCCCGACGTGGGCACACGTCACTTGACGAACTCGCCACTGGAAATAGGCGCCGACCCTGTTTGCGCGGATTTCAGCGAAAATCAAACGCGAGTGTAAGAGGACAGGTTAAAGGATTTTCGGCCGCATCGAAAGCCGTCACAGTCGCAGGGACCACTCCTGGGCGGTGAGATCCTGGCCGAAGACGCGCTCCGGCTCGGAGCTGACCAGGGAAAATCCCGCGGCCTGGTAAATGCGGCGGGCGCTGCCCAGGGCATCGTAAGTGGAAAGGGCGACCCGCGCGTAGCCGGCGTGTCGGGCGAACCGCAGGACCTCGTCCACGAGGCGGCCGCCGATCCCCAGGCCCCGGGCCCAGCGTTCCACCAGCAGCACCCGCAGCCGCGCCGTCGTCCCGGGGTCGCCGGCGTCGGGAACGCAGAGGATCGATCCGGCCGGGGAGCCGTCCACGTCCGCGATCCACCCGGCGGCCCGCGGGTTGCCCCGGTCGGCGAGGTAGTCGGCGGCGATGCGGGCGACCCACATCTCGAAGTCCGCGTCCCACCCGAACTCGGACGCGTACACCGCGCCGTGCCGGTGGACCACCCAGCCGAGGTCCCCGGGCCGGGGCTCCCGCAGCACGACCGCGCGGGAACCGGCCGGCGCGGCCGCTCCGAGCTGGGAGGAGATGTCCCGCATCGCGTCCAGCAGCCGGATCCGGTCGACGCCGTCGAGGAGCGAGCCGATCTGGCGGGCGGAGCGGGCGTCCAGGTCCGCGGCCGCCGCCCGCCCGCCGGGCGTGAGGACGATGTCCTGGCGCCGGGCGTCGCCGCCGGCCCGGGTCCGGGTGATCAGCCCGTCGGCCTCGAAACGGGACAGGACCCGGCTGAGGTAGCCCGGGTCGATGTCCAGCGCGCGCCGCAGCTCCGCCACCGCCGTGACCTCGCGCTGCGCCAGCTCGAACAGCAGCCGGGCCTCGGTCAGCGAGTACGGCGTGTCCAGGTACATGCCCTGCACCGCGCCGATGACGTTCGTGTACAAGCGGTTGAACGCCCGTACCGCCGCGACCTCGTCCATGGTTTCCTCCGGGCCGGATGAAGGGTTTAGTTGACTCAGGCAAGATAATAATTGCCTCCGTCAACTGTCAATTGCGGAGGCTCGCGTCCGGTCTGGAGGGAAAAATCCGAAAACCCAGGTCAGTAGGCACATTGTGACTACCAAAACGCTTGCGAACGGATCTAGATGCCACGTCAGTCACAGGTGTAAGTTCGCTTGGCGAAGGCCGTAGCAGCGGAGGATAAATTGAGCATTCTGGGCACCCGGGTGATCCGGACGGAAGACCCGCGGCTGCTGACCGCCGGCGGCGTCTACGTCGACGATCTGCGGGAACCTGAACTGGACGGCGCGGTCCGGGCGACTTTCGTCCGCTCGACCGTGGCGCACGCCAAGATAACCAGCATTGACACGTCGGAGGCCGAGAGCCAGCCCGGCGTGGTCGCGGTGCTGACCGCGAAAGACATGACCGACGTCCCGCCGCCGCCCCCGGTGGACGAGGACGCCCCGCCTGCCCCGGGCCCCGTGCCCCTGGCCGGCAAGTGGCAGGAGCCGGTCCTGGCGATCGACACCGTCCGGTACGTGGGCGAGCCGGTCGCGATCGTGCTCACCGACAGCACCTACCAGGGCGAGGACGCGGCCGAACTGGTCGCCGTGGACTACGACATCCTGCCGGCGGTGCCGTCCATCGAGGCGGCCCTGAAGGACGAGTCCCTCCTGTTCCCGGCCGCGGGCACCAACACCGCGATCACCGGCGGCGGCGACGTCAGCGACGACTCGATCTTCGACGGCTGCGACGTCGTCGTGGAGGGTGACGTCATCAACCAGCGGGTCGCCGCCCTGCCCATGGAGGGACGGGCCACGGCGGCCGCCTGGAACGACGGCAAGCTGACCGTCTGGATCAGCACGCAGAACGCGCAGATCTCCCGGCTGATCCTCACCGCGCTCGGGCTGGCCCCGGAGCAGATCCGCGTGGTCGCCCCGGACGTGGGCGGCGGCTTCGGCGCGAAGATCGGCACCGACCGGGACACCGTCGCCGTCGCGTGGGCGGCCAAGCACACCGGCAGGCCGGTGCGCTGGGTCGAGAGCCGGTACGAGAACCTGGTCGGAATGACCCAGGGCCGCGCGCAACTGCATCACGTCAAGATCGGCGGCACCCGGGACGGGAAGGTCAAGGCCTACCGCCTGGAGGTCATCCAGGACTCCGGCGGCTACTCCCGGATGGGCTTCTTCCTGCCCATGCTGACGAACCTGATGGCGCCGGCCGTCTACGACTTCCCGAACGTCCAGGCCAACTACAAGGTGGTCGTCACCAACGGCACGCCGATCGCCGCCTACCGCGGCGCGGGCCGGCCGGAGGCCACGGCCACGGTCGAGCGGGCCCTGGACTGGTTCGCGGCCGAGGCGGGCATGGACCCGGCCGAAGTCCGCCGGATCAACTTCATCAAGAAGGAACAGTTCCCCTTCATGACGAAGACGGGCGCCCATTACGACACCGGCGACTACGAAACGGCCATGGACCAGGTCCTGGAGGCGGCGGGCTACGCCGAGCTCCGGGCCGAGCAGAAGGCCCGCCGGGAGCGCGGCGACGTCAAGCAGCTCGGCCTCGGCCTGGCCAGCTACGTCGAGATCACCGCGCCGGACCCGGACGCCGGCGAGACCGGCCGGGTCGACGTCCACGAGGACGGCACCGCGACCGTCTACACCGGCAGCTCCGCCCACGGGCAGGGCCACCACACCGCCTTCGCGATGCTGGTGACCGAGCTGCTCGGCATCCCGATGGACAAGGTCGAGGTCATCCACGGCGACACGGACCTGATCCCGGAGGGCATCGGGACCTACGGGTCGCGGTCGCTGCAGCTGGGCGGCTCGGCGGTGCACAATGCCTCGCTCGAGGTCAAGGACCAGGCCGCGAAGCTGGCCGCGTCCCTGTTCGAGGCGTCCGAGGCCGACGTCGTGCTGGACACGGCCACCGGGAAGTGGCAGATCGCCGGCGACCCGGACAAGTCGCTGGGCTGGGGCCAGATCGCCGCCAGCGCCGAGGGCAAGACGCTGACCGCGAACGTGAACTTCACGGCGGACAAATCGACGTTCCCGTTCGGCACCCAGCTGTCGGTCGTGGAGGTCGACACCGAGACCGGCAAGGTGACGCTGCTGCGGCACGTCACCGCCGACGACGCCGGCCCGGTCGTGAACCCGATCCTGATCGACGGCCAGCGGCACGGCGGCATCGCGCAGGGCGCGGCCCAGGCGCTGTGCGAGGAAGTCCTCTACGACGCCGACGGCAACCCGCTCACCTCCACGCTCGCGGACTACGCCGCGATCACGGCGGCCGAGCTGCCCAGCTTCGAGCTGCTTCGCAGCGAGACGCCGACCGACCGCAACCCGCTGGGAGTGAAGGGCATCGGGGAGGCCGGCACCATCGGCGCCACCCCGGCCGTGCAGAACGCCGTGATCGACGCCGTCGCCCACCTGGGCGTGCGGCACATCGACATGCCCACCACCCCCGAGCGGGTCTGGACCGCTATCAACGATGCCCAGAAGGGGAGCGGCAAGTGAAGGTCGACCTGACCGTCAACGGCAAGAACGTCACCGCGGACGTCGAGGACCGCACCCTGCTCGTGCACTTCCTGCGCGACGTCGCGGACCTGACCGCGACCAACATCGGGTGCGAGACCACGTCCTGCGGCGCCTGCACGGTGCTGATGGACGGTGAGTCCGTCAAGTCCTGCACGGTGCTGGCCGCGCAGGCCGACGGCCGCGAGGTCACCACCCTCGAGGGCCTCAAGGGCGCCGACGGCGGGATGCACCCGGTGCAGAAGGCGTTCCACGAGGAGCACGGCCTGCAGTGCGGCTACTGCACGCCGGGCATGGTGATGGCGATTGCCTCCCTCATCAAGGAGAACCCGTCGCCCACCGAGGCCGAGGTCCGGTCCGGGCTGGAGGGCAACCTCTGCCGCTGCACCGGCTACCACAACATCGTGAAGGCGGCGCTGTCCGCGGCGGAGGCGAGCAAGTGATCCCACCAGCCTTTACCTACAAGCGCGCGACCTCGGTCGACGAGGCCCTGAGCCTGGCCGCCGAGATCGGCGAGGACGCCAAGTACCTGGCCGGCGGCCACTCGCTGCTGCCGCTGATGAAGCTCCGGTTCGCGACGCCCGAAGCGCTGATCGACATCGCCCGGATCACCGAGCTGTCCTACATCACCGACAAGGGCGACCACGTCGCGGTCGGCGCGCTGACCCGGCACCACGACGTGGCCGGCTCGGAGCTGCTGAAGAACGAGATCCCGCTGCTGGCCCACACGGCCGGCGAGATCGGCGACCCGCAGATCCGCCACCGCGGCACCATCGGCGGCTCGGTGGCCCACGGCGACTCCGCCTCCGACCTGCCGGCGTCCCTGCTGGTCCTGGAGGCGACGTTCGTCATCCGGGGTCCGCAGGGCACCCGGTCGGTCCCGGCGGCGGAGTTCTTCAAGGGCATCTTCGAGACCGCGCTGGAGCCGGGCGAGCTGCTCACCGAGATCCAGGTCCCCAAGCCCGCCTCCCCGAACGCCTGGTCCTTCCAGAAGTTCACCAAGCGGGCGATCGACTGGGCGATGGTCGGCGTCGCGGTCCAGGACCAGAAGGTGGCCCTGATCAACATGGGCCCGGTCCCGCTGCGCGCCGCCGCGGTCGAGTCCGCCCTGGCCTCGGGCGCGTCCGCGGCCGACGCCGCGGCCCGCGCGGCCGAGGGCGCCTCGGCCAGCTCCGACATCCACGCCAGCGCCGCCTACCGCGAGCACCTCGCCCGCGTCCTGACGGCCCGCGCCCTCACCGAGGCGGCCAGCCGAGGTTAGAACCCCCACCACCCCCACCATTATCCCGAACGGGTTGGCGGTGACTGTTCACCGCCAACCCGTTCCGTTTCGCTACGGGACGGGGCCGGCGCCGGCCCGCAGCAGGCACCAGGTCACCTTGCCCCCGGCTTCGTGCGGGTCACACCCGAACCGCTCGCTCAGCGCCTCCACGATGACCAGGCCGCGGCCGGATTCGTCGTCCGGTCCGGCGTCCCGGCGCTCGGGCTTGCCGTCGGCCGGGTCCCAGACCTCGATCAGGAGCAGGTGCCCGTCGCTGCGCAGCCGGACCGCGATGGTGGCGACGGAGTCGCCGGCCATCCGGGGCAGGCCCGCCGGGTGCTCGGCGTCGACCGTGTCCGGGTCGGCCAGCGCCGCGACGGAGTTGGAGACCAGCTCGGACGCGACGAGTTCGGCGCTGTCGCTGACTCCGGGGATTTCCCAGGCCCGCAGGGTTTCGCGGACCTGCCACCGCACCGTGGCGGGCGCGTGGACATAGGCTCCCATCTCCGGGATGGCGCTGGTCAGTGGCCAGTCCCGCGCTGCCGCACCGCTCATGGTCATGCCCCGTCCGTTGGTCCCTGAAGGTAAACCGGCGGGCGCGGGCAGAAAGTTACACGGCTACTGCCTCGGCGGGTACTGCTGCTGGCCCGGCGGCGGGCACGGGCCCCGGGGGCGGGGGTGGAAGGGCCGATCCGTTCGGAAAAATCGGGTTTGGGGGTGTCGGGGTGGGGGCGAGGTGGCCGGCGCGGGCGGGCGCGGTTAAATCGATCCGTACCGATAACCGCAAGAATCCTCCGAAAGCTTTACATGTCACTCATCAAGCGCTCCGACCAGCCGCTCAACGCCGACCAGCGGTCGGCCTTCCTGGCCGCGCTGCTCGGCTGGACCATGGACGCCTTCGACTACTTCATCGTGGTCCTGGTCTACGCCGACATCGCCAAGGACTTCAAGGTCTCCCTGACCCAGATGGCCTTCCTCACCACGGCCACGCTCATCATGCGCCCGGTCGGCGCCATGATCTTCGGCTGGTGGGCCGACCGGCGGGGCCGCCGGATCCCCCTGCTGGTCGACGTCATCTTCTACTCCGTCGTCGGCTTCGCCTGCGCCTTCGCGCCCAACTACACGGTCCTGCTCGTCCTGCGCCTGCTCTACGGCATCGGCATGGGCGGCGAATGGGGCCTGGGCGCCGCCCTGGCCATGGAGAAGGTGCCGACCGAGCGCCGGGGCTTCTTCTCGGGCATCCTGCAGCAGGGCTACGCCTTCGGCTACCTGCTGGCCGCCGTGGTGTTCCTGCTCATCACGCACTTCACCACCTGGGGCTGGCGCGGCCTGTTCGCGTTCAGCATCCTGCCCGCGCTGCTCTCGCTGTACCTGCGGACCCGGGTCAAGGAGTCCGAGGTGTGGGAGCAGACCAAGGCGAAGAAGACCAGCCCGACCAAGGTCCTGCTCAACGGCAAGGTGCTGCGCCGCCTGGTGTACCTGATCGCCCTGATGACCGCGTTCAACTGGATGAGCCACGGCACCCAGGACATCTTCCCCACCTTCCTGGAGAAGGGGCTGAACTTCAGCGCCGACACGGCGCTGTGGATCGCGATCCTCTACAACATCGGCGCGATGATCGGCGGCGGCCTCATGGGCGCCGGATCGGAACGGTTCGGCCGCCGTCGCGTGATCATCTTCTGCGCGGTCCTCGGGCTGCCGCTGACCTTCCTGTTCGCCTACTCCACGGCGCTCGGGCTCGTCTGCCTGGGCAGCTTCCTCATGCAGTTCGTGGTCCAGGGCGCCTGGGGCGTCATCCCGGCGCACCTGACCGAGCTGTCCCCGGACGAGATCCGCGGGTTCTACCCCGGCGTCACCTACCAGCTCGGCAACCTCATCGCCGCGTTCAACCTGCCGATCCAGCAGTCCCTGGCGGGCAGCCACGGCTACGGCTTCGCCCTGGCCGTGACCATGCTGCCGGTCTTCCTCGCCGTGATCATCCTGACCGCCTTCGGCAAGGAGGCCAAGGGCATCGTCTTCGGCAAGGGAGTCTCCGGGCCGGAGGTCCCCGCCGAAGCGTCCACCTGACACCTTCGCGTAACAGCAATTCTTAAGGAGTGGTTAAAGGATTGCATCTGTCCGGGGCAGGCGTGTCGTGCGTCTACGGGAGTGACGGCATGACACAAGGGGGACTTCATGACCGATCAGATGCACATCACCACGTCTTCATCAGCCGGCCCCGCGGGGACCGACTGGCCCGGGCCGGAGAACCCGGTCCGGGCCGGGCAGATGCTCCGGCCGTTCACCGCGGAGCTCAGCCCGCCCCGGGCGCACGAACTGGGGCCGGATCAGGTGCATGACATCTCCATCGCCGAGACCACCATCTCCATCCATCCCGACCTGCCCGCGCTCCCGGCCTGGGGATTCGGCCTCGGCGGCGAGATCACCTCGCCCGGGCCGCTGCTGGAAGCCGCCGCGGGCCAGAGTGCCCTGGTGCGCTGGAGCAACCGGCTGCCCGGCTCGGTCCGCCCGGGCCAGAAGCCGCCGGCCCGGCTGCCCATTGACACCGTGATCCTGCCGCAGGACCCGAAGGCGGCCACGGACTCGGTGCAGAACTACCTCGGCAGCCAGCCCTGCCCGGGCACTCCGGCGGGGACGGCGGAGGACCTGTCCGGCGCCCCGGTGGGCTGGACCACGATTCACCTGCACGGCGCGCACACGCCGTCGGCCGCCGACGGGTGGCCCGATGACATGGCCCCCACCGGGACGGAGCAGCTCGCCGAGTACCCGAACGACTACGACAACGCCGACCTCGGGCTGGCCAAGGCCGGGGAGTTCCTCTGGTATCACGACCACGCCATGAACGGGACCCGGTACCACAACTACTCCGGGCTCGCGGGCCCGTACCTGCTCCGCGACCCGCGGGAACGCCAGCTGGGCCTGCCCGCCAGCGCGGACGACGGCGAGATCGTCCTGGTGATCCAGGACCGCAACGTGAACGCGGAGCCGGGCGGGCAACTGCGGCTGCTCCACAAGATCACCACCGACACCGGAGAGGCGTTCTCGCCACTGACGCTGGTCAACGGCAAACTGTGGCCCCGGCTCTCGCTGCGGCCGGACGTCTACCGGCTGCGGCTGCTGAACGCGTCCAACGCCCGCACCTACCAGCTGCATCTGGTCAGCGCCCGGAAGAACCCCGGCGGCACGGTGACCGTGACCCCGCAGCACCACCGGATGCTGGTGATCGGCGCCGACGGCGGGCTGCTCTGGCGGGCCTGGCAGCTCGCCGACGAGAAGGGGCTCATCCTCGCCTCGGCCGAGCGGTTCGACGTCCTCGTGGACCTGACCGGCGTGGCCGACGGGGAGCAGCTCATGCTGGTCAACTCCGCCGAGGCCCCGTTCGGCGGTGCCCAGCCCGCGGACCTGCCGAAGCTGCTGGCCCACGGCGACCGGCCCGGCCGCAACCCCTTCCCGTGGGTGATGCGGTTCGACATCGACACCGCGTCCCCTCATCGCGGGGCCCCGCGCCAGCTGTACGTCGATACCTCCCGCGCCGTCCTCAACCCGGCCTTCCGCCGCCTGGTCCCCGACCCCGGGAACGGCGGGATGGGCGGCATGGCCGCGGCCCCCGAGGTGCCCTCGCCCCGCGCCGGCGGAACCGGGCCGGCTGCCCCCGGCGCAGAGCCGGAGGCCATGCCGGTCACCAACCCGGACATCACCACCGTCCTGCTGGGAGAGAACCCGCCCGGGCACCTGTTCCTGCAGCAGCTCGTCCCGGACTCCCACGGCAAGATCAAGATGCGGCTCCCCGGGGAGAAGAGGGAGCGGAAGTACCGGGTCGTCCAGTGGGCGGCCGACGACAAGGCGAAATCCGACACCCGGGTGTCCTTCTACGACCGGGTGGCCCTGCGGCCGGTGATCGGGGCGTGGCAGGTGTTCCGGTTCATCAACACGACCGGCGACACCCACCCGATGCACGTTCACCTGTCGCAGTTCCAGCCGCTCGGGGCCGCGGGGACCGGCGTCCTGAAGACCTCCGACGGGCATCCGGACAGCCCGAACTACTACGACCCGGAGACGCGCGAGACCAGCAAGGACCTGAAGCCGGACCCGGGCCTGACGCCCCGCCCCTTCGACCCCGCCGAGACCCAGGGCTGGAAGGACGTCATCCGGATCGATCCCGGCAACGTGGTCGAGGTGGCCGGGCGGTTCGACCTCCCGGGCCGGTACGTCTACCACTGCCACATCCTGGAGCACGAGGACACCGAGATGATGCAGCCCATCATCGTCACCGTGGCCGACATGAAGGACGGCCAGCCGATGCCCATGTAACCGCGCGCGGCCGGGGGGTGGCGCCGAGCCGGAGCGGAGAGACAGTAAGGAGTGAGGGAAAGCGAGCGGAAGGCGGCGCCGGAGCCGAAGGTGAACAGGTGGTTCGGGCGGCCCGCGCGCTGGCTGTCCTTCGTGGCCGGCGGGGCCGTGCCGGTGCTCGTCTTCCCGGACCTGGACCTGTCGGTCCTGGCCTGGTGCGCGCTCGTGCCCGCCCTGGTGCTGTTCGCCCGGGCTCCCTCGGGCCGCGAGGCGGTCGCCCGGGGCTGGTGGTTCGGCGCCGGCTACCTGATCGCGATGCTCTACTGGATGGCCCCGGAGATCGGTCCCGGCCTCGTCGCGGTCGGCGCCGTGTTCGGGGGCCTCTACGCCCCGTTCGCCCTGGCGGCGCACAGGCTCCTGCGCCCGCCGGTGACCGGGCGCCGGGCCGTCCTGGCCCTGATCGTGCTGCCCGGTTGCTGGCTGGTCCCGGAATGGGCCCGCTCCTATCAGGGGCTCGGCGGGCCCTGGGACCTGTACGGCGCGTCCCAGTGGCAGCATCCCGCCGTCCTGGCCCTGGCCGCCGTCGGCGGTGTCTGGCTGGTCAGCGTCGCCCTGGTCCTGGCCAACGTCGGTCTCGCCCTCACGCTGATGACGGCGGCCAGCGCCTCGCGGGCGCCGGCCCCGCTGGGCGCCGCGGGACTCGTCGTCTTCGGGGTCGCGGCGGGGGCCGGGCCGCTGGCGTTCGCGCTGACGCCGCCGCCTGGTGTCCAGCGGACCGCGACGGTCGCGCTGGTGCAGCCCGGGGTGGTGAACAATCCCGCCGCCCGGGCCGACGCGAGCGAGACCCTGACCCGGCAGAGGACCGAGAGGCACGGGGTTGATCTGGTCGTCTGGGGCGAGTCCAGCATCAACCAGGACCTGACCCTGCCGTCGGCGCGGCCGCTGCTGACCCGGATCGAGGCGCTGTCGGCGCGGGACCGGGCCGAGATCCTGGTCAGCCAGGACGCCACCCCGCCCGGCAAAGGCCACGAGAAGTGGGGCGTGCTGGTCGCGCCGTCCGGGATCAAGGGCATCTACGTCAAGAGCCGGCTCGTGCCGTTCGGGGAGTACATTCCGTTCCGGAGCGAACTCGGCTGGCTGACCGCCGTCAGCCGGGCCGCCGGCTCGAACATGACCGCCGGCGCCGGCGCCCACCTGATGCACGCGGTCGACCGGTCCGGGAAGCCGCTGCCGGTCGGGGTACTGACCTGCTTCGAGTCCGCGTTCGGCGACATGTCCCGGGTGGACACCGATCTCGGCGCGCGGTTCATCGCCTACCAGTCGGCGACCTCCACGTTCCAGGGCACCTGGGGCCCGGACCAGCACGCCGCGCTGGGCGCGCTCCGGGCCGCCGAGACCGGCCGGCCGGTCGTGCAGGCCGCGCTGACCGGGGATTCGGCGGCGTTCGACGCGCGCGGCCGGGAACTGGCCTGGCTCGGGCAGTCCGCCCGGGGAGTGGTCACGGTCCGCCTGCCGCTGCCCGCCCCGGCCTCGCGGACCTTCTACGACCGGCACGGGGATTACGTCATGTGGGCGGGCGTGGCCGTCGCCGCCGGGTTCATCCTGTCCGGGTTTCTGGGCCGTACCGGTGGTGGCCGCAGTGATCATGGGGCAGAATATGGGATCAAGCACCGAGCCGACTATGAGGCCGCAGGGGAAGGCGAACCTCGATAAGGAGGCACGGTGTCGGTATACGGCGTACTGCAGGTTCATTCGGCGCCCCCGGCGCTGAGCCCGCACATTGAGTGGGCAGTGGCGGGGATTGTCGGGACTGCTGTCAGCATGCCCTGGGTCAGCCAGCCCGCTGCCCCGGGGTCAATTCGTGCTGAACTGACCTGGCACGGAAAGCCAGGCACCGCGGGCGCGATCACGTCTGCCCTGGCGGGCTGGAAACGGCTCCGGTTCGAGGTCACCGAGGAAGCATCCGAAGGCTGCGACGCGGTCCGCTACTGCTGCACCCCCGGTCTGGGCACGTTCTCCGCCGTCACCAGCGCCAACGGCGACATCCTGGTCCCCGAGAACCGGCTGCGCGCCGCCCTGTCCCTGGCCGCCAGCGGGACGTCGGCCCTGGAATCGGAGCTGGAGAAGCTCCTGGGCACCGCCTGGGACAGCGAACTCGAGCCCTTCCGCCGCGCCGGCGACGGCGCCCCCGTCCGCTGGCTCAACGCCACCGGCTGATCCTCCCCGGCGGTCGTTTATTTTGGCTCGGGTGACTTCCTTTACGAATGCTGACATTCCCGATCTGACTGGCAAGACGGCCATCGTGACCGGCGCGAACAGCGGCCTGGGCGAGGCGACGGCTACCGCGCTGGCGGCCGCCGGGGCCCGCGTGGTCCTCGCGGTGCGCGATCCCGGCAAGGGCAAGGCGGCCGCCGCCGCCATGCCCGGGGAGACCGAGGTCCGCGAAATCGACCTGGCGAGCCTGGACTCGGTGCGCTCGTTCGCCGACGGCTGGGACGGCGAGATCCACCTGCTGATCAACAACGCGGGCGTGATGGTGCCGCCGCTGGGCCGGACGGCCGAGGGCTTCGAGTCCCAGTTCGGAGTCAACCACCTGGGGCATTTCGCGCTGACGAACCTGCTGCTGGAGCGGGTCACCGGCCGGGTGGTGACGCTGTCGTCCGCCATGCACCAGATGGGCCGCATCGACTTCGCCGACCTGCAGTGGGAGCGCAGGCGCTACTCCGCCTGGCGGGCCTACGGGGCGTCCAAGCTCGCGAACCTGCTGTTCACCGCGGAACTGCAGCGGCGCCTGTCGGCCGCCGGGTCCCGCGTGCTGTCCAACGCCGCCCACCCGGGATACGCGTCGACCAACCTGCAGTCCCACGCGGGCAGCCGGGCGCTGGACTTCCTCATGACCCGGATCGGCAACCCGCTGCTCGCGCAGGACGCGGCGTCCGGCGCGCTGCCCACGCTGTACGCGGCGGTGGCCGGCATCCCGGGCAACAGCTTCGCCGGCCCGGCGTATGAACTGCGCGGCGCTCCCAAGCTGGCCAGCCGCACCGCGGCCGCCCGGAACGCGGAAACCGCCCGCCGCCTGTGGTCGGTCTCCGAGGACCTCACCGGCGTGAAGTTCCCGCTGTAGGGAAGTCGACTATTTACCTGGAATAGGTTCGCTCCCGTGCGGCTTTACCGGATGAACGGCGCGGGGAAGCGCGTCATAGGCTTCTGGTGACACCTCGAGTATGGAGAAGTGAATGACGGCAGATCTGACCTCGCTTACCGGACTTGACGTTCCGACCGGGCTGTACGTCGGGGGCCAGTGGGGACGCGGCCGCGGCGGAGCGACGTTCCCGGTTCTCGACCCGGCGACCGAGGAGAGCCTGGCCGAGGTCGCGGACGCCTCCGCCGCCGACGCCATCGACGCGGTCGCCGCGGCCCACGACGCGCTGCCGGGCTGGGCGGCCACCGCCCCGCGGCAGCGGGCGGAGATCCTGCGCACGGCGTTCGAGCTGATGACGCAGCGGTCGGAGCAGTTCGCCCGGCTGATGGCGGCCGAGAACGGCAAGTCGCTGCGCGACGCCCGCGCCGAGGCGGCCTACGCCGCGGAGTTCTTCCGCTGGTACGCCGAGGAAGCGGTCCGTATCGAGGGCACCCTGATGCGCGCGCCGTCCGGCGCCAACCGGATCCTCACCCTCCGCCAGCCGATCGGCGTGTCCCTGCTGATCACCCCGTGGAACTTCCCGGCCGCGATGGCCACCCGGAAGATCGCCCCGGCGCTCGCGGCGGGCTGCAGCGTCGTGCTCAAGCCCGCCGAGGACACGCCGCTCACCGCCTTCGCGATGGCCGCCCTGCTGGAAGAGGCGGGCGTGCCCCGGGGCGTGGTCAACGTGGTGGCCACCCGGCGCGAGGGCGCGGCCGGCGTGGTCGCGGCCATGATGGCCGACGACCGGGTGCGCAAGCTCTCGTTCACCGGGTCCACGCAGGTCGGCCGGATCCTGCTCCGCCAGGCCGCCGACTCGGTGATCAACTGCTCGATGGAACTCGGCGGCAACGCCCCGTTCGTGATCTTCGAAGACGCCGACATTCCCGCCGCGGTCGAGGGCGCGATGCTGGCGAAGATGCGCAACGGCGGGGAGGCCTGCACCGCCGCGAACCGCTTCTACGTCCACGAGGCGGTGGCCGACGAGTTCACCAGCGAGTTCGCGGCCCGGCTGCGGGCCCTCCGGGTCGGCCCCGGCCTGGAGGAGGGCACCGACCTCGGGCCGCTGGTCAACCAGGCCACGCTGGACAAGGTGTCCGGGCTGGTCGCCGACGCGACCGGGAACGGCGGCGGCAAGATCGTCCTCGGCGGCCAGGCGCCGGACCGGAAGGGCTACTTCTACGACGCGACCCTGATCGACGCGGTGCCCTCGGACGCCGGGATCCTGGACGCGGAGATCTTCGGGCCGGTGGCGCCGGTCGTGCGGTTCACCGACGAGGCCGACGCGATCCGCTGGGCGAACGACACCGAGTACGGGCTGGTCTCCTACGTATACACGCGCGACCTGGCCCGCGGGCTGCGGGTCAGCGAGGCCCTGGAGGCGGGCATGGTCGGCCTGAACCGGGGCCTGGTCTCGGACCCGGCGGCGCCGTTCGGCGGAGTCAAGCAGTCCGGCCTCGGCCGCGAGGGCGCGGGAGAGGGACTGCTGGAGTACACCGAGACCAAGTACATCGCCACCGACTGGTAGCGGGCGGCCTGGCGGCTACGCGAGCGTCAGGCGCCGCCGCACCTCCCACGCGACGGCGACGGCGACCACCGCCGCCAGCGCCGGCAGGACCCAGGCCCGCCGGGCGCCCGGACGCCCGGCGGGCACGGGCGCGGGCGGGCGCGACAGCAGGATGACGACCGCCATCAGGTAGACCTCACGGCCCACGCCAGGTCCTCGCGCCCGGGACGCTCCCGGCCGCGCGCCACCGAGACCAGGCGGACCACGGCGATCACGCCCACCGCGACTATCACGGTCTCCCGGGTCAGCGCCCCGCAGGCCAGCGCCGCGTCCTCTCAGGATCCGCTGATAAGCGGGCAGAACGTTAATTTCTCTTCCAGGCACTCGGCGGCCTTCGCTGAGGCGTCTACGTTTGGGGGACGGGATGATCCCGAGTCGGCCGCGGGCGCGCGGACTCCGCAGGCCGCGGGTTCTGCGGTAGCCGTCAGTGACCGATAGGGTGAGGCCCCGAACCTCGACCAGATCCTGAACGTACAGCGCGGAATGCGGAGGTATCACCGATGGCGGATGCGCCTGGGCGCGGCCAGTTCGAGAGGGATGTCGTGGTGATCGGGGGGTGCGGGCACGTCGGCCTGCCCTTGGCGGTCGCGTTCGCCGATCGCGGTCTTGATGTCGGGATTTACGATGTGAGCGAGTCGGCGGTGGCCACGGTGAACGCGGGCCGGATGCCGTTCGACGAGCCGGGGGCCGCGGAGGTCACCGAGCGTGTTGTGGCGGAGGGGCGGCTGCGCGCGTCGGCCGACCCGTCGATCGTGGCCGGGGCCGAGCACGTGGTGGTGGTGATCGGCACGCCGGTGGACGAGCACCTGAACCCGAACCCGGAGGCGATCCCGAAGGCCCTGGGAGCGTGCTCGGAGTTCTTCCGGGACGGGCAGCTGCTGGTGCTGCGCTCGACCGTGTTCCCGGGCGTCACCGCGCTGGTGGAGAAGATGATCGCGGGCCTGGGCGCGGACGTGGAGGTAGCGTTCTGCCCGGAGCGGATCGCCGAGGGCAAGGCGATGACCGAGCTTTTCGAGCTGCCGCAGATCGTGTCCGCCCGCACCGATGAGGGCCTGGACCGGGCGGGGAGGCTGTTCGGGCGGCTGACCGACGCGATCGTGCCGATGGCGCCGGAGGAGGCGGAGCTGGCCAAGCTGTTCACGAACGTGTGGCGGTACATCAAGTTCGCCGCGGCGAACCAGTTCTACATGATGGCCAACGACCGGGGCCTGGACTTCGAGCGGATCCGCCAGGGGCTCTCCCAGGACTACCCGCGGGCGGCCGACATGCCGGGGGCGGGGCTGGCGGCGGGGCCGTGCCTGTTCAAGGACACGATGCAGCTGGCGGCGTTCAACAACAACAACTTCGCGCTTGGCCACACCGCGATGACGATCAACGAGGGCCTGCCGCTGTACCTGGTGTCGCGGCTGGAGCAGCGGTTCGACCTGGGGAGCCTGACGGTCGGGATCCTGGGGATGGCGTTCAAGGGCGAGTCCGACGACATCCGCTCCAGCCTGAGCTACAAGCTGAAGCGGATCCTCGCGTTCAAGGCGGGGAAGGTGCTGTGCACCGACCCGTACGTGCCCGCGAGCGCCGATGACCGCCTGCTGCCGCTGGAACGGGTCCTCGAGGAGTCGGACCTGCTGGTGGTCGCGGCGCCGCACAAGGCCTACCGGGGACTGGAGACGGGCAAGCCCGCCGCCGACATCTGGAACGTCCTCGGCCGGGGAGTCCGGGTATGAACGAGCCGGACCCCGAGGCCTCTCCCCGGGTGACCGTGGTGGTTCCCGCCTACAACGAGGGCAAGGACATCCGCCCCGTGCTGGACCGGCTGTTCGAGGCGGTCACCGTGGGGTGCGAGGTCCTCGTCGTGGTGGACATGCCCGACGACACGACCGTGCCGGTGGTCGAGAATTACCACGTCAAGGAACCGAGGATCCGCTGCGTGGTCAACACCTACGGCCGCGGCCCGGCGAACGCGATCCGGTTCGGCATCGACTCCGCGATCGCGCCGGTCGTGGTCGTGACCATGGCGGACGGCTGCGACGACCCGCGTCAGATCGATGACCTGACCCGGCTGGTCGAGCGGGGCGTGGCCGTCGCGGCGGCGTCCCGGTACATGCCCGGCGGCCAGCAGGTCGGCGGGCCTATCCTGAAGGGGTTCCTGTCCCGGACGGCCGGACGGTCGCTGCGGATCCTGGCGAACATCGGCACGCGGGACGCCACGAACTCGTTCAAGGCGTACCGCACCGAATTCGTGCGCAGCGTCGGCATCGACTCCCGGGACGGGTTCG
Organism: Streptosporangiales bacterium; assembly: GCA_009784565.1. Taxonomy (GTDB): domain Bacteria; phylum Actinomycetota; class Actinomycetes; order Streptosporangiales; family Streptosporangiaceae; genus Trebonia. The sequence goes on along the minus strand of WRBL01000030.1, from coordinate 13,174 downwards.
AGATCGGCCTGGAGCTCACCGCCAAGGCCAAGCGGCTGCGCCTGCCGGTCGCGGAAATCCCCACCATCTGGCTCGACCGCCAGGCCGGAATGTCGAACTTCAAACTCGCCGCGTGGATCCCGGTCTACCTGCGCTGGTACCGGTTCGCGTTCGGGCCGAAACTGACGGCCGAGCAGATCAGGGCCCACGGGCAACAGATACGGAAGGAATCCCGCTAACATGCAGAAGGTTCTGGTCAGCGGCTCGGCCGGTTTCATCGGCGGCTACGTCGTGGAGGAACTGCTGAAGCGCGGCTACGCGGTAGTCGGCATCGACAACTACTCCAAGTACGGCAAGGTGACCAAGTCCTACGACAGCCACCCCGACTACCACTTCGTCGAGGGCGACGCGCGGGACACCGAGCTGATGACCAGGCTCCTGGCCGACTGCGACCACTTCATCGCCGGCGCCGCCCTCATCGGCGGCATCTCCTACTTCCACACCTACGCCTATGACCTGCTCGCCTCCAACGAGCGGATCATGGCCTCCTGCTGCGACGCCGCGATCGAGGCCCGCAAGAGCGGCAGGCTCAAGAAGATGACCTACATGTCCTCCTCGATGGTGTTCGAGTCCGCCACCGAGTGGCCCTCCTACGAGGGCCAGGAGCGCGAGGTCCCGCCGCCGCTGTCCTCCTACGGGTTCCAGAAGCTCGCCGTGGAGTACTACGCCAAGGCCGCCTGGGACCAGTACCAGCTTCCCTACACGATCGTCCGCCCGTTCAACTGCGTCGGCGCCGGCGAGTCCCGGGCCCTGGGCGACGAGGAGATCCTGTCCGGCAACGTGAAGCTCGCCATGAGCCACGTCGTCCCCGACCTGGTGCAGAAGATCGTCAAGGGCCAGGACCCGCTGCACATCCTCGGCTCCGGCGACCAGGTCCGCCACTACACCTACGGCGGCGACCTCGCCCGCGGCATCGTCACCGCCATGGAGCACGAGGACGCCCTCAACGAGGACTTCAACCTCTCCACCGCCGAGTCCACCTCGGTCATGCAGCTGGCCGAGGCGATCTGGAAGAAGATCAAGGGCCCCGGCGTCCCCCTCAACGTCGTCAGCGACGAGCCGTTCGAGTACGACGTCCAGCGCCGCGTCCCCGCCACCGACAAGGCCAAGCGCGTCCTCGGCTTCGAGGCCACCACGTCCCTGGACGAGATGCTCGACGAGGTCATCCCCTGGATCGAGAACGCCATCAAGAACGGCACGATCTGATCTTCCGAACGGATCTTCGTTCCCCGGCAGCGGTACTCTTACTCCCCATGCTGCCGGGCGTGACCGCTGAGGATTTCCGGGCGGCGGACAGCGAGGCTGTCCGCCGCCCGCGTCGCTGGCTGTCCGCCGCCGGGTGGGTGATCGCCGCCCTCGCCGGCTTCGCCGTCTACCTGCGGCTCGGCCGGACCATGCCGGTCAACTCCGACGGGGCCTCGCAGGCCCTGCAGGCCTGGGACCTGCTCCACGGCAACCTGCTGCTCCACGGCTGGTCGCTTACCGACGTGTCCTTCTACACCACGGAACTTCCCGAGTACGCCCTGGCGGAAATGGCGCGGGGCCTGGGCGCCGACGTCGTGCACGTCGCCGCCGCGGTCAGCTACACCCTCGTCGTGCTGCTGGCCGCGGCGGTGGCCAGGGGGCGGGCCACCGGCCGCCAGGCCGCGTTCCGCATGCTCATGGCGGCCGGGATCATGCTGGCGCCGCAGCTGGGCGGGGGGACGAACACGCTTCTCCTGTCGCCGGACCACACCGGGTCGTCGGCGCCGCTCCTGGCCGCCTTCCTCATCCTGGACCGGTGCCCGCGCCGCTGGTGGCCGGCGGCGGCCGCGTCGCTGGTGCTGGCCTGGGCGGTGATCGGCGACGAGCTGGTGCTCGTGGCCGGCGTCGTCCCGGTAGCCGCGGTGTGCGCCTTCCGGCTGATCCGGGAACGCTCGCGGTTCGAGGCCTGGCTCGGGGCCGGCGCGGTCGCGGCCGGGGCCGTGGGGATGGCGGTGCCACGGGTCATCGGGGCCCTCGGCGGATACGGCACGAGGCCGCTGAACACCGGCCTGTCCCCGCTGGGCACCATCGTCGGCCACAACCTGCCGGTGGTGGGCCAGGGATTCCTGCTGCTGGGCGGGGCGTGGCTGCCGCACGTGCCCGCCGGAGCCCAGGACTGGTTCACGGCGCTGCACCTGGCCGGGGTGGCCCTCGCCGCGGCCGGGATCGCCGTCACCGCGTGGCGGTTCTTCCGCGGCGAGTCGCTGGTGCCGCAGGTGCTGCTCGCGGGCATCGTCGTCAACGTCGCCGCCTACCTGGCAGGCACGCACGCGGTCGTGCTGGCCGACGCCCGGGAGATGGCGCCGGTGCTGCCGTTCGCCGCCGCGCTCGCGGGCCGCCGGCTCCCGGGAGCCCTGTCCGCGCGTCCCGCGGGCCGCCGGGTCGCCGTTCCGGTGCTGGGCCTGGTCCTGGCGGGGTACGCGGCGGGCCTGGGCCTGGAGCTGACCGTCCCCCCGGCGCCGCCGCAGAACGCGGCCCTGACCGCCTGGCTGGCCCGGCACCCGATGGGCGGAAGCGGGCTGTCGGGCTACTGGCAGTCCAACATCGTGACGCTCACCAGCGGGGGGCGGGCCCGGGTGCGCTCGCTCATCGGCGGCGATGACGGCCGCCTGGTGCCGGATCATTCCAACGTCGACGGCCGGTGGTACGACCCGGCGGCGTCCTACGCCGACTTCGTGGTGCTGGGGCCGCGAGTGCCCGGCTATACGCCCGGCCCCGGATACCCCGGGTTCCACGATGCCGGCATCGTCCGGGCCACCTTCGGGAAGCCCGCCCGCGTCTACCACGTCGGCCTCTACACGATTCTGCGGTGGCACAAGAACCTGCTCGCCGACCTGAAGTGAATAGCCGATTAACGGGGCGCGGTGGTTACCTTCCGGACGGCGGCCACGTAGCCTGTTGCTGTGGACCGGCGAATCTTCGGGCTTGAGAACGAGTACGGCGTTACTTGTACCTTCCGGGGACAGCGGCGGCTGTCGCCTGATGAAGTGGCCCGCTACCTCTTCCGCCGCGTGGTGTCCTGGGGCCGGAGCAGCAACGTGTTCCTGTCCAACGGAGCCCGCCTGTACCTGGACGTGGGGAGTCACCCCGAGTACGCCACTCCCGAATGCGACAGCGTGGTGGACCTGGTCTCCCACGACAAGGCGGGGGAGCGGATCCTCGAGGGGCTGCTCGTCGACGCCGACCGGCGGCTGCGCGAGGAGGGCATCGCCGGGGACATCTACCTGTTCAAGAACAACACCGACTCGGCGGGAAACTCCTACGGCTGCCACGAGAACTACCTGGTCGGGCGGCACGGCGAGTTCGGCCGCCTGGCCGACATCCTGATCCCGTTCCTGGTGACCCGGCAGATCATCTGCGGGGCCGGGAAGGTGCTGCAGACCCCGCGCGGGGCCGTGTACTGCGTGTCCCAGCGGGCCGAGCACATCTGGGAGGGCGTGTCGTCCGCGACGACCCGTTCCCGGCCGATAATCAACACCCGTGACGAGCCGCACGCCGACGCCGAGCGGTTCCGGCGCCTGCACGTCATCGTCGGCGACTCCAACATGAGCGAGACCACCATGCTGCTGAAGGTCGGGGCCACCGACCTGGTGCTGCGCATGGTGGAAGCCGGAGTCGTGCTGCGGGACATGACCCTGGACAACCCGATCCGGGCGATCCGCGAGGTGTCGCACGACATGACCGGCCGCTCGCGGGTCCGGCTGGCCAACGGGCGCGAGATGAGCGCGCTGGAGATCCAGTACGAGTACCTGAACCGGGCCAAGGACTTCACCGACACTCACGGCCTGGACCCGGTGAGCAAGCGGGTCCTGGACCTGTGGGAGCGGTCGCTGGTGGCCATCGAGACCGGCGACCTGGACAAGATCTCCCGGGAGATCGACTGGGTGACGAAGTACCAGCTGATCGAGCGGTACCGGGCCAAGCACGACCTGCCGCTGTCGTCCCCGCGCATCGCGCAGCTGGACCTGGCCTACCACGACGTGCACCGGGCCCGCGGCCTGTACTACCTGCTGCAGCGCAACGACGCCGTCGACCGGGTCGTCCGCGACATCGACATCTTCCAGGCCAAGTCCGTCCCGCCCCAGACGACCCGCGCCAAGCTGCGGGGCGAGTTCATCCGGCGGGCGCAGGAGAAGCGCCGCGACTTCACCGTCGACTGGGTGCACCTGAAGCTGAACGACCAGGCCCAGCGCACCGTCCTGTGCAAGGACCCCTTCCGCTCCGTCGACGAGCGCGTGGAAAAACTCATCGCCGGCATGTAACTGGAACAGTATGTGGCGGCGGGCCACGAGGATCAGGACGATCACCGGGACCGCCAGGAGCCAGCCGAGCCGCCGGCCGGGCACTTTCCCGGCCGGCGTGGCCATCAGCAGGACCAGGCTCATCAGGAACGCGTCGATGTAGGTGCGCCCGTCCCCGAAGGTGCTGTCCCAGAACTGCCCGGACGCCAGCACGATCTCCACCAGGACGAAGCCGCCGAACGCGGCCTTCTCCTCCCGGCTCGCCTCCGACACGCGGATCGCCATGATCCCGGCGGCGACGACGATCGCCAGGGCGATGAACTCGATCAGGTTGTAGTCATACAGCCCGAAGGGACCCCAGGTGGAGCGGACGATGTCCCGGAAGACGCCGGGGACCAGGGCCTTGAACGGCAGCGTCAGGTTGGAGGTGGCGTCAGCGATCCCGCCGGACTGCCCGCTGACCAGAATCTTCTCGGCCAGTTGCAGCAGGACGTACACCGCGCCGGGTACCGCCCAGACCAGGTCCGCCCGCCCGGGCCGGATCCGGCGCCGGACGATGCCGGCCAGCCGGACCACCGCGATCGCGACGGGCAGGACCAGGACGGGCTCGTTGGTGAAGACCCCGTAGGAGACCAGCGCCGCCGCCCAGCCGTAGCGGGCCCGCCGGTAGGCGAGGATCCCGGCGAGCATGCACGCGTCGGCGAGGGGCTCGGAGGTGTTCCGGCCGACGCTGATGGCCAGGCCGAAATAGGCGGCGAACGCGAGCCCCCACAGCGCGTGCCGCCCCGCGTCCCGCGCGAAGCGGGCGCCCAGTCCCGCGATGACCGCCACGCAGGCCAGGTTGATCACGACGAGCACGGCCGGCAGCAGCCGGGGGTGCCCGCCGCCGGACAGCAGCCAGGCCGCCAGCGAGTACCCGATCCGGGTGTACCGGTAGTTGTGGTCGATGGTGATCCCGTAGGCGGTGGCGTGCCAGTTGAACGGGTTCCGGGCGAACCGGTAGTAGAACTGCCCGTCGTAGCCCGCCGACGGCACGTGGCTGATGCGCGGCACCATCTGCCCGGGATGGCTGAACGTCGAGCCGGACATGATGAACAGGGTGATGTGGCCGCCCGCCCACACCCGCCAGCGGGCGAGCGCATAGGCCAGCCAGGCCGCGAGCGCGAGGACGCTGGCCGCGACCGGGCGGTCGAGGCGGGCCAGCGCGCCGGGCCGGCCGGACCCCGCCGGCCGCCGGGTCGCAGCCTTTCCCCTGGCCGAAGTGAGCTGCACCCGCTCTACCGTCCTGTCGTGAAGTGGAGTTGCCCGGTTCCGGTTACGCTGGGGGGCGGACTGCTGGAACAATTCCCCAGCGTGGCAGTCATCGTGTAAAAGTGTAGGACTTGCAAGGCCGGAAACGCCTGGCAACACCCCGGACGATACCCCGGAGAAAGACCGTGCTGACCATCTTCGAATGCCTGTAGGGATGCCCAACACCGCACGCCGCGCCGAGCGCGAGCTGGACGGCGTCCCCGGCGACGCCGGACCCGCTCCCGCCGCGCGTACCCGCACGGTCCTGCGCCGCCTGGCGGGCCCGGCCGGCTTTCTCCTGCTCCTCGCCGTCCTCTTCTACGCCTACCTGCGGCTGTCGCAGACGTACCCGGAGAACTCCGACGAGGCCAACATCCTCCTGATGGCCGACGACATGCTGCACGGGAACCTGTTCCTGTCCGGCTGGCACGTGTCCGACGTCCCGTTCATCACGACGGAGCTGCCGGAGATGGCGGCGCTCGTCTCGATGTTCGGCCTGCGCCTGGAGACCGCGCACATCGCGGCCGCGCTCACCTACACGCTGGTGCTCGGGGTGGCCATGCTCCTGGCCAGGGGCCGGTCCCGGGGAAAGAAGGCCGTCGTCCGGATGGCGGTGGCGCTCGGCATCATGCTGGCCCCGCAGCCCGGCGTGGGCATCTTCGTGGCCGACTTCTCGGTCGGGCACATCGGCACCGCGCTCCCGGTCATGCTGACCTGGCTGGTCCTGGACTGGGCGATCAGCCCGGGAGCCCCGGGCCGGCCGGGGCCGTCCCGGCGCGCGCGATGGTGGCTGCCCGTCGTCGCGGCCGTGATGCTCGGCTGGGCCGAGACCACCGACCCGCTCGTCCTGGTGGTCGCGATCCTGCCGATGCTGGCGGTCTGCCTGGCCCGGGTGATCCCGGACCTGGTGCGGGCGGCCCGGGACACCGGCGGCGCGGCCGGGTTCCGCTCCGTCGCGCGCGCCCGGTGGCTGGAACTGTCGCTGGCGGCCGCCGGGGGAGTCGGCTACGTGATCGCCGGGGTGTCGGGCCTGCTGCTCCGCCACGCCGGGGGCTTCGTCCAGCAGGCGGTTCCCTATAACTTCGACTCGCCCGGCAAGTGGTTCATGCAGGGCCGGGTCGTGGTGCACGGCCTGCTGGAGATCTTCGGGGCCTATTTCGTACCCGGGCAGCAGGAACCGCAGGCGGGCGCGCCCGCGCCCGGGACGCTGGACCAGGTGCTGGCCTTCGCTCACCTGGCCGGGGTGATCCTGGCCATCTGGGGCGCGTGCGCCATCGCCCGCCGGTTCTTCCGGGCCGACGCGGACTTCGTGAGCCAGCTGCTGCTGGCGGGCATCATCGCCAACATCGCCGCCTACGTTCCCTCGGCGCTGGCCGATCACTCGGCGCTCAACACCCGCGAGGTCGCGCCGGTGCTGCCGTTCGCCGCGGTGCTGGCGGCGAGGATGGTGGGCGAGCGGCTGCTGCGCGCCCCGGCCGCCGGGCCCCCGCTCCTGGCCCGGGCGAAGAACGCGGGCCCCCGCCTGGCGGCCGGGTCCCTGACGGTGCTGATGGCCTTCTACGCCTTCGGCCTGGCCCGGCAGGCCGAGACGCCCCCCGCGGCCGAGCCGTACGCCACCCTCGTGTCCTACCTGAAGAACCATCATCTCGACTACGGCATCGGCGGCTACTGGGAGTCGAGCGTCATCACCGTGGAGTCCGGGGGCTCGGTCACGATCCGGGCGGTGAGCGCGGCCTGCCTGCGGCCCTACCAGTGGGAGTCGAAGGCCGAGTGGTACGACCCGTCCCGGCACCGGGCGGATTTCCTGCTGCTGGACAACGTGCCCGGCTTCTTCAGCCAGTTCAGCCCGGCGCCCGGCGCGCTGATCCTGCTGAACAACTGGCTCGGCACGGCGAAGCACGAGGACGCCGGGTCGCACAAGATGGTCAACGGTTTCCCCCTGTACCAGTACGAGGCCCGGGTCTACAGCGGTAACCTCCTGTCCCAGCTTCCCCGGCTCTACGCCACCCTGCCGAATCCGCCGGCCTCGCTGGTGCGGCAGATGAACGCCGCCGGGAACAAGGTGACGCGCGGCCCTGATACCTGCAGCTGATTTGCCGGATACTCACAGTGAACTCTCAGCTGTACTGGCATCCCCAGGCAATTCTCGCCAGTACGCTTAGGCGAGTTGCACTGATTCCGAGGTCACAGGCCTGTGGCCAGATCCGTGAGGTTTAGTTGATGCGACGCGCATCCGCGCTTCTCGCCGTACCGCTGATCGCCGCCGCTGCGTTTGTGGCCGGCTGCTCGTCAACGCCGGCCAACCCCAACGCGTCCGTCACCGCGTCGGGCAAGTTCGGCGCCGCGCCGAAGGTGACGATTCCCGCGCAGGCCGCAGGCAAGTCGCTGTACTCCAAGGACGTGATCCAGGGCAAGGGCACCGCCCTGACCTCCTCCGACTCGTTCGTGGGCAACTACCAGGCCTACGACTGGAGCGGCAAGAAGCACAAGCTCCTGATGAGCACCTACACCACTCACACCCCGTCGCTCTTCCCGAGCAAGCTGCTGCCGGGCCTGTCCTCGGCGCTGAAGGGCGCGAAGGAAGGCAGCCGGGTGGTGGCGGTCATCCCGCCGAAGGAGGGTTTCGGCCCCCAGGGCAACCCGCAGCTCGGCGTCAAGGGCGGCGACACGCTGGTGTTCGTCCTCGACGTGATGAAGGCGGTCAGCAACACGGCCTCGGCCAGCGGCCAGCACGTGTCGGACGGCGGCGGCTCCCTGGCCAAGGTCACCGACCCCAAGTCCGGCCAGGCGCCCACGATCACCGTCCCCAAGAGCTCCCCGCCGAACAAGCTCACCGTGACGCCCCTGATCAAGGGCAAGGGTCCCAAGATCGGCAAGGGCCAGGCCGTGATCGTCCAGTACACCGGCTCCATCTGGCGGACCGGCAAGACGTTCAGCTCGTCGTGGGCGCAGAAGACGCCGTTCGAGTACGTCTCCGGCTCCAACCCGCCCCAGGTCATCCCGGGCTGGGACAAGGGCATCCAGGGTCAGACCGTCGGCAGCCGCGTGATGCTGACCATTCCGGCGTCCGACGGCTACGGCAAGCAGGGCAACCCGCAGGCCGGGATCAAGGGCAGCGACACGCTGGTCTTCGTCGTCGACGTCCTGGGCACGGTCAACCCCTCCGCGTCCTCCTCCTAACCCGCACCGCCGCCTAAGTTCGCGGTTCCTGCTGCCCGGACGACAGGAACCGCGAACTTAGGCATGTCCGGAGGCGTGAACTCAGGCATGTCCGGAGGCGAGAGCCCGGGCGTGCCGGCCGGCCGCGGCGGCGGCCAGGAAGTAGGCCCGGTCCTGCTCCAGCCCGCGGCCCATCGTGGACAGCCGCACCGGGCAGGCGGCCAGCGCGTCCTCCAGCCCGGCCGTGTCCACCGTGACCAGCCGGTGCCGGGTCCCCAGCGGCGCGGCCTCGGCCGCGATCCGTTCCCCGAACGGGCCCGGCAGGTCCGGCACCGCCACGTCGGCGGGCGCGAGCGCGACCCGGCCGTAGGCGGTGAGGCTGTGATGGGAGATGCCCTGGTGCCGTTCCCGGGGATCGGCGTCCGACAGCCGGAGGCTGGCGACCGGCCGTCCCCCCAGCGCGGCGGCGGCGTTGACCGCCTCGCCCGCCGCGACCCCGGAGTACCCCCAGCGGGTGCCGGTCCCCAGATTGCCCGGCCCCTGCGCCACGATCACCATGTCCGCGCCGAGGACGTGCCGCGCGGCCAGCAGCCCGCTGTGCACGGTCACCGCCTCCAGGTCCCCGCCGAAAGCCTGACCCGCCGTCACCGTCCCGGCCAGCCAGCCGGCCTCCCGCAGCCTGGCTACGGTCATAGAGAAGGCCCCGGGCAGCGCCCCGCCGTCCGTCATGAGGTAGACGGCCCGGGGGGCGGGGGAGCCGCGAAGATCCGTTCCGCTGAAGAATCCCGCGAGAACGGCCGGGAGGGCGGAGTGCAGGTCGGCCGCCACCACCGGCATCCCGTCGACCGAGTCGGCGTCGGCGAGAGCCTCATGATGCGGCGATCCCTGCTCGTCCGCGCTGGCCACCGCGGTCTGCAGAGGCGTGTACCGGGCCTTCATGATGTGCCCGGGCAGCGGCTCGTCGTCCGGGAGCCGGTCGGGAAGGGCCACCACGAAGGCGTAGCCGCCGGTTCCCAGGCCCAGGTCGCCGGCCGTGGTGTTCAGCAGCACCCGGTCCCCGGGGCGCGGCGTTCCCGTGAGGGAAGGGTAGGCAAGTGCCCGTATATCCCTGCCGTCCGCGGTTACCATAATCTCAGCCGCACCGGGCCATTCGCGCCGCAGTGCCGTGACAATTCCGCTGCGCCATCTGATCACGACGGCAGACTAACGGACGGGCGCCTCAGGGGGACGAGATGAGCAAGCGCAGGACCGAACGGCTGCTATCGATCGTGGTCCTGCTGCTGTCCGCCCGCCGCTACCTGACCGCCGACGAGATCCGGGCCTCCGTCATCGGCTATCCCGAGCAGGACGACGCGTTCAAGCGGATGTTCGAGCGGGACAAGGAAGAGCTCCGCGACCTCGGGATCCCGCTGGAGACCGGGCTCATCAACCCGCTGGACGACGAGACGGGCTACCGGATCAGCCAGCAGGACTACGCGCTGCCCGAGATCACCCTGGAAGCCGACGAGGCGGCCATGCTCGGCATCGCGGCCCAGGCGTGGGAGGGCGCGTTCCTGGCCGGCGCGGCCACCGGCGCCCTGCAGAAGCTGCGGGCCGGCGGGGTGGACGACAGCACCGTGCCGGGGTTCGAGCCCCGGCTGCACACGCAGGAGGCGGCGTTCGGCCCGCTGTGGGAGGCGGTCCGGGACCGGCGGCTGGTCACCTTCTCCTACCGGGCCCTGGCCAGCACCGAGACGCTGAAGCGGACCCTGGAACCGTGGGGCCTGGTGAACCGGGACGGCCGCTGGTACGTCGCGGGCCACGACCGGCTCCGCGCCGGCACCCGGGTGTTCCGGCTGAGCCGGATTGCCGGGCCGGTGAAGATGGCGGGCCGGCCGGGCGGGATCACCGTTCCCGAGGGTACCGACGTCCGGAGCCTGGTCGCCCGCTGGTGGACCAAGCCCGACAACGAGCGCGGGACCGCCGTCCTGCGGATCCGGGAGGGCGCCGGGCACACGCTGCGCCGCCGCGAGGACGCCCGGGCGGAACCGGACGGCCCCGGCTGGGACCGGGTCAGCGTCTCCTATCCCCTCGGCGAGCCCTGGTACACCGAGCACCTGGCCACCTTCGGGCCCGACGTGATCGTCCTGGAGCCGCCGCCCCTGCGGGACGCGGTGATCGAGCACCTGAAGGGGATGCTGCCGTGAACGAGCCGCGGATGGTCACGTCGGGCGAGCGGCTGCGGCGGATGCTGGCCCTGGTTCCGTACGTGATGAGCCGCCGGTCGGTCCCGGTGAAGGAGGCGGCCGAGCGGTTCGGCATGTCCGAGCGGGAGCTGATCTCCGACCTGAACCTGGTCTGGTGCGTGGAGCTGAAGTCGCCGGACCCCTACTGCCCGATCGACCTGTCGTACGAGGGCGGGGAGATCTCCGTCAGCGAGTCCGAGTCGATCGTCCGGCCGCTCCGCCTGGACAAAGACGAGGTCCCGGCGATGCTCACCACCCTGCGCTGGCTGGAGCCCCAGGCCAGCACGGACGCCGAGGCGGACGCCATCCGGCGGACGATCGACAAGCTCGAGGAAGCCGTCGGGACCGCGCTGGCCGCCGCCAGCGGGCAGATCGCCGCCGACACCCGCAGCCCGGAGGGCGCCGTCAAGGCCTACTCCGCCAGCGTCCGGCAGGCCCTGGCCGCGCGGTGCCGGCTGCACCTGCGCTACTACGTGCCCGCCCGGGACGAGACGACCGAGCGGGACGTCGACCCGATGCGGCTGCTCGTGGTCGAGGGCCGCAGCTACCTGGAGGGCTGGTGCTACCGGGCCGAGGAGACCCGGCGTTTCCGCCTGGACCGGATCCTGGACCTGTCGGTGCTGGACGTGCCGGTCTCCCTCCCGGAGCAGGCGGCGCCGGCGGACGTGGAGCAGGGGCTGTTCCGCCCGTCGGAGTCGGACCTGACCGTCGAACTCGAGCTGGAGCCGGGCGCGCAGTGGGTGCCGGAGTACTACCCGTGCGAGTCCGTGGCCGAGCTCGGGGAGGGGCGGCTGCGGATCACCCTGCGCACCCCGGACCCGGGCTGGGTCCGTAGGCTGGCGCTGCGCCTGGGAGACACGGCCCGGGTCGTGTCCCCGCCGGAGCTGGCCGCGGACGTGCGGGACACCGCCGCGGCGGCCCTGGCCCAGTACGCGGAGTGACCCGTTCCCGGGCGCCGGGTGCACTGAACGCAGGAAATTCGAGGAGTGGTATTAATATCACGCTCTGCTGTTGACGAGAGCGGCAATTCGCTGGAGGCTCCCGCGGCCGCGACGCGCGAAGGCCGGCGGACGCGAGCCGTCACGGTGGCCGGCGTCGCGCTGCTGGCCGCGCTGCTGCTGGTGGCGGCGTGGCGCGAAGCCCGGCAGATGAGCCCGAACTCCGACGGGGCGTCCGTCGCGCTGCAGGCCTGGGACCTGCTCCACGGCAACCTGCTGCTGAGCGGCTGGCGGACCGCCGACGTGTCCTTCTACACCACCGAGATGCCGGTCTACGTCCTGGTCGAGGCCATCCGGGGACTGCGCTCGGACGTGATATCGATCGTCGCGGCGATCAACTACACGCTGCTGGTGGCCGGCGCCGCCGTCGTCGCGAAGGGGCGCGTCCGCGGCGCCGAGGGGCTGACCCGGGCCGCCGTCGCGGTGGCGGTGATGCTCCTCCCGTCCCTGGCCGCGGCGGCCACCCTGCTGGAGGAATCGGATCACGCCGCGACGGCGATCTGGGTGCTGCTGGCACTGGCGGTCCTGCAGCGGTCCGGCCGCCGGTGGCACGGGCCCGCGCTGGCCGGGCTCATCATCGCCTGGGCGTCCGTCGGGGACCCGCTGGTCCAGGTGATCGGGGCCGCCCCGCTGGCCCTGACCGGCCTCGTCTGGGCGCTGCGGCGCAACGACCGGTGGTACCTGTGGCTGGTGGCCGCGGCGGCGGCGGGGACGGCCGCTGCGCACCTGGCCACCGCGCTGCTGACCGCGGCCGGCGGCTGGCAGATCGTCGGCTCGGGGGAGAAGTTCGTCGCGTCGACGGCCCTGCCGGGCAACCTCGCGGTCGAGGCCGAGGACTTCCTGGGCCTGTTCAGCGCCGACTTCTTCGGCCAGCGGACCGGGCCCGCGCTGCTGCCGATTCTCGTGCACCTGGTGGCCGCGGCGGCTGTCGCGGCCGCGATCGTCATCGCCGCCCGGCGGCTCGTCCGGGGGCCGGCCGCCGCCCCGGAGGGCGAACCCGTCGCCCCGGGCGGCGACCTGATCGCCGACGTGCTGGTGGCGGCCATCGCCTGCAACCTGCTGGCCTACCTGCTGCTGTACCCGGCGAGCCCCGGGCAGATCCGCGAGGTGTCCCCGGTCTTCGGGCTCGGCGCCGCGCTGGCCGGCCGGATGCTCGGCGGGCCGCTGATCCGGGCCCGGGCCCGGCCGTGGCTGGCCG
>WRBL01000029.1 GCA_009784565.1 Streptosporangiales bacterium | reverse complement strand
TCGCCAAGGTCCGCTACGACCGGCGCAGCCTGAGCAAGGTCACCGGCGATCGGAAGCTGATGGTGAGCTCGCTGGCCCTGAACTGGATCGTAGGCCCGTTCGGAATGTTCGTTCTGGCTTGGCTTTTCCTCCCGGACCTGCCCGCCTACCGCGACGGGCTGATCATCGTGGGACTGGCCCGCTGCATCGCCATGGTCATCATCTGGAACGACCTGGCCTGCGGCGACCGCGAGGCCGCCGCCGTCCTGGTCGCCCTCAACTCCGTCTTCCAGGTGATCGCGTTCGCGCTGCTGGGCTGGCTCTACCTCGACCTGCTTCCCGGGTGGCTCGGCCTGGGCCACGGGCAGCAGCTGCGCATCTCCCCCGGCACCATCGCCCTGAACGTCCTGATCTACCTCGGCATCCCCCTCGTCGCCGGGTTCACCACCCGGCGCGCGGGCGAGAAACGGCTCGGCCGTGACCGGTACGAGAACCGGTTCCTGCCCCGCCTCGGCCCGTGGGCGCTGTACGGGCTGCTGTTCACGATCGTCATCCTGTTCGCCCTGCAAGGCAGGACGATCACCTCCCGCCCCGGCGACGTCGCCCGCATAGCGCTGCCCCTGCTCGCCTACTTCGCGATCATGTGGTTCGGCGGCTTCGCCCTCGGCAAGGGCATCGGCCTGCCCTACCCCCGTACCGCGACGCTGGCGTTCACCGCGGCGGGCAACAACTTCGAGCTCGCCATCGCGGTCGCGATCGCCACCTTCGGCGTCACCAGCGGCCAGGCCCTGTCCGGCGTCGTCGGTCCCCTCATTGAGGTACCGGTGCTGGTCGCGCTGGTCTACGTCTCCCTGGCCTGGCGCCGCAGATTCGCCACCGCCCTGTCCCGCACGTAACCCGGACGCGGGGCGCGGCCAAGCCGAAGTTCCGGAGACCGACGTCGTTTCGACCGGTGCCGGGACTGGGGACAGGGCCAGTGTGATCTTCGCCCGGGGGCGGGCGGAGCGCACGCGATCAACGGCGGGCCGGGGGATGCCATGCACGGATTGTCGACGACGGTGCGCGACCTCGCGGCGGGCACTCCGGACAGCCGCGAGCGCAGCGCCGACATGTGGCGCGCGGCGGCCATCTGCCTGGTGGTGCTCGGGCACTGGTTCGTCGTCGCCGTGACCTACGCCGGCGGCCGGCTGTCCGGCTACAACGCCCTGGACGTCCTGGACTGGCTCGACCCGGTCACCTGGCTGTTCCAGGTCATGCCGGTGTTCTTCCTCGTCGGCGGGTACGCCAGCTGCGCCTCGCTGGCGTCGCACCGCGCGTCCGGCGGCGACGGGACCGGCTGGATTCTCCGGCGGACCGACCGGCTGCTGCGGCCGACCACCGCCCTGTTCGTGGTGCTGCCGGCCGTGACACTGGCCGCGACAGCGGCGGGCGTGGACCGGGAACTGCTCGGAACCGCGATCTGGCTCGCGTCCATTCCGCTGTGGTTCCTGGCGGCCTATCTCGTCATGGTGGCGCTCACGCCGGGGCTGCACTGGCTGCACCGCCGGGCCGGGCTGGCCGTGCCCGTGACGCTGGCGGCCCTCGTCGGCGTCACCGACCTGCTGCGGATGGGCCTGCACGTCCCGGTCGTGGGCCAGAGCAGCTACCTGTTCGCCTGGCTCGCGGTCTACCAGCTCGGCTTCTGCTGGCGGGACGGGCTGCTGCGCATGAGCCGCGGGCGGGCGCTCGCGCTCGCCGCCGCCGGCCTGGCCGCCCTGATCGGGCTCACCGTGCCGGGCCCGTACAACCTCGCCATGGTCGGCTACAACACGACTCCCCCGACCCTGGCGCTGATGGCGCTCGCCGTCACGCAGACCGGGATCGTCCTGGCGCTGCAGCCCTCCGCCAACCGGTGGCTGCGCCGGACCCGTCCGTGGAGCGCGGTCATCGCGGCCAACTCCGTCATTCTCACCGTGTTCCTCTGGCACATGACGGCGGCGGCGATCGCCGCCGTGGCTCTGTTCCCGGCGGGCCTCATGGCACAGCCCGCGATCGATTCCGGGCAGTGGCTGGCCTGGCGGATCCCCTGGCTGGCGGCCTGCGCGGTCGTTCTCGCCATCCTGGTCGTCGTCTTCGCCCGGATCGAGCTGCGCCGGGCGGCGCCGCGTCCCCCCGGGCCCGGGCCGGCGCGGGACACCGCGACCGTGCTCGGGCTGGCCGCCGTGATGGCCGGGCTGCTCCTGGTCGCCATGTCCGGTCCCGGCTACGACGGCCCTCTCGGCCTTCCGTGGGACGGGGTGGTCGCGTACCTGTGCGGTGCCGCCGTGCTGCGCGTGACCCGGAGCCCGCGGCCGGCGCGGGATCGGTCAGCGACGGCGGGGGGCGGTGCAGTCGTTTGAGTAGAACGAGTGGCCCTGCAGCCCCGGTCCGGTGATCTGCGGCTTGGAGCCGTCGTAGGCGGTGTCGAACCACTGCGTGAAGAACTGCGACAGGCGCGTCCGGCAGGCCGCGCTCTGATCGGGCAGTTGCGCGGCGAATGCCGCCTCGGCCTGAGGCTCGGTGATCGAGGAGCCCGCGTACCGCTGCTGCATCGCCGTCAGCGCGGCGTCGAACCGTGGCGGCCCGAGGATCTGGCGGAGCGCGATGAGCGCGGCCTGCGGCCGTTCGTAGACGGCGTTGTAGTCGAGATAGGCGGCGGGTGAGCGCTTGGAGGGCGCGATCTGCCAGAAGCCTGGTCCGAGGTCATACAGCGAGTTGAACTGGTGCACGAGGTAGCCGAGGAACGCGGCGCGACCGGCCGTTGTGTTCGGCCCGCCGGCGGTCTGGGCAGCTCGGTTCGCCTCGTGCAGTTGGGCCGTCAGCGTCGCCATGCCCTCCTTGAGGAAGGTCATGTCGAGGTTGGCGTCGCTGACGTTGTCACCCCACCACTGGTGGAAGTTCTCGTGGACCACTGCCTCCCCGAACACGAGCCCGAGCCCGTTTCCGGGCAGGACGATCATCGACTCCATCTCCTCCTCGCCGCTCCGGGTGCTCGGGCTCCCGGCCACGATTCCATCCGACGTGAAGGGAAAAGGTCCGGTGATCCGCTGCTGGGAACGGGTGACGCCGACCTGCTGGGCCATCGCCGCAACGTTCTGGGCACGGATGCGCGCCGGGGTGCTGCGAGCCTGGAACGCGTAGTAGCGCCTGCCGTCGACGATGCGCACCCTCGTCGTGTAGTCCCCGACGATCGTCAGCGCCAGGTAGCTGGCGATCGGCATCGGCGCATGCCACAGCGTGGTTGCCGATCCGTGCGGGAACTGCGCGTCGGGTGCGTTGTCGGTGATGCTAACGCGCTGGCCGTTGGCGATCGCGGTCTTGCCGCGCTCGGTGGTGATCGAGAAGTCGTAGCTCGGCTTGGCGGTGGGGTAGTCGTTGAGCGGCATCCAGTCCTCGGTGCCGACCGGCTCGGTCTCCATCCAGTTGCCGTCGGATTCACGCATCCAGCCCTCCCGGGAGCCGTCGGCGTCGTAGTGCACTCCGGGGGTGCCGGTGTAGGCGACGGTGATCGTGAACCTGCGGCCACCGGGGATCGGCGTTCGCGGGGTGATGACGAGCTTGTCGGCCGGGCACTGGGTGCCGTTGCGTGACTCCTCGTAGGCGCTGAGCTGCTGGTGCAGCCTGTAGTTGGGTGCTGCGGGCAGAGGCGCCCGGGTCAGTTCCGGCGAGCATGCGGGTGGCAGCGGGTTGTGGTGCGGCCCGCCGACGGGGTCGTGCTGGGAGGTCTCGTGGGCGCGGGGATCGGGGTCGTCTGGTCCGCGCGGATCGCCCGGATACGTCGGCTGGGCGAAACGATACGACGCCGGCGCTCCGTCGATGCTCACCGCCTGCACCCGCATGTCCGGACCGTCCTTCGGGTGTCCGGGCACGAAGCGCTCGAAGTCCAGGCTCAGGCTCGACAGGCACTGGGTCGCGCGGTCGGTGAGATCGACATGGTTGCCGGGCAGGAAGCGGTTGGTGTTCGCGTCGTACACCGTGTGGGTGGCGGTATGCACGCTCGTGTAGCCACCGTTTCCGACCTCGGGGTACAGCACGGCGCCCCGCGTCGAGAGAGTCCGCGCGCCCGAACACCCGGCGCTGTCCGGGCCCGGGGAGCTCGATCCGTCGCACCCGGCGGCCGCGACCGACGCCACCAGCACGATCAGCGCGACGGTAGCCCGCCGGGAGGTGAGATTCATCACCGCGACCCTACGCTACGAACGGTTCGCCGGCAGGATCCGTTGCGGACTATTTCATCCCTGGCCCGTCTACGGTACGGAGGTACTGTGCAGCAGATTCTCGCCCTCACTCGCTGCGCCGTCATCACGCGGCACTGGTTCGAGATCGACCTCGACGACGCGTCCATGGAGCACGGCGCCCGGATCGAACTGCGGGAGCTGGTGCCGCAGCCGCACCGCGGCAGCGAGTCAGCGGCCCAGGTCGTCACGGCGGACCGCCCGCTGTGGCGGGCCGACCTGTTCGACCGCCTCAGCGACCGGCCCGGCAGCTACGGCGTCGCCCACTTCCACCCCGGGTTCTCCGGCAGCGAGCCGTCCTCGAGAGCCTGGGACCCGGCGCTCACGGCCAGCCCCTGGGAATGGCTGCACGACCAGGTGGCCAGCGCCGGCTCCGCCTCCGGCCACGGAGCGTGGCCGCTGGCCCCGGAAGACGCTGACGAGCTCAGCGGCCTGGCCGACACGGTGGTGGCGATGGCCAGGCAGTACGCGCCCGAAGGCTGCGGCTCGGCGGCCGAGTGCTTCCGGCTGACCCGCGACGTGCGGGAGTCGGTCCAGCTCATGATGGACTACCTGCGCCGGCCGGACCTCCTGGACGAAGACTGGACCGCCCCCTGGCGGCAGGCCGCATAGAACCGGCCGGGACCGATGAAGTCCCTCCCGGCACCGGGGCTGACCAGCCGGCCCGGGCGCCGCCGGACCGCACCGGAGCGGAGTCACGGCGGGGACGAATGGTTGGATGTTGATCATGCTGGACGAAGAGGGCTCGTGAGGATCCGTTCGGTCGAGAGCACCGACCTGTTCGCCGGGACGGTTCATCAGCCGCGGCAGGTGATCCGGGTCCGGCTGGAGGACGTCCCGTACGCGCGGGTGACGGTGCGGGTGGACGGGCCGGGCGTGACGACGCCGGAGCCGGTGCTGCTCAGCGCGGGCGGGCAGGAGGAGCTTCTCGCGGACGTCGGGGTGCTGATCGCGGCGCCCGCCCCGGAGGGCAGCGTCCACCGGGCGACCGTGACGGCCGAGGCCGCGACGGGCGCGGGCGGCCCGCTGGAAGCCGTCCGCGGGGACCGGCCCCGGGCGCAGAGGGTCACCGTCGATACCACGGTCACGGCGGCCTCGACCGGCTGGACGATGTGGATGGTCTCCCACTTCCACTATGACCCGGTGTGGTGGAACACCCAGGGCGGATTCACCGAGGCCTACTACGACATCCCGGCCGCCGAGGCGAAACGGCCGAAGACCACCGTGGCGTCGGCGTTCGACCTGGTCCGCGCCCACCTGGACGCGGCGCGGCTGGACCCGGACTACAAGTTCGTCCTGGCCGAGGTGGACTACCTGAAGCCGCACTGGGATTCCTGCCCCGAGGACCGGGACACCCTCCGGCGGTTCCTCGCCGAAGGCCGGGTCGAGATCGTCGGCGGCACCTACAACGAGCCGAACACGAACCTCACGCATCCCGAGACGGCCGTCCGGAGCCTGATCTACGGGACGGGCTTCCAGCGGGGCGTACTGGGCGCGGACGTGCGGACCGCATGGCAGCTGGACGTGTTCGGCCACGACCCGTCGTTCCCCGGCCTGTGCGCGGACGCGGGCCTGGACTCGAGCGCCTGGGCGCGGGGCCCGTTCCACATGTGGGGCCCGAAACGGCACGTCGGCTCCAACGAGCGGATGCAGTTCCCGTCGGAGTTCGAGTGGATCAGCCCGAACGGATCGGGGCTCCTCACCTCGTACATGGCCAGCCACTACATCGCGGGATGGGCGATGGACGAGCAGGCGACCACCCTGGAAGAGGCGGTGATGACCGCCTGCCAGCAGTTCGACGACCTGAAGGGCGTCGCCGCCACTCCGAACGTGCTGCTGCCCGTGGGCGGGGACCACCTGGTGCCGTCCAGGTGGGTGACCGAGGTTCACCGGGAATGGGCACGGCGCTACGCCTGGCCCCGGTTCACCACCGCGGTGCCGCGCGAGTTCTTCGACGCGGTCCGGGCGCATTCCCCGGGCCCGGGGGCCGGGAAGCGGCCGGGAAGGCCCCAGGCCACGGGGTTCAGCCCGCAGACCCGGGACATGAACCCGGTATACACCGGCAAGGACGTCTCCTACATCGACACCAAGCAGGCGCAGCGGGCGGCCGAGACCGCGGTGCTCGACGCGGAGCGCCTGTCGACGCTGGCCTGGCTCACCCGGCCCGGCGGCTTCCGGTATCCGGAGCGGCAGCTGAACAAGGCGTGGCGGCTGCTGGCCTACGGCGCGCACCACGACGCGATCACCGGCGCCGAGTCCGACCAGGTGTACGCCGACCTGCTGGGCGGCTGGCGGGAGGCGTTCGCCCTCGGGGACGACGCTCGCGCGGCGGCCGCCGACGGGCTGGCGGCGCTGGCCGACACCCGGGGCGACGGCACGGCGGTCCTGGTGGTGAACACCCTGTCGGCCGACCGGGGCGGCCTGGTCACGGTGACATGCCGGCCCGGTCCCGGCACGGACCGGATCTCAGTCATCAGCCCGAACGGATCCGTGGTTCCCGCGGCGCTGGAGGCCCGTCGCGATCGTCCGGACGGGACGATCGCGGAGGCGGTCCTGACGTTCCGGGCGGCGGACGTGCCCGCGCTCGGGTTCGGCGTGTACCGCGTCGTGCCCGCCGGCCGCGACGATGATGACGCCGCCGGGGGCTGGGAGCCAGCCGGGGGCCT
Source organism: Streptosporangiales bacterium (assembly GCA_009784565.1). Classification (GTDB taxonomy): domain Bacteria; phylum Actinomycetota; class Actinomycetes; order Streptosporangiales; family Streptosporangiaceae; genus Trebonia. The sequence continues at coordinate 26,184 of WRBL01000029.1, read as the reverse complement.
GACCGCGGGCAACGAGACGTTCGAGGTCGAGGCCGATCCGGAGCGGGGCGGCGCGCTCACCCGGATCACCGACCGCCGGACGGGCCGGGAGGTCCTCCGGCACGGGGGCGCGGGCAACGTGCTCACCGTGCAGGAAGAGTACGCGGAGCACCCGGCGTGGGGCGAGGGGCCGTGGCACCTGCTGCCGAAGGGCCCGGGGGCCGAGCCGGAGCGGGCCGATGTCCGCCGGTACGTCTCCCCCGCCGGCGAGCGGCTGGTGTCGGTGACGGAACTGGGCGGGCTCCGCGTCACGCGGGAGGTCACGCTGTGGGCGGGCGAGGACCTCCTCGACTGCGCCACCCACGTCGACGGGTCGATCGGGACCGACCGCCTGCTGCGGGTCCGGTTCGACGCGGACGTGCCGGGGGCGCGGCCGGTGGCCGAGAGCGGCTTCGCGGTGATCGGGCGGTCGTTCGGCTATCCGGAGTCCGACACGGCGAAAGACCTGTGGACCCTGGAGGCGCCCGCGCACACCTGGGCCGGGCTGTCCGCGCCCGCGGTCATCACCCTGCCGGGCGGGCAGCGGCACGCGATCGGCGTCGCCGAGGTGATCACGGACGCCCCGGAGCGGGCCCGGGGCCTCGTCACGGCGCTGGTGCGCCGGGGCGTCACCTCGACCGTCACCCGGCCGGACGGGGAACGGTACGGCAGCCTCGACGCCGACTCCAACCTGCCCGACGTCCGGATCGTCATCGGGGGCGGCGCTCGCCGGTTCATCCCGGCCGAGCGCCCGCCCGCGCGGCGCTGGGTGCCCGGCGCGGACGTGCGCGGCCCGCGGGACCTGCCGGTTCTCGAAGTCCCGGCCGACGAGGTCGACGGCGTCATCGCGGAACTGGCCGCCACCGGAACGATCGACGGGCGGGGCGGGAGCACCGTCGAGGACGCGGACGACTATTCGGTGGCGCTGCTGAACCGGGGCATCCCCAGCTTCGTGGCCACCGCCGGCGGGTCGATGTACCTGAGCCTGATGCGGGCCTGCGGCGGCTGGCCCAGCGGCGTCTGGATGGACGGCGATCCGGTGACCGCGCCCGACGGGTCCAGCCTGGCGTGGCAGCACTGGTCCCGCACCTTCCGCTACAGCCTCGCGGCCGGGCCCGGCGACTGGCGGGCCCGCGACTTCACCGGAGCGGGCCACCGGTTCAACCACGACCTGCTCGCGCGTGAGGCGGGCCCGCACGCCGGGACGCTCGGGCCGGAGGCGTCGCTGGCCCGGGTCGAGCCCGCGACCGTGATGCTGTCCGCGCTGAAGCCGGCCGGGAACTCCGGCGAGGAGATCGCGCTGCGGGTGCGGGAGACGTCCGGCTCCCCCGTGACGGCGAGGATCGGGCTGCCCGGGACGGTAACGGAGATCCGTTCGGCCGGGATCCTGGAGGACGGCCGGGACCCGCTGGATTCCCCGGGACCCGGGATCACCCTCGCGCTCGGGGCCTGCGAGGTCGCCACGCTGACCGCCCGCGCCGGCGTGCGGGCCCGGGAGGCCGACTGCGGCCTCGAGCCGGTCCAGCCGGTGTTCAGCCGGTACTGGCTGCACAACAAGGGCCCGGCGCCGGCCGGCAGCCCGCCGGCCGCGGTGCACCTGTCGCCCTCGCGGGTGCGGCCGGGCGAGACGGTGCGGCTGACCGTCGCGGCGGGGCCGGCCGGGGCGTCCGGGACGGTCGCGCTGGACGTGCCGGACGGGCTGAAGGCCGGGGCCGGAAACCTGTCGTACGATCTCGGGCCGGACGAGTACGCGGAGTGGACGTTCCCGGTACACGCGGACGACGAGCGGCCCCGGTTCCTGGCCGCCCGGATCACCGAGGATTCCGGCCAGGTCCTCGAGGACGCGGTGACCGTGGGATCTCCGGCCGCGGGGCTCCTGCGCGCCTGGACCGGGCCGGAGGAGATCCGCCTGCCCCCCGGCGGGTCCGGGGAACTGCGGCTGACGATCGCCAGCGGCGCCGCCTCCCAGGCCCGGGGCGAGGCGCAGCTGATCAGTCCCTTCGGCACCTGGGGCCCGGACGGGGTCCGGGCGGAGCCGTGGACGGCCGGGTTCGCCGTCGGCCCCGGTCAGACCGCCCGGACCGCCTTCACGGTGACCGCTCCGCTGACCGCGCGGCCGGGCGCGCACTGGTGGGCGCTGGTGAAGGTCGCCTGGTTCGGCCGGGTGCAGTACACGCGGGCCGTCCCCATCGTCATCCGCTCATAGGTCACAGGGGCTTGTACTCGCCGTTGTCCCAGTCGAGCCGCCACGTGCGGCCGGGGTCGCTGTCGGCGGGGATGCCCTCCGCGCGCAGCGGGCCGGTCATCGGCCGGTACCAGGTGGTCACGGGGATCTCGTCCACGACCCGCACGAACTCCGGCCGCTGCTGCAGCGGGAGCGCGCCCAGCGCGTCGGTGAGGTGGGCGGCTTCCAGTCCGGTCCCGGCGCGCAGGGTCACCGCGTCGACCGCGACCTGGTTCCCGGCCGGGCCGGAAGCGCCGGACGCCGGGGGAACCTCGGGAACCGGGACCCCGTAGGCGACGGTGAGGTCGACGGCGCGCAGGCCGCCGAGCGCGTGCCGGATGGGGCCGGACAGGACGGGCCCGCCGGCGGTGCGGATCACGTCGGCGACGTTGTCGACCCGCCAGTAGTCGCCGTCGCCGTCCTTGCGGAACAGGTCGCCGGTGGGCAGCCAGGCGTCTTCCGGCTCGAACACGCCGCGCAGCGGGACGACGCTGAGCGGCTCGCCGGGGCTGACCCGGGCCAGCAGCATCCCGGGCTCGTCGCTCGCGCACTCGCGGGCCAGGCCGTCGTCGGCGGTCCGGAGCTGGCCGGTGGCGATGTCGCAGGCGGCGATGCGGACTTCCGCGGAGCCGGGCAGGGGCCGGCCCATCGACCCGGGCTTGGCGCCGGTGACGTTGACCAGGATGGCCCCGGCCTCGGTGGAGGCGTAGAACTCCAGGACGCGGGCGGGCCCGAACCGGTCCGCGACCCGGCGCCACAGGCCCCGCGGCAGGCCCGACCCGATGAACAGCCGCAGCGGGTGGTGCAGTTCGGCCGGGTTCAGCGGCGCCTCGGCGATGTCGTGCAGCAGCGTCCACGTGTAGGACGTGACGGTGGCGCCGTAGCGGCGGACCTCGTCCCAGAAGGTCGCGGGGTTGAACTCGGTGGCCATGGCGAGCCGGGCGTCGCCGGCGATCGCGCCGCCAATGCTCATCATCAGGCCCGACGGGTGGTGCAGCGGGGTGACGCTGTAGAGGGTGTCGGCCGCGTGCAGGGCCGCCGACGACGCGGTCCCGTAGGCCGACATCGCCCAGCGGCCGTTGGTGATCTGGGACAGGCGGGTGCCCTCGCCCTCCCCGGTGAACACGATGAACGCCAGGTCGGAGGCGGCGCCCGGGTCGGGCCGGTACCAGCCGGGCAGCCGCACCTCGCCGGGGTTGATCTGCTCCATGTCGATGGTCATGTCCGTGCCCAGGTCGCGGGGTCCTCCCCCGCCGCCGAGGACGAACGTCGGCAGTCCCTTCAGGGCCTCGGCCAGCGGCGCCCGCTCGGGGTCGGCGATCACCTTGCTGACCTTGCCGAGCCTCGCCTCGCGGGCCACGTCGCCGTCGGGCCGCAGCAGCACCGACACGGCGCCGACGCGGCTGATCGCGACCAGCGTGGTGAGGGCGCTGGGCCGGGTGCGCATCAGGACGCCGACGTGCTCGCCGCGGCGGACCCCGATGGAGATCAGGCCGCGGACGACGTTGTCGATCCGCTCGTTGATCGCGCTGGCGCTGTAGGCGCGGTCCTCGAACAGGAAGAAGACGCCGTCGGGGTCGCGGCGGCGCCGCTCGTCGACCAGGGAGCCGATCGAGACCCGGGTCGTGGGCTGGAGCTGGCCCAGGCGGGCCAGCCGCGGCAGTTCGCTGGCCGCCTCCGACAGTTCCCGCACGTTGCGGACCGCCCGGGCGGACTGGCGGAACATCGAGCGGACGATCTCGGAGCCGAGACCGCCCGCGAGTTCGATGCCGTACCCGACCGAGTCGCCGGCCCCGATCGCGCGCGGGCCGGACGGAGCGGGCGCGGCGCCGGCGGGAACGGGCCTGATCCGGTCGGGGAGGTCGCCTCCCTCGTCGCGCCACTTGACCCAGCCCGCCACGCCCGGCCAGGTGACCTCGTTGGCCTTGGACCCGATGACCAGGCCGAAGTGCCCGGCCTTCATCTCGACCTCGTGGACGTCGGCGCGCGGGGCGGCCCGGCGGATCGCGTGGACGCCCGGGGCCGGGGCGATCTCGTCGATGGTGCCGACGAACGACAGGATGGGGCAGGAGATGTCGGCCAGGGTGACGAGCCGGTCCTCGATGAGGAAACCGCCCTCGAGCATCCGGTTGTGGGCGATGAACTGGCGCAGGAAGTCGGCCAGGGCGGGTCCGGGCCAGGCCACCCACCCGTCGACGTCGAGGAACCGGCGCTGCCCCTCGCGGGGCAGCAGCGCGTCACGGTCGTGGAGCCGGCGCAGGAAGTCGACCTGGCCGCGGACCGACTTCACCGGGTCGAGGAGGCGGAAGACCGTCTTGCTCGTCCATGCGGGAAGCGCGATGCGGTCCAGCACGGCCTTGCCGAGGTCGGTTTCGGAGACCAGGCTGGCCAGGGCGGTGGCCAGGTAGTCGGGGACGCCGAGCGGCATGCCGGAGTGCGTGTCGACCGGGCTGCCGAAGGTGATGACCGATGCCAGTCCGGCGCCGCGGCGGTAGGCGGCGGTCTGGTAGCAGAACATGCCGCCCTGGGAGTAGCCGGCCAGGTGGACGTCGCGGCCGGTGGCCTCGCGGACCCGGTCGATGGCGTCGGAGACGGCCAGCACGTGGTCGGTGAGGGTGCGCTCGATGCCGCCCTCTTCCCGTTCCGGCGCGCCGAAGTCCACGACCCACGGGTCGGTGCCGCAGTCGCGCAGGGTCCGGACGGCGCTGGAGGACATGGACACGTCGTAGATCGAGGTGGCCAGCATCAGGGGCGGGACCAGGAGGACGGGCGGTCCCGCGGGGCTCTCGCCCTGCCCGTCCTGCCCTTCCGGGAAATAATGACGCAGCCGGTACACCCGCTGTTCGGCGGTCACCTCGTAGGGGGACTGCTGGTCTCCCGTCGACAGGCCGCCGTACCGCATGACCTCGAGGGCGTTCAGCCCGGCCGAGCCGAACCGGGCGGCCGAGCGCGCTATTGCCTTGGGAATCCCATCCACCTGAATATCTTGGCCGACATTTCTGCCAAGTGCCAACATGTCTGGCGACCAGAGACGGTAATCACATCCGCAAAAACTATGATTCCGAACGTATAATCCTTTTTATTCGCTTCCCCGGTCGCCCGCATTCACCATTCGCCCGCTTGCGGGATCATCCGGCGGAGGCCCGCGCGGGTTCCGACGCCTCGACCGCGTCGCGGTAGAGCCGGACGACCGCGCCCGCCGTGAGGATGCCGGCGACGCGGCGCTGCCCGTCGGTGACCGTCACCCACTGCCCGCCCGCGCCGTTCAGGGCGTCGATCGCCTCGTGCAGGTCCGCGTCGGCGGAGACGGTCTGCGCGGACAGGTCCGCGCAGTCCCCCGCCGTCGCCTCCGCGTCGGAGTCCAGCGCCGCCGTCAGCCGGTCCCGGTCGGCCGTCCCGAGGTAGGTCCCGTCCGGGTCGACGACGGGCGCGCCCAGGAGCCGGGCGCCGCCCAGGGCGGCGAGCGCCTCGCGCGCCGGGTCCCCGGCCTTGAGCAGCACCCGCGGCGGCACCGCGGCCGCGGCGACCTCGAGCACGGGCAGCAGGGTCAGGCCGGACTCGAGCTGGCTGGCCGCCGAGTCGGCCCGCGTGCCGAGCTGGGAGCGGTAGATGCTGTCGTCGAACCGGCGGACGATGAGGGTGGCGAGGGCGACGGCGACCATGGCCGGGGCGATGATCTCGATGTTCCCGGTCATCTCGGCCACCATGAGGATGTTGGCCAGCGGCGCGCGGGCGATCCCGCCGAACAGCGCCATCATCCCGATGGCCACGAACGGCGCGGGGTCGTGCCCGACGTCGGGCGCGACCGGCTCCAGCAGCCGCCACACGGCCAGGCCGGTGAACGCCCCGATCACCATTCCGGGGCCGAACACGCCGCCGGAGCCTCCGGTGCCGATCGACAGCGACGTCGCGAGGATCCGCGCGAACGGCAGCAGCAGGATGATGATCAGCGGCATGTGGGCCAGCTGGTTCAGGAGGCCTTCCTGGATCCAGCCGTACCCGGTGCTGAGGACCTGCGGCAGGCCGAGCGCGAGCAGGCCCACGCCGAGGGCGCCGACGGCCGGGTGCAGTTTCCGGCTGAACGGGAGGCGCTTGCTCAGGCCGGTGACGCCGTAGAACGACTTGGAATACAGCAGCCCCAGGAAGCCGGCGACGACGCCCAGAACCGCGAACCACGCCAGCTGCAGCGGGTGGGTGAAGTGGAAGGACGGCATCGCGAACAGCGGCCGGAACCCGAAGACGGAGCCGAACACGCCCCACGCCACCACCGAGGAGAACAGGCCGGGCAGCAGCGCCTCGGCCTCGAAGTCGTCGCGGTAGACGATGTCGGCGGCCAGGACCGCGCCGCCGAGCGGCGCGCCGAAGATCGCCCCGATGCCGGACCCGACGCCGACCGAGACGGCGATCCGCCCGTCTTCCCGGGACAGGTCGAGGACCCGGGCCAGCAGCGACCCGAACCCGGCGCTGATCTGCGCCGTCGGCCCCTCCCGGCCGCCGGACCCGCCGGACCCGATCGTCAGCGCCGAGGCGACGATCTTGATGATGACGACCCGGACCCGGATCATGCGGGGGTTCTTGTGGACCGCGTCGATGGCGGCGTCGGTGCCGTGTCCCTCGGCCTCGGGAGCCCAGGTGAAGACGATGAAGCCCGCGAGCAGGGCGCCGAGGACCGCGACCAGGGGAATCGCCCAGGGGCGGGCGAACCCGGAGTCGCCGGCGCCGCCGCCCTCCCCCGCCGGGGCCGGGGCGTGATACCCGGCGAGGTAGCCGAGGAAGAAGTGGGTGGCCAGCGTCAGCGCCTCGTAGAAGACGATCGCGCCGGCGCCCGCGATGACGCCGATCACGCCGCCCAGCACCAGCCATTTCGGCAGGTACGGAAGGCTTTTCACCCATGCTCCGGCGCGCCCGGACAGGCGCCGCGTGCTGTCGGAATCCTTGCTCATACTCCCGGCCACTCGCTATCGGGGACTTCTCCGGTCGCCTCGGCGAACGCCCGGAGCCCGGCCGCCGCCTCCCGCCGCCGCGCGGGGGGCAGCCCGGCCAGGATCTCGGCGATGTAGACCCGCCGCTGCCGGGTGGCCTCGTCGACGATGTCCCGTCCGGCCGGGGTGAGGGAGATCCGCACCACGCGCCGGTCGTCTTCCTCCCGGTGCCGGCCGACAAGCTCCCGGCGGGCCAGGCGGTCGCACATCCGGCCGGCCGTCGGCGGGGTGACGCCGAGGCACGCGGCCAGGTCGGCCAGCTTCTGCGGGCCGCGCGAGGCGAGCACCACCAGGGTCCGGTACTGGGCCAGGGTGATGTCCTCGGCCAGCCCGCTCAGGGACCGCACGGCGACCGCGATCATGGCCCGGGATCCGGTCAGGACCGCGTCGACGAGGTCGGCGTCCGCGCTCTCCGGAGATTCTTGCATAGTGCAATCAATGCTATAGGCAATTAATACCCGGCGGAACATCACGCCGAACGGATAGCGGCTACCGTCCCGGGTAAAGGTGACTGCGTATAGTGACGACCAGCGGACATCGGGAGGGATCACCGGAGATGCCTGAGCGCGTGATCGAGGAAATGGACTCCGAGGAGTGCCTGCGGCTGGTCTCCCCCGGCGGGGTCGGCCGCATCGCCTACGGCACCGGAGGCGGGCTGGCCATCCGGCCGGTGAACTACCGGATCATCGACGGGTCGGTCGTGTTCCGCACCGCCGAGCACGGCGCCCTGGACCAGGACCTGCGCACCGGCATCGAGGGCGCCGAGTACCGGGTGGCGTTCGAGATCGATGACCTGGACCCGGAGCGGCAGCAGGGCTGGAGCGTACTCATGCAGGGCCCGGCCCATCACCTCACCGGGGCCGAGCGCGACGCCTACCGCGACGCGGGCCTGGTGACCTGGGCCGGGGGCGAGCGGGAGATGTACGTGCGGATCACCCCGTCGCGCATCACCGGCAGGCGCGTCCGGCAGGCCTGAACCCGGAAATACTCCGCCCCGGAGGGGCGCGGAACGCATGTTCTTCACCCCTCATTTAAATGCCGTCTCACGGGCCGCCGGATTGCTTATGCTGCACCGCGCAGGCGGGGTTTACCCGCTACCCGACGGCAAAGGAGAACGATGCACGCCGAAAACGGCATTCCGGCCGACCAGCTCACGGCGGACTGGCGCAAGAGCAGCACCAGCAACCCGTCCGGAAGCTGCGTTGAGGTCGCCGCGCTGCCGGACGGAACAGTCGCCGTCCGTAACTCCCGGCATCCCGCGGGGCCCGCGCTGATCTACACGCGGGCCGAGGTCTCGGCATTTCTGACAGGGGCGAAGAAAGGCGAGTTCGACGACCTGAGCGTGATGACGAGGTAGGGTCGTCTCATACGAGGATGAAAGCACCTCGAATTACCCGTCAGTAGCAGCCTAGGGCGCTCACGGCACGGCGCCCGCAAGGGCCGGAGCAACCCGATGAGCATCATCCGCCAGCCGTCCCGACGCACCACTCCGACTGAGAACGCGCCCGTCACCCGGGGGCCGACGATGGCACGCGTCATGCTCGGGACCAGGCTGCAGCGGCTGCGGACGGACTCGGGGGTCAGCACCAGCATCGCGGGGACCACGATCCGGGCGTCCCGGTCCAAGATCAGCCGGATGGAGAACGGCCGGGTAGGGATCAAGGTCCGGGACGTCACCGACCTGCTCGACCTGTACGGGGTCACCGACGAGACCGAGCGGTCCACGATGCTGGCGCTGGCCCGGCAGTCCGGCTCCCCCGGCTGGTGGGCCGGCTACGACGACGTGATGGTCGACTGGCTGCAGGACTATATCGGCCTGGAGGCCGCCGCCTCCAGCATCCGCGGCTTCGAGCTTCAGTTCGTGCACGGCCTGTTCCAGACCGAGGAGTACGCCCGGGAAGTCACGCTGCTGGGCTATTCCGGCGCGCCCGAGGACGAGATCGACCGCCGGGTCGACCTGCGGATACGGCGCCAGCGGCTGCTCGACGGGCCCAGCCCGCCGCACGTATGGCTGATCATCGACGAGGGAGCCCTGCGCCGCCCGGTGGGCGGCGGGGCCGTCATGCGCGGCCAGCTCAAGCAGCTCGCCGAGCGCGCCGACCAGCCCGGGGTCGCCGTGCAGGTCGTCCCGTTCGCCTGGGGTGCCCACGCCGCCGCGGGCGGGGCGTTCACCCTGCTGCGCTTCGGCGAGAACGAGGTCCCCGACATCGTCTACCTGGAGCAGCTCACCAGCGCCCTGTACCTGGACAAGACCGAGGACGTGGAACGCTACTCCGAGGCGATGGCCAACCTCACCATCGCCGCCCTCACCCCCGCCGACACCCGGGACTTCATCGGGCGCATGATCCGCGAAGCCTGAACCGCGTCCCGCCGGGCATCGCGGTGTTCGGAGTAGTTCAAAGCGTGAACAGCCGGACCTGGCGGCGTTAAGTTATAACAATGGCCGACGACTGGGCAGAAGACGCCACACGCCGGGCGAAAGCCTCGCTCATCAACACCGAGGTGGCGCACGCCCCGCGGGTGATCAACTGCCTGTACGGAGGCCAGAGCAACTTCGAGGCCGACCGCCGGGCCGCCCGGGCCCTGGCCACGGCCGCGCCCGGCATCTCGGGGATCTCCCCGGCCGCGCGGTCCTACCGGCGGCGCGTCCTGCGGTTCCTCGTCGAGGAGGCGGGCATCCGGCAGTTCCTCGACATCGGGGCCGGCCTGCCGCTGCGGGGTGCCACCCACGAGGTGACGCAGTCGCTCGCGCCCGAATGCCGGATCGCGTACGTGGACAACGACCCGATGGTCCTGTCCCACGCCCGGGCCCTGATGAAGTCCGCACCCGGCGGCGCCGTCGGCTACGTCGACGCCGGCCTGAGCGACCCCGAGGCGGTCGTGACCGGGGCGGGCGCCACCCTGGACTTCAGCCAGCCGGTCGCGGTCCTGCTCATGTTCACGCTGGCCTACGTCACCGACGCCGGGCAGGCCGCCCACGCGGTCTCGTCCCTGGCGAAGGCCGTTCCGGCCGGCAGTTACGTCGCGATCTACCACCTGGCCAGCGACATGGACGAGGAACTGGACGCGGCGCTGCGCACCTGGAACATAATGCTGCCCAGGCAGCCCCTCGCCCTGCGCTCCGCCGCGGAGGTCGAGGCGCTCACGGCGGGCCTGGAGCCGGTCCCGCCGGGCGTGGTCCCGATCACCGACTGGCGCCCCGACCCCGCCGACCCCCGCCCCGTGCGCCCGGTCCCCGTCCACGGCATCGTCGCCCTCAAACGCTGAGGCCGCTCCCCTCCCCCGTCCGCTGGCGCCCCCGCCTCCGTCGGCGCCCCCGTCGGCGGCTCCGCTGGCGCTGGCGCTTATGTTCGCGATTCCTGTTGCCGGGGCAACGCGAACAGCGAACTTAGCGTGGGAGTGGCTGCGCGGGGGCGGCTAGTCCGTGACCTGGTCGCGGTTGCTGAGGGAGGCCAGGTCGGCGGCGGCGCGGCCGGAGTTCCAGCCCTCCAGGTCGGTGGCCCGGACGGTGCGGCTCTTGACGAGGCTGCCGCCGAACATCTCTTCCAGGGCGTCGTCGACCGCCTCTTCGCGCGCGGCCAGCAGCGGCACCAGGTCCGTCCCCGGGCCCGCCGGGCCGGACTCGCGCCCGGCCGGCTGCTCCCGCGTCGCCTCCTGGACCGCGCTGTCGGCGGCCTCCGACAGCCGCTCGCCGATGCGGTAGGCGTAGGAGATCAGGAACGACTGCCGGAACGCCCGGGTCCGGGACCGCCCGCCAGTGTCCTTCTTCGCGCCGGTGCGCATCATCGCGGTGTTCGCCTGGACCAGCAGCGACGTGAACAGCAGCTCGACCGCGTCCAGGTCGGCGTCGAAGCCGATGACGGTGGCCAGGCCCAGCTCCTTGATCCAGACGGTACGGCAGCGGTTGGCCCGCGCCACCTCGGTGAGCAGCTGGACCTTGGGCGACTCGTACGGGTTGTCGACCGGGAGGCGGCGTCCGCCGGGCTTCTCCTCGTCTCCTTCGGCGGCGGCCAGCAGCGCGTGGTCGATGCTGTACTTCGCCATCAGCTCCTGGGCCCGGCCCGACAGCGCCTCGGCCTCCTCGGAGAACTCGGTCGACTCCGCCTTGGACAGCAGCGCGCGGATCCGGCTCAGCACCCGGTCATCGGCTGGTTTCCCGGCCGTCCGCGGCTTCGGCTGGCCGGCTCTCCGGGCGGTGGCCGGCGTCCCGGGCAGCGGGAGCAGTTTCTCCAGGACGCCGAGGTGCTGGAGCTGATGCAGCGTCTCAATCGCGACGGCGACCGTGCCGAGCATCCCGCCCAGGGGCGTCTTCGCGCCGGCCCGCGCGTGCCACTCGGTCAGGTAATCGGCGTCCCCGGCGTCCGGCACCGCCACGGGCAGCGCCGCGACCTGGGCCGCCCACCGGTCGTCCACGGTGGCCGGGGCGTAGCCGCGCATCTCGCCCGTGATCATGTCCGACAGCACCGACGCGTGCGGCTGCGACAGCTCCCGGTCGATGTGCCGGGCCAGTTCGGCGGGCTGCCAGCCGCCGCGCCAGGCGTTCGTCACGAGCTGGCGCAGCGTTCCGGTCACGCACCGGCTGACCTCGGCCGTCCAGTCCGGCGACTCGGTGTCGGCCAGCCGGGCCAGGCCGGAGTCGCAGGCGGCGCCGTCCCCCCGGCACAGGGCGTCCAGCGTCTCGCTTACCGTCGCGGCGGCCCGTTCCCGCTCCGAGCGCGGCTCGCGGACCGTGCGCCCTCCGGTTCCGGCCTCCGGCCCCGCTTCCTGGGCGGAGCGCCGCCTCAGGCGCTCCCGCTCCTTCTTCAGCCGCCGCTGCCTGGAGCCCTTGGGCATGAACTCGACCCCTTTCACCGCCGGGACCAGTCTGCCAGTCGCCGGCGGCTTCCCGGGCCGCCGGCGAAGATGAACAGCATGGACACCACGGAAACCGGCTTCGCCATCGGCTCCCGGACCTGGCCCGGCGTCTCCAAGCTGGTCGAGGAACTCGGCGAGGTCGCCCAGGTCGCCGGGAAGCTGATCGCCACCGGCGGCCGGCCCGCGCACTGGGACGGCACGGACCTGCGGTCCCGGCTTGAGGACGAACTCTCCGACCTGTCGGCCGCCATCGCGTTCGTCATCGACCAGAACGCCCTGGACTCCGCCCGGATCGCCCGGCGGCGCGACGAGAAGCTCCGCCGCTTCCGCGGCTGGCACCGCGACCAGGGCCGCTGACCTCGCCCCCCTCCGGCCGCTGAAGGGGATTCACCTCACGGATGCAAGGACAGCCCCTTGAAGATCTTGCCGACCGGGTTCTTCGGCCCGCGGACGGCGAGGCCGGCCAGGTTCAGGCTGGCGGCGGGCGACTCCCGGACGACGGCCCGGTTGTCGTCGTCATTGCCGGTGGAGAACATCTCCTCGGTGTAGACGGCCATCGGCATGTCCCGGCCGAGGAGCTTGCCGTGCACGGCCGACAATTGCTCCCCGGTCGCCGCGTATACGACCACCGGCTGTCCCAGCAACGCCAGGTAGGCGTTCCCGTCCCCGTCCTCGTACGGCTTGCCGATCGCCTCGGGCGCGGACGCCGCGACCCCGCTGGCCAGGAAGGCGGTCACGTTCAGCTTCTGCCACGCGGCCAGGTCTTCCCGCACCCCGATGACGATCTTCGTGTCGAAACCCATGGCGAGCAGCTTGGCGGCGATTCCCGCCCGGGTCTTGAACGCAGGAGCGATAATGGTGCCCATGCCAGATTGGGCCCGGTACTGGCGTGCCTCCTCCGTCCCGGTCGAGGCGATGCACGCGCACTTCAGCGAGCACGTCTACCACCGGCACAGCCACGAGACCTACTCCTTCGGCGTGACCGAGGCCGGCGCGCAGGCGTTCCGCTGCCGGCGGGCCCAGCATGTGAGCAATCCCGGCCTCGTCATGGCGTTCAACCCGGACGACCCCCACGACGGCCACGCCGGCAGCGAGGACGGGTTCACCTACCGGATCGTCCATATCTGGCCGGAGTACTTCGCGGATCTCGCCGACAGTCCGCTGCCGCTGTTCCGCGACCCGGTGATCGATGACCCGGACGCGGCGCGCGCCCTGCTGCGCCTGCACGCGGCGCTCACCGGCGGGGCGCCGGAACTGGTCCGGTCCGAGCGGCTCACCGACGCGGCCCGGACCCTGTCACGCGTGTCGTCGTCCGGCCCTCCCGGCCTGCCCGGCACCGGACGGGCCGCGACCCGCGAGATCGCCGCGCGCGTGAGATCGTTCATCCACGACGCCGGCGACGACGTGTCCCTGGATGACCTGGGCGTGGCCGCCGGGTGTACCCGGTACGCGGCGTACCGGGCGTTCAGCACGGTCTACGGGATGCCGCCGAGCGACTACCAGCGCCTGCTCCGCCTCCGCACCGCCCGGCGGCTCCTGGCTTCCGGCCTCTCCCCCGCCGTCGCGGCCGCTGACGCCGGCTTCGCCGACCAGGCCCACCTCACCCGCTGGTTCCGCCGCATCTACGGCATCACCCCGGGCGTGTACCAGGCAGCCTCCTGACGCCGGGGCGGCTCCGGGTGAATACTGGAGATCCTGGTCCGCGAGACACCGAGCGAGGTGCAGGCCATGACAGCGACCCAGACCGATCGCGCGTCCTTGTCGGTGATGCTGATCGTCCCCGACACGCCGGACGCCGTGAGCTGGTACAAGAAGGCCCTCGGTGCCGCCGAGCTGTGGAACCTGGGCAGCGTCGCCGGGCTGGAGTTGCGCGGCGCGCCGTTCATGCTCCACGAGTCCGTCCCCGGCCGGATGACCGAGTCCAGCCCGATCGAGGCGAGCATGACCACGACGCGGATCGAGGTCTTCGTCGACGATCCCGGCGAGCTCATCGACCAGGCGACCCAGGCCGGCGCCACGGACGTTGAGCAGCTCACCGGCCACGACGCGCCGTGGGGAACGCACCAGCAGGGCGGCTTCACCGACCCGTTCGGGCACCGCTGGTCCGTCGGGGACCGGACCCCGCTTCAGCGTCATTCAGCGTAGGCGGTTTCGCGGCGTCGTGGTGAACCACGTCCATCGTCCATTCCACGCCCGTGCCCCGCCGGCCCCTCCCCCTGGACGACGGCGCTACTGGCTGAGCCAGGCCGTCAGCGCCGTGGTGAGGATCTTCGGCTGTTCCAGCGTGGACAGGTGTCCGCAGTCCGGAATCACCAGCAGCCGCGCGGACGGGATCCCGTTCGCGATCTCCTCCGAGCAGTCCAGGGGCGTGACCTCGTCGTCGACCCCGGCCACGACCAGCGTCTGGCAGTCGATCGCGCTCAGGCCGGGGCGGGAGTCGGGGCGATTCATGATCGCGGTCTGCTGGCGGACGAACGCCTCCGGGCCGGTCTCGTCGGCCATCTGCCGGACCGTCCACCGCAGTTCGGGATCGTCGCGCCGCGCGGGCCCCACCCAGCGCGGGTAGAGGATGTCGGTCACCTCTCCGAGCCGGCCGGCTTCGGCCAGCGCCATCTGGTCGCGGCGGCCCGCCGTCTTGTCGGGCGTGTCCGGCCGCGCCGACGTGTCGACCAGGGCGAGCCGCGCCACCCGGTCGGCGGCCTGCCGCATGATCTCCAGGGCCACGTACCCGCCCATCGACAGCCCGGCCAGCGAGAACTTCGGCGGTGCCGCGGCCAGGATCTGGCCCGCGATTTCCTTGACGCTGTCAGCGCCGCGATGGCCGGCCACCGTGACCGGCCCGAACCGCCACAGCGCGGGAAGCTGTTCGGCGTAGAGACGAGGAGAGCACATCAGCCCAGGAATCAGCACAGTCGGCACCTGTTCACCCATGCTCCCAGCATCCCACGTACGGGCCGGGCCCGGTGACGTTCGTCCTGGTGTCGCGGGGCCGGCCACCGGCGGTCAGGGGCGGCGGGGCCAGAGGCCGGACTTGGCCAGGTCGACGGCGTGGGGCAGGGCGACCAGGTCCTCGGCGGGCGGGGCTTCGATACCTTCGCGCTGGATCCAGTGGTCGTAGTACACGCCCTTGGGGATCCAGTACTGGTCGATGCGGATGTTGTCGGTGAGCACCACGTGGCCGGTGGGGCGGCCGTCCAGGGAAGGAACCCAGAAGGCGCGGCCGGGCGAGGCGGACAGCAGGGGCATGACGTCGACCAGTTCGCCCCACTCGACGTGCTCCCAGAACCGCCAGTCGTCCAGCGGGCTGACCGTGAACGAGGGCCAGTGCCAGTCCTTGGTCGTGCCCTCCAGGGGCAGCACCCGCACTTCCGGCCCGGCCGAGCAGCGGACCCGCCGGGCCGGCCGGGGAACGGGCACGGCCCCGGGCGCGGCGCCGGCGGCGGTACCCGCGGGGTGGCCGGCCGAGCCCGCCGGCCGGCTGGTGGAGGTCGAGGCCTCCCCGACCGTGGATCCGCGCAGCGAGCCGAGGGTGTCCTGGGCCTGGACCTGGTACTCCGACGGGGGCAGGCTGCGCACGGCGAGCAGCGCGGTCACCTGGTGGGAGGTGACCCAGCCCAGCAGGGAGCCGTGGCGGGGCACCGGCAGGCAGCCCATGATGACCTGGCGGACCAGGTCCGTGACCGGCTTGCCGTGCTGGATTTCCTGCTCGACGCCGTCGGCGCCGCCACAGTCCTGCCACGAGCGGAGCACGAACAGGTCGTCCCGGGGCCGGGTGAGGACGAAGAAGCCCGCGGTGCGGTGCCGCAGCACCATCGTCGCGAGGCGGCCGCTCCCGGCCGGCGGCTGGGTGACCGCCAGCGGGTGGCAGCGGAACAGTTGCCGGCAGGCCGCGAAGATGGCCGCGCCGGATTGCGTGTGCATCACGGCTTGAGTTCTGCTCTCTTGAACGGGGCGGCGCTCCGAGCCCCCCGGATTCCGCCGTCACACAGCATGTGACAGCCGGCGGCAGAAGTCATCGGTCAGCTGACGTAATGGCGTTGCAGGTGCGTGAGCCCGCGGCGGACCGCCGTGAGGGTCAGCACGAGCGCCAGGGCCGCGATGAACGCGAGGGCGAGCATGCCGGCGCGGTAGGTGTGGAACTGACCGTACACGTACCCCATGATCAGCGGCGGAATGAAGCCGCCCAGTCCCCCGGCTGCGCCGACGACGCCGGTGACCGAGCCCACCGCCGTGGCCGGGGCGACCTTGGCGACCAGGGAGAACACCGCGCCGGAGCCGGCGCCGAGGGCCGCGGCCATGAGGAGGAACGCGATCGTCCCGACCGGGTTCAGGGACGGGGTGAACGATTCGATGATCGCACCGATGATCGCGACGGCGAGGCTGACGGCCAGGATCCGGGCCGGGCCAAGGCGATCGGCCAGCCAGCCGCCGACCGGCCGCATGATGACGGCGAGCAGCACGAACCCGGCCATGCGGTTGGAGGCGTCGCCCTGCCCGAGGCGGTAGGCGTTGCGCAGGTCGGTTGGCAGGTACACGGAGAACGCGACGTACCCGCCGAACGCCACCGCGTACAGCGCGGCCGCCTGCCAGGTGACCTTCAGCTTGCACGTGGAGACGAGCCGGGTGGCGACGGAGTCGGACGGCACGACCCGGCCCGGAGCGTCGCGCATCACGAAATACGCGATCACGGAGTAAACCGCCAGCACGATCGCGGTGATGACGAACGGCGACGCCATGCCGTTCGCGTTCACCAGCCGGACCGTGGTCAGCGCGGCGATCGCGGTACCGCCCATGCCCATGCCGAAGATGCCGATGGCGAGCCCCCGGCGGTCCGGCGGGAACCAGGCGTTCACGAACGGCACCCCGACCGCGAACGACGTGCCGCCGAGGCCGAGGAAGAAGCCGCCGACCAGCAGGCCGGGCAGGGACGTTCTTCCGGACAGGCCGAGGTAGAGCACGGGGACAATGGTGGCCAGGCAGACCAGCGGCATCATGACCCGGCCGCCGAACCGGTCGGTCAGGGCGCCGACCGGGATCCGGCCCAGCGACCCTACGATCACGGGGACCGCCACCACGAGGGCCTGGCTGAACGATGACAGGTGCAGGATGTCGGCGAACCGGGGGCCCAGCGGGGACAGCAGAGCCCAGGCCCAGAAGCTGACCGCGAACCCGATCGTCGCCATGACCAGCATCGTCCAGGGCTGCGCCCCGGACACCCGCGCAGGAGTCTCAGTTTTGCTATGAGTAACATGCGTCACGCCACCTAGAGTTCCCAATCAGTTACTCATTGATACACAGGGGAAAGAGAGATGTCGTGACCAGGCACGATAAAGAACTGCTGGCCCCGTTGCTCCCCGCCGGAGATCCGGTGGAGAAGCTGCTGCGGCAGGCGCAGTTCTTCACGCCGGGGGTGCCGAGCCAGGATTTCCGGGAACTGCACCGCACGGGAGGCCGCGGGGCCGAGGAGTTCTACCGGGAGCGCTGGCGTCACGACAAAGAGGTCCGCTCGACCCACGGGGTGAACTGCACCGGGTCCTGCTCGTGGAAGGTGTACGTCAAGGACGGCGTCATCACCTGGGAAACGCAGCAGACGGACTACCCGTCGACCGGCCCCGACTCCCCGGAGTACGAGCCGCGGGGCTGCCCCCGGGGCGCGTCGTTCTCCTGGTACACCTACTCCCCCGGCCGGGTCCGCTACCCCTACGTCCGGGGCGAGCTGCTGAAGCTGTGGCGCGAGGCCAAGCACGAGCACGAGGGCGACCCGGTCGAGGCCTGGAAGTCCATAACGGACGACCCGGACAAGCGGCAGAAGTACGTCAGCGCCCGGGGCAAGGGCGGCCTGGTCCGCTCCACCTGGGAGGAGGCGAGCGAGCTGATCGCCGCCGCCCACGTGCACACGACCCGGGCCTACGGCCCGGACCGGATCGCGGGTTTCTCCCCGATCCCGGCGATGTCGATGGTGTCGTACTCGGCCGGGGCCCGGTTCCTGTCGCTGATCGGCGGCACGATCCTGTCGTTCTACGACTGGTACGCGGACATGCCGATCGCCTCCCCGCAGGTGTTCGGCGACCAGACGGACGTGCCGGAGTCCGGCGACTGGTGGAACTCGGCCTACCTCCTGGTCTGGGGCACGAACCTGCCGGTCACCCGTACCCCGGACGCCCATTTCATGACCGAGGCCCGGTACAAGGGGACCAAGGTCGTGGTCGTCTCCCCCGACTACGCCGACCACGTGAAGTTCGCCGACGACTGGCTGCCCGCCGCGCCCGGCACCGACGGCGCCCTGGCCATGTCGATGGGGCACGTGGTCCTGACGGAGTTCTTCCGCGACCGGCGGGTTCCGTACTTCGAGAACTACGTGAAGACCTACACCGACGCCCCGTTCCTGGTCACCCTGACCGAGCGCGGCGACCGCTACGTCCCGGGCCGGTTCCTCACCCAGGAGGGGGAGCCGCACCGGCCCGTCCTCCTCGATAACGCCACCGGGAAGCTCGTCACGCCCAACGGCACTCTCGGCGACCGGTTCAGCCAGGCCGGCCTGGGCAAGTGGAACCTGGACCTGAAGGGCATCGACCCGGTCCTCAGCCTGCACGGCCGGCACGCCGAGTCGGTGGAGATCGATCTCCCGCGCTTCGACCAGGGCCCGACCGAGGGCGGCTCCAGCGTCCGCCGGGGCGTCCCGGCGATCCACGTGGACGGCCAGCTGGTCACCACGGTCTTCGACCTGCTGCTGGCCCAGTACTCGGTGGCGCGGGACGGGCTGCCCGGGGACTGGGACGACGGGTACGGGACCCCGGCCTGGCAGGAGCCCATCACCGGTGTCCCGGCGGTGGCCGCGGCCCGGGTGGCCCGCGAGTTCGCCCGCAACGCCGAGCAGACCGGCGGCCGGTCGATGATCGCGATGGGGGCGGGCACCAACCACTGGTACCACTCCGACCAGGTGTACCGGACGTTCTTCACCCTGATCATGCTGTGCGGCTGCCAGGGGGTGAACGGCGGCGGCTGGGCCCACTACGTGGGGCAGGAGAAGGTCCGCCCGCTGGCCGGCTTCCAGCAGGTCGGCTTCGCCCTGGACTGGACCCGGCCGCCCCGGCACATGGCCGCCACCTCGTTCTTCTACCTGCACACCGACCAGTGGCGGTACGAGACGTTCGGTCCCGGCGAGCTGGCCAGCCCGCTGGGGGCCGGCCGCTTCGCGGACCAGAGCTTCGCCGACTGCGTGTCGAAGGCGGCCCGGCTGGGCTGGTCGCCGTCCCATCCCGGGTTCGGCCGGAACCCCCTCGACCTCTCGGATGAGGCCGAACGGGCCGGCCTTACACCCCCGGACTACGTGGCTTCCGAACTCCGGGCGGGACGGCTGACGTTCGCGGCCGACGAGCCGGATGACCCGGCTAACTGGCCCCGGGTCATGACCGTGTGGCGGGCCAACCTGCTGGGGTCGTCCGGGAAGGGCATGGAGTACTTCATGCGGCACCTGATCGGCGCCGACGACGCGGTCCGCGCGGAGGAGTCCCCGGACCTGAACTGGCGGGACGAGGCACCGCGCGGGAAGCTGGACCTGCTCACCGCGATCGACTTCCGGATGACGTCCACCTGCACCTACGCCGACGTGGTGCTGCCCGCCGCGACCTGGTACGAGAAGCATGACCTGTCCTCGACGGACATGCACCCGTTCGTCCACTCGTTCAACCCGGCGATCGCCCCGCCCTGGGAGACCCGGACCGACTTCGACGCGTTCGGCTCGATCGCCCGGGACTTCTCCCGGCTGGCCGCGACGCACCTGGGCAAGCGCACCGACATCGTCGGCGTCCCGCTCATGCACGACACCCCGGACGAGCTGGCGCAGCCCGGCGGCGTGGTCCGGGACTGGGCCGCCGGCGAGTGCGAGCCGGTTCCGGGCGTCACCATGCCGAAGCTGGTGACCGTCGAGCGGGACTACCCGGCGGTGGCGGCGAAGATGGCCGCCCTCGGCCCGCTGACGGAGAAACTCGGAACCGCGGTGAAGGGCGTCAACTGGAAGCCGGCCGCGGCCGTGGAGTACCTGCGCCGGGCCAACGGCACCATCCGGGGCGGGGTCGCCGACGGGCAGCCGTCGCTGGCGCGGGACACCCACGTGGCCGAGGCGATCCTCGCCCTGTCCGGCACCACCAACGGGAAGGTGGCGCTGCAGGGCTGGTGGGAGCTGGAGAAACGCACCGGCGTCCCGCTCGCGGACCTGGCCGTCGAACGGGCCGGGGACCACATCACCTTCGCCGACACCCAGGTCCAGCCCCGGGCCGTCATCACGTCCCCCGAATGGTCGGGGAGCGAGACCGGCGGGCGGCGGTACTCGCCGTTCACGGTGAACGTGGAGCGCAAGAAGCCGTGGCACACCCTGACCGGCCGGATGCACTTCTTCCTCGACCACGACTGGATCCACGAGCTCGGCGAGGCGCTGCCGGCCTACCGGCCGCCGCTGGACTACCGGCGGCACATGGGCGACCAGGGGCTCAACGACGGCCAGCCCGAGGTCACCGTCCGGTACCTGACCCCGCACTCGAAATGGTCGATCCACTCCGAGTACGCCGACAACCTGCACATGCTGCGGCTGTTCCGCGGCGGCCCGGTGATCTGGATGTCGCCGGCCGACGCCGAGACCATCGGGGTCAGCGACAACGACTGGATCGAGGCCGTCAACCGCAACGGCGTCATCGCCTGCCGGGCCGTCGTCTCCCACAAGATGCCGCGCGGCACCGTGTACATGTACCACGCTAAAGACCGGCACCTGATGACCCCGAAGTCGGAGGTCAGCGGCTGGCACGGCGGCGGCGACAACTCCCTGACCCGCGTGGTGATCAAGCCGTCCCACCTGATCGGCGGCTACGCCCAGTTCTCCTACGCCTTCAACTACTACGGTCCCACCGGCAACCAGCGCGACGAGATCGCCGTCATCCGGCGGCGCTCGCAGGAGGTTGAGTTCTAATGCGCGTGAAGGCGCAAGTGGCGATGGTGATGAACCTGGATAAGTGCATCGGCTGCCACACCTGCTCGGTGACGTGCAAGCAGGTCTGGACGAACCGGCCCGGCACCGAGTACGTGTACTTCAACAACGTCGAGACCAAGCCCGGCGTCGGCTACCCGAAACGGTACGAGGACCAGGACCAGTGGCACGGCGGCTGGGCCCTGGACTCGAAGGGACGGCTCAAGCCCCGGGCCGGCGGGCGGCTGAAGAAGCTGGCCACCCTGTTCTGGAACCCCGATCTGCCCGCGATCGACGACTACGGCGCCCCGTGGACGTATGACTACCAGACGCTGACCGACGCTCCCGCCGGGAAGCAGAACCCGTCCGCGCACTCGATCTCGGCGCTGACCGGGAAGGACATGACTCCCGGCTGGGGCGCGAACTGGGAGGACGACCTGGCCGGGGCGCCGGAACGGGCCGCCGACGACCCGAACTTCGCCGGGCTCGAGGAGCAGGTGCGGCTGACCTACGAGCAGGCGTTCATGTTCTACCTGCCGCGGATCTGCGAGCACTGCCTCAACCCGTCCTGCGTCGCGTCCTGCCCGTCGGGCGCCATGTACAAGCGGGACGAGGACGGCATCGTCCTCGTCGACCAGGACCGGTGCCGGGGCTGGCGGATGTGCGTGTCCGGCTGCCCGTACAAGAAGGTGTACTTCAATCACCGGACCGGCAAGGCCGAGAAGTGCACGCTGTGCTTCCCGCGCATCGAGGCGGGACAGCCGACGATCTGCTCGGAGACCTGCGTGGGGCGGCTGCGCTATCTCGGGCTCATGCTGTACGACGCCGACAAGGTCCTCGGCGCCGCCGCCACCGCGGACGAGAAGGACCTGTACGGCGCGCAGCTGGAGGTGTTCCTCGACCCCGAGGATCCGGAGGTGCGGGCCGAGGCGGCCGCGAGCGGGATCCCGGCCGAGTGGATCGACGCGGCCCGCCGCTCTCCCGTCTACGCCCTGGCGGCCCGGCACCGGGTCGCGCTGCCGCTGCACCCGGAGTACCGGACGCTGCCGATGGTCTGGTACATCCCGCCGCTGTCCCCGGTCGCGGACGTCGCGGCCGAACGGGACACCGGGCTCTTCGGCGCGATCGAGGCGCTGCGCATCCCGATCGGCTACCTGGCGAACCTGTTCACCGCCGGGGACCCGGAACCGGTGCGGCGGGCGCTGCACCGCCTGGCCGCGATCCGCACCCACATGCGCTCGGTCCAGCTGGACGAGGACGCCGTGTCCGATGACGACCTCGAGGACCTGTACCGGCTGCTGGCCATCGCCAAGTACTCCGACCGGTACGTGGTGCCGCCCGCGCACGCGGAGGAGGCGGGGACGCTGATGGCCCAGCACGAGCAGCTGTTCTGCGCCCAGCCGGGCGGACCGGACGACAATTTCCCGCAGCCGGCGTCCGGACCGGTCCGGGACGACGACGGGCGCCTGCACCTGGACCTGTCCCCGGCCGTCCCGGCGCCGCGTGACCCGCAGCCGACCGACGATCCCGCACGGAGGGACGCATGACTGCCAAGGTTTCCGTCGACCCGTTCAAGATCGCGTCGGTGCTGCTGCAGTACCCGACCGTGGCGCTCTTCGACGGGCTCAGTCTCCTCAAGGACGCCGCCAGCGGGTGCGACGCGGAAGCCAGGGACCCGTTCGGCCTGTTCCTGGAGTGGATGGAGCAGACCCCGCCGGACGAGGTCGC
This sequence comes from Streptosporangiales bacterium, assembly GCA_009784565.1. Lineage (GTDB taxonomy): Bacteria > Actinomycetota > Actinomycetes > Streptosporangiales > Streptosporangiaceae > Trebonia. Next base: position 3,419 of record WRBL01000029.1, on the reverse strand, counting down.
CCGGCACTACGTGGAGACGTTCGACCTGAAGCGCCGGTGCGCGCTGTACCTGACCTACTACCGGTACGGGGACACCCGCAAGCGCGGCATGGCAATGGTGCGGTTCAAGGCGGCCTACCGCGCCGCCGGGCTGATGCCGTTCGAGCGGGAACTGCCGGACTACCTGCCGATGGTGCTGGACTTCGCGGCCGCCGACCCGCGCGGGGTGAAGCTGCTGCGCGAGCACCGGGCCGACCTGGAACTGCTGCTGCGGGCGCTGCGCGAGACGGCGTCACCGTACGAGTGGGTGATCGAGGGAGTCTGCGCCTGCCTGCCGAAGCTGCGGCGGCCGGACAAGGCGGTGATCGAGCGGCTGACGGAGACCGGGCCGCCGGCCGAGGACGTGGGGCTGGAGCCGTTCGCCCCGCCGGATTATCTCGGGGGGTTCCGGGGAGTCGTCCCCCCGGGCCAGCACAGCCTGGGGGCATCCCGGTGAACCTTTTCTGGTGGGTGATCCTGCCGTACATCGCGCTGGCCGTGTTCATCGTGGGGCACGTGTGGCGGTGGAGGTACGACCAGTTCGGCTGGACGACCCGCTCCACCCAGCTGCAGGAACGGAAGCTGCTGAAGTGGGGCGGGCCGCTGTTCCACTACGGGACGTTCGCCGCGATCGGCGGGCACGTGATCGGCGTGCTCATCCCGGAACGGTGGACCGCCGCCATCGGCATCCCCGAGACCGTGTACCGCTGGTTCTCGGCCAGCGCCGGGACCCTCGCCGCCGTGCTGGTCATCGGCGGCGTGCTGATCCTGGCGACACGGCGGCTGTTCGTGCCCCGCGTCCGGGCCACGACCTCGACGGTGGACTACGCCGCGCTGATCCTGCTCCTCGTCGTGATCATCACCGGGGTCGTCCCGACGATCTTCGTGAACCTGTTCGGGCACGGCTACGACTACCGGGCCAGCGTGGCCCCGTGGTTCCGCGGCCTGTTCTCGCTGCATCCTTCCACCGCGGCCATCTCCGCCGCGCCGGTGATCTACCAGGTCCACGCCACGGCGGCCTGGCTGATCTGGGCGCTGTGGCCGTTCTCCCGCCTGGTCCACGCCTGGTCGGCGCCGCTGTGGTACCTGTGGCGCCCCTACGTCGTCTACCGCTCCCGCGTGACGACCCGTCCCGCCGAACCCGGCACCAGCGGCCGCCGCTGGCGCCGCATCGGCGTCCCTTACTGACCCCGCGCCCGCGCCCGCACCCACGACGCTGGCCGTGGCCGTGGCCACGGCCAGCATCGGACTCGATGACGCGCTGGCTACCATCGCCGGACCCCATGTCACCCGCACCGTTCTCTAGCGGTCCCGCGGCTCCTGGACCTGCTGCTCGTCTACATGACGCGCGCCTGGCTGGACGACAACGGTGACGGCGGATGGCCGCAGGCGCTGAACGACCCGCAGATCACGGCCGTCCTCGACGCCCTGCACGCCACGGGCTGACGATCCCCCGCAAATCATCATTTCGGGCCATTGCCTGTGTGACTGCTGTAGCACAATCATGTTCGGCGTGACCAACCGCGGCTCGATTGACTGGTTCGTCGTGACGACCGACGACCAGTCCGTCTACCTCTCGGTGAGCGCGCCCGGGCAGGAGTCGTGGCGGGACAGCATCCGATGGGATTCGGTGATCCGGGTCTGCGTCGAGGCCGAGCCGGGGATATCGGACTGCCTCTATGTTTTCACCAGTCTCCGGCCCGAAAGCTGGGTAATCCCGGTCGAGGCCACCGGCGGGACACAGTTGCTGGACGCGCTGGTCCGCAGAGGCCTGTTCGACGCCGGGCTCGCGGCCAAGGCGACGTCGTCGCCTACCGGCCTGTTCTGCTGGCCACCCGCCGAGCCCTGAAGCGCTGGCCTTCTCCGGTCTGCCCGACCACAATGGCCACGTGGAGGTCATCGCGCAACTGGTGCGCACGGAGTGGACGAAGCAGTCACGCGGAGGAACGGGCGCGGCCCGCCGGAACGCGGTACCGACGGCTTTCCTGCTTCCCTCGGTGCACCCGCCCCTGACCCACACCGTCGTCATGGACGAACGCGATGACTTCGAGCCAGCCGAGTCGCTGGAATACGCCCTGCCGGACAAGACGATCGTCCGGCTGAAAGAGGCGGACGGCAAGCTCCGGGTCCAGCTCGAAGCCGCCAGCGGGCTTCCCCAGCGGAAGCACCGCCCGCCGGCGATCTGGCTCGCGCGCGGCGAGTGGATGCAGTGGCAGATCAACTACCGCTTCAGCGGCTACAGCACCGAATGGATCTACCGTTTCGACACCCTGAACATCGCCTACGGCGACGCGAAGCCCGACACCTTCACCACGGGCCTCCCGAACCGGCACGTCGACGAACGAGCGCGCCTGTTTTAGCGGCATGCCCCCGCTTCCAGTCGCTTCCAGTCGCTTCCAGCTGAGTCCAGCCATGCGGGCGGGCTCCGCGTGAATCTCGCGCACACAATGAGTCGATCCAGCGCACTGGGCGTGCAGCAAAGTCACTCATTAGTTTGATCTTGGGGCGGATGGGGCCACTGAGAACAGCGAGACGCGCCGACCACCCCGAGCCGCCGCCGGATCCAGGCTCAGCCGCTCTCGGACTTCGAGCCGACGGAGTCGCTGGAATACGCACCGCCGGGCCAGGACGGTGTCGTGCTGGAAGAAGCCGACGGTCTGCTTCGGGTCCGGTTGGTGATCAACTCGTACGGCAGACCCGAGCGAGGATTCCGCCCGGAAGCGATCGCGCTGAAGCGCGGCGAATGGGCCCAGTGGCAAGTCAACTACCGTTTCGCCGACGAGGACCAGTGGCGCTACCGTTTCGGCACCCTGAGCATCGCCTACGGCGACGCGAACCCCGGCACTCCCGAACCGGCACGTTGACGAGCGAACGCGCCTGTCCTAGCCATGCGCCCGCGCAGTGGTCGCTTCCCTGCGGGCCGATGAGTTCGCGCCGGGTGGCCCGTCTGTAGTGACGGGACGCGGGACCGGCCCGCTCGGAGCGTATTCGGCGAAGGAACGAACCATCATGAAGAAGATCAGCGCGGGCCTGTTCACTTCCGTCGACGGCATCGTCGGCGAGCCGCAGACATGGCACTTCCCCTACTTCTGCGAGGAACTCGGCGCCGCCGTCTCCGAACAGCTCGGCACCGCCGGCACCCTGCTGTTCGGCCGCGTCACCTACGACTCGTTCGCCGGGGCCTGGCCCGGGCGCGAGGAGGCGGGAGAGGCGGACGCGCCGATGGCCAAGGCGATCGGCGACGCGCGCAAGATCGTCGTCTCGCGCTCACCGCTGACGTTCACCTGGCGCAACTCCGAGCAGCTTAAGGGCGACCTGGTCGAGTCCGTGGCGGCGCTGAAGAACGAGCCGGGCGAGGACCCAATCGCCATCAGCGGATCCGTCTCGGTCCTGCGTCAGCT